>CAZIXN010000097.1:2265-9947 GCA_964543215.1 uncultured Phycisphaera sp.
GATCAGCGGACGGGTTCCATGCGGACTTCGAGGGTGTGGGCCGGGCCGAAGGCGGCGGTGCCGGTCCAGAGGTTGTTGGCGTTTCTTCGGAGGTCGATGGGGCCGGCGACTTGTTCGAGCGGGAGACGGGCGACGTCGGGGGTGGGGAAGTTTCGGAGTTGGAGCGGGTCGGCGATGCGCAGGGCGGCGAAGTTGTCGGGGACGTCGAGGGTGATGGGGTCGCCGGTGAGGGAGATGCGGTCGCCGGCGACGTTGAGTTCGACGATGCCCAGGGTGATGTTGGCGGGGGTGATGGGGGTGGTGGTGTCGGTTGCTTCGGTGTTGGGATCGGCGGGGCTGTCGTCGAAGGTTTCGTTGCCGGGGAAGGATTCGGGGTCGCCGGCGAAGCCGGGGTTGGATGCGGGGCTGGGCGAGCCTTGGGTGACGAGCAGGACGAGTCGGTATTCGCCGGCGGCGTCTTCGAGCTGGGCAACGATGAGCTCGCGCTGGACGGCGGGCCATTGCGTTTGCAGTTCGTCGGCGGCGCGGGGCGCGGTGCCGAGGCGTTCGATGACGGCGCGCTGCGCATCGGCGTCGGCACCGACGGCGGCGGCGAGGGCGGCGAGCGCGCCGTGGGCGAGCGTGTCGTCGGCGGAGCCGGCCAGGTCGAGGGCCTGGGTTTCGCCGCCGAGCGGTTCGAGCCAGTCGCCGGGCGCGGGGACAATGCCTTCATCGAGTTGCCGGGCGAACCACGAGCCGGCCTGGTCGTGGGCGGCGAGCGCGGCGACGGGGGTGTCGCTGCCGAGCTGCTGGCGGTAGACGGCGGCGGCGAAGGCGGCGCGGGCGTCGGGTTCGAGTTGGTTCCAAGCCTGGCTGATGGCCGGGCGGCGGGGTTGGCCCTGCGCGTCGGTGCCGGGGTTGAGCAGCGCGGCGACGGCTTGTGCCGAGGCGTCGGCGTCGGCGCTTTTCGTGACGCTCATCAGCGCGGTGGTGGCGGCGGCGGTGTGGGTGCTATCGGCCAGCACGCCGCGGAGGTAGGGCACGAGCGTGGTGGGCGTGGGCGTGGCGGCGGTGCCGGTTTCGACGAGGCGGATGAGGATGGCGTCGGCGTCGGTGGCCCCGCCGGTGGTGCTGAGCGTGAAAGCGGGGAGCACGGCCCAGGCTTGCTGGCGGAGGGCGGAGTCGTCGTGGTTGAGCGCGGTGAACAGGCCGTGCTGCGCGGAGGTCAGGGGCAGGGGCGCGATCCGCAGCGCCGGCGTGTCGGGTTGGCCGGCGGCGGGCGTGGCGTCGTTCGTGGCGTCGGTTGCGCTATGGTCACCGCCGAAGACGAAGCCGCGGAAGGTTTGCGAGAGTGTCGGGCGATCGGGCTCGGCGATGGGCGCGGCCTGTGATTCGGGGTAGATGACTTCGACGGCGGCGAGCTGGTCGAGGGTTTCGCGGAGCAGGAGGTCGCCGCCGCCGAGGAGCTTGATGTCCAGCCAGGCGGCGGGCAGGCCTTGGGGTTGGTCGGCGTGGGCGAGGACCCAGCGGATGGCGTCGGGTCGCCGGTCGGCGGGGATGGCTTCGAAGCGCACGCCGACGGTGAGGGCCGGCAGCGCGGCTTGGGGTGCGCCGCTGCGGCTGGTTTCGTTCGTGCCCGCCAGGGCGGCGAGGACTTCTTCGGCCGGCGGGCCGTTGGGATCGGTGAGCACGGCGTCGGCCTGCTGGAGGATGCGGGCGACGGCGGCGGGGTTGTCGGCGGAGCTGCGCAGGCTGGCACGCAGGGCGGCGAGTTTGGCGAGCGGGTCGTCGGTCTGTGCGGCGATGTCGAGCAGGCGGCGGGTGGCGTCGGTGGGCGGGTCGATTTCGGCCAGGGCATCGATGGTGGTGCGTGCGGCCGGTCCGTCCTTGGAGAGCACGAGTTTTTGGGCGAGTCGCGCCACGGCGTCGCCGGCGGACATCTCGCGGAAGCGGTTGGCGCCCGCGAGCGCGAGGGATGCGGCGCGCAGCGAGAGCGTGTCGCCGCGGGATGCCAGCGTGTCGAGCGTGGCGATGGGGTCGGCGTCGGTGGTCAAGGTGCCGCCTCCGGTTGAGCCGGCCTGTCCGCGCAAGGCGGCGAAGGTGGCGTCGTCCACGGCCCACGGCAGGCCGGCCGCGCTGCCTTCGAACGTCAGCGACGGCCGGCGGTCCTGCCGCTGCATCACCGCCCACACCACCGAGCCGGGCAGTTGGTTCAGCGGCACGGTGAAGGTTTCGGGCAGGTTCTGGACGGCCTCGCGCACGCCGCGGAAGGCCTGCTGGTTGGAGCGGGCCGCTTCCTGCGCGGCGCGGCGGCGGAGGTTGAACTCGGCGGTGCTTTCGCCCTGGTTGCGGGCGATGCGTTCGCCGGCGTCGGGTTGCTGGTCGCGGAGTCGCAGCGGGTCGAGCTTGAGGAGGTAGAGGCTTTCGCCGGTCTTGAGCGAAGCTCCCTGAAAGGAGCGATCGAGTTTCCAGGTGATCGTGCCGTCGGGCGCGACGGTGATCGAGCGAGCCAGGCGCGGGCCGGCCGCGAGGGGTTCGGCCTGGGGCTGGGGTTGGTCGAGTGCGCCGCCGGTGGGATCGGCGTTGGGGTCGCCCAGGAGGTGGGCAAAGCGGGAGTCGCCGGCGACGAAGCGGGGCTGCTGCGCGAAGTCGGCGGCCTCATCGACGCCGCGGTGGAAGTTTCGGTTGCCGGGCTGCGCGGTGTTGGCGGGGTCGGGCGTGGGGACGTACCAGCCGACGAACCGGGCACCGCCCAGCGAAACGGCGGGCTGATCGAGCGTGGTGACGGTTTGGCCGGGCGTGATGCGGATGGGGATGAGCAGGGGTGTTCGGCCGTCGAGGGCGTCGAGCTGCCAGACGGGGTCGTCGAGGCTGGTGGTCTGCACGAGGGTGTCGGTGAGGAGGCGGGGCAGGTCGAACGCCTGCTGAGCGGGCTGGGCGTCGGGGTTGGGGGCGTCGGCTTCGGGGGCGCCCGGGGTGCTCAGGGTTTGTGGGGCGGCGGGCGTGGCGGGGGTCTGGGCGTGCAGGGCGGGCGGGGCCAGAAGGACGGCGGCGCTGAGGCAGAGGGATGCGGTCGGGCGTGCGAGGGCGGCGCGGGTGACGGTGTTGGGGCGGGGTCGCGGGGTCATGGTGTGGAATTCCCTGATCACGGTTGGCCGGGGGGCTGCGTGGCCTGCCGCGGCTGGCATGGTGGCGAGTGGGTGGAGATGGCGGAGGTCAGTGGTGAAGTGGAGCTAAGTCTAAGGGGATCGGGTGGCCGGTCCTACGGGGGCGTGCCGGGAATCGATTTTTTCCGCGTCTCCCGCGTGGTGGGCGTGGGCTGGCGGGAGTCGGCGTGGGACCGCTCAAATTGTGTGCGAAATTCTGGGTAGAGCGCGAAATCTAGGCAATGCGGCGGACCTGGTTTGCGGGAACCGGATGTGCGGGTGAGGATTTTGAACCTACGATTTTTCCCGTAAACTGCTGTATTCACAGAGATTTGCGTCAAACATGACGTGTGTGGATGGAAAAATCTGTCGGGGTCGTCCGAGCTTGGCACGGGCTTCGCATAGGTGGAGAGGTTACATAAAAGCAGGCCACCCCCGCGACGGTCGTGGGGGGCGATGAGCGGACGCCTTCACGGGCGTCCGCTTTTTCATGATTATCAGGCAGTAAAATTCTAGAACGCGATTTTTTTATGCAAATCTGTCAAACAGCGATTGCCTTTCGCGCAGTTTCGCTTTATGTTGCCGGCTCGTTAGAGGTCGTGGGTTGTCGTCGCCGGTTCGAATTCACCCGTCGCCGAGGCCCGCATCGAATCACTTTTCAGGAGTCCGTTGAGATGAGGCACAAACGAGGAATCTGGTCCCAAGTCTGGGAGAAGCTGGCGGGCATCGCCCCGGCGGTGCTGCTGATCGCAGCGCTGATGCTGGCCGTGGGCATCGCCGAGCCGACGTTCGCGCAGGACGCGGAAGAAGCGGTGGCCGAGGCGGTCGAAGCGGTGGAGGAAGCGGCGGAAGCCACGGCCGAACAACTCGCGGCGCTTGCCGAAGCCGAGGCCGCGGCGGCCGAAGCGGGTGATTATTCGGTCGCGTTTGACGATGACTTCAACGTCGTCATCGTCGATACGCCCAAGTTCACCATCGACAACCTGTGGATTCTGATCGCGGGTTGCCTGGTGTTTCTGATGCACCTGGGCTTCGCGATGCTCGAAGCCGGCCTGACGCGTGCCAAAAACACGGTCAACATCCTGTTCAAGAATTCGATGATCATCTGCATCGGCTTCCTGACCTACGGGATCATGGGCTTCAACCTGCACTACCCGGGCTTTGGCGATGAATCGGCCGGCTGGTTCGCGTTTGCCGGGTTTGGCTTCCTGGCCAACGGCAGTGACATTTTGGACGACCCGTCGCTCATGACCGCCGGCGGGTACGGCCTGGACATGACCGCCTATGCGGACTTCTTCTTCCAGGCGATGTTCTGTGCGACCGGGGCGACGATCGTTTGCGGTGCGGTCGCCGGACGGATCAAGGTGTTGCCCTTCCTGATCTTCATCACCTTCTTCACCGCCGTGGTATATCCGCTGGTCGGTTCGTGGCACTGGGGCGGCGGCTACCTCGCCAAGCTCGAGACCTCGTTCTACGACTTCGCCGGCTCGACGGTCGTGCACTCGGTCGGCGGCTGGGGTGCCTTGGTGGGAGCGATCGTACTGGGTCCGCGGCTGGGCAAGTACGGGGCCGACGGTTCGCTGCAGCCGATCCCCGGCCACAGCATGCCGCTGGTGACCATCGGCGTGTTCCTGCTTTGGTTCGGTTGGTTCGGCTTTAACGGCGGCTCGGTACTCAATGCCGACGCGGGCCTGGTGTCGCTGGTCCTTTGCACGACGACTTTCGCCGCAGCAGCCGGGGGCCTGAGCACGGCGATCTTCTCGTGGGTCTTCGGCGGCAAGCCGGACCTCTCGATGGCACTCAACGGCATCCTTGCCGGGCTGGTCGGCATCACCGCCGGCGCGGACCAGATGGCGATGTGGGAAGCCGTGCTGATCGGTGCGATCGCCGGTGGCATCGTCTACTTCTCGGTGCTGGCCTTCGACAAGATCAAGATCGACGACCCCGTCGGTGCGATCTCGGTCCACCTGGTGTGCGGCATCTGGGGTACGCTGGCCGTGGGCCTGCTCGGCGACTCGGCCGGCGGCGCGCAGTTCGCGACGCAGCTCATCGGCATCATTGTTGTCGGCATCGCGACCGTGATCCTGGCGGTGATCGGCTTCCTGGCGCTGAAATTCACCATCGGCCTCCGCGTCAGCGAGGAAGAGGAAATCGAAGGCCTGGACCTCGGCGAGCACGATATGTCCGCCTACCCGGACTTCCAACGCACCTACATCAAGTCCTACCACGCCCGCGAAATCTGATCTCCGTGTGTTGACCCCACCCCGAAGCCCGCGTTCTCTGAACGCGGGCTTCACCGGGGCGGGTTCCGGGGTTGCCGAACTACCGACCGATTCACTCTTAGGAACCAATCACCATGTACATGATCGAAGCGATCATCAAGCCGTCCAGCATCGACGGCATCAAGAGCAAGCTCGCCGGCCTGGGCATCCTGGGCATGACCGCCCTGGAGTGCAAAGGCTTCGGCAAACAAAAAGGACACACCGAACGCTACCGCGGCGGACGGATGGACGTGGGCTTCGTGCCCAAGGTCTCGCTCAAGATCGCCGTCAAGGGCGAAGAGCTCGACAAGGCCCTCGAAGCCGTCACCACCGCCGCCCGCACCGGCAACGTCGGCGACGGCAAGGTGTTCGTCTACGAACTCACCAAGGTCGTCCGCATCCGCACCGGCGAAACCGACAACGACGCGCTCTAAGCGCGGCCACGGGTCACCTGTCGCACGCGTGAACACCGCCGGTGTGTCGCCTCCTCCTCGGCACGCCGGCGTTTTTGCGCGCCCCCGGAAGCCGAGCATGCGGAACCGTCGGCGGTTCCTGCCTGCCGGTAGATTGCGTCGATGCCGGATGAGCTTCCAACCTCAACGCGGATCGCGCGTCGGCTGATCCCGCTGGCGACGGCGCTGCTGCTGTTGCCGGCCCTGGTGCCGTGGTGGGTGGTCGTGCTGCCGCGGTTGGATTTCGACGTCGATCCACGCTCGCCGGGGGCGGACATCATCACCACGCTCGGGCCGGCGGGCTTCGGTGTCCTTGCGGTGCTCGGCACGCTCGCGGCGGTGTTGGCGTTGATCGTGCATGGTTTGGCCGGTGGGCGGTTTGCGTGGAAGTCGGCGGCGCTCCTGATGCCGGGGCTGTGGACGCTGGCGGTGTTCATGCCGCAGCGGTTCGAGCATCTCTGGCACGGCACGGGTTGGACTTGGGCCATCGCGGCGGGGTTGGCGGCGCTGCATCTGGGGCAATGGCCCCACGCACGGCGGTGGGCGACGGCGATCCTCGCGGGGTTCGCGGCGATGCTGCTGATCGAGGCGCTGAACTATCGCTTCACCGAACACGCCGCGACGGTGGCGATGTTCGAGCAGCAGCGCGACACGTTTCTGCAAGCGCGCGGCTGGGAAGCCGGCTCGGCCGAGGCGCAGCTCTACGAACGCCGGCTGCGCACCAACGACGCGATCGGCGGCATCGGTCTGAGCAACGTGCTGGCGACGCTTGCGGCGGGGCTGGGCGTGATGGGGCTGGGTTGCGCGGTGCGGCCTGGTCGCTTAAGCGACCAGGCCAGGTGTGGGTGGGTGGGATCGTGCGTGCTGGGCCTGGGCGTGTTTGTGATCGCCGCCGGCGTGGTGGCGTTGACGAATTCGACGGCGGGGATGGCGGCGCTGGGGATCGGGTGCGCGTGGGTCGCCGGCGTGGCGCTGCTGCGTGCGCTAAAGCCGGGGGATGGCGATCCCCGGGCTTTGGGTTGGTTGATCGGCTCGGCTGCGCTGGCGTGTGTCGCGCTGGTTTATGTCGCGGTGGGCTTGCGTTACTTGGTGTGGGGGGTGCCTGGGACGGGGGAAGTTGGCGACGGCATCGGCGGCGAGCTGAGCGTGCTGTTCCGCGCGCAATACTGGGGCGCGGCGTGGCGGATGTTGACGGAACTTCCGGGGGCGTGGCTCATTGGCGTCGGCCCCGGCGGGTTCGGGGATATGTATTTGCGCTTCAAGTCGCCGTTGAATCCCGAGGAGGTGACCAACGCGCACAGCTTCGTGGTGGATTTCGTGGCGATGCTGGGGGTGGGCGGGATGCTGTGGTGCGGGGTGTTGTTGGGGTGGTTGGTGCGGGGGGCGTGGGGCTTTTGGGCTGGCCGCTTAAGCGACCCGTCCGAGGGCGGTGAGGATGGGAGCGGGTTGCGTGGCGTGGTGTATGGGTTGTTGTTGGTGGGTGGGGTGTGGGTGGGGTTGGAGTTGTGGGTGGCGTGGAACGAGGTGGTCGGGCCGGGCGCGGTGTGGGGGTTGGCGTGGCGGTTGGCGGCGCTGGGCGGATTTGTAGCCGTGGGTACATCGTGGTGGCGGTACGCGAGCGACGCGGGGATCCGAGTGGGCCTGGTCGGTGCCGCGGCGGCGGTGCTGGTCCACGGGTCGTTCGACATGGCGTTTTTTCAACCGACGTCGGCGGTGGTGATGTGGATGGTGGTTGGGTGGTGCGCCGGGGCGGGGGCGACGTCGCGCGATGGTAGACGTACGTGGTTCAGTGGTATTACGGTGCTGGCTCTGATTTCTCTCGTGCTTGTCGTCACGACGTGGAG
>CAZIXN010000098.1:0-9754 GCA_964543215.1 uncultured Phycisphaera sp.
GAGGTGAGCGCGATAACGAATCCCTACGGCGACGGCCACGCGGCGCAACGCATCATCGATCATCTGTGGAACACCTACGGTTCAAACGAACCCAAGCGAGGGAGCGAGAACAACGCATGGCCGAGTCCGGCCGACCAACTTCCGCCGACGACGCCCGTCGGCCTCACCTCCTGACCTTCGCGGTCGAGGAGTATTTCCACGCCGATCCGTTTCCGCGGCTGCTCGGGGAGCATCACGCGCGTCGGCTGCCGCGGCGGTTGGATGCCCAGGTGGATCGGCTGCTGCAGACGCTCGATGAAGCGGGGGTGACGGCGACGTTTTTCGTGCTCGGACAACTCGTCGAAAGTCACGGGCAGGTGATCCGACGCATCGCCGACGCCGGGCACGAACTCGCGGCTCGCAACCGGGATCCGCAAGCGCTGTCGGCCTTGTCGCACGCGGAGTTTCTGGCGCAGGCCAACGAAACCCGAAGCCGAATCGAGCAGCTCACCGGCCAGGCGGTCCGCGGCTTCCGCATCGCGCGCGGCCGCTTCGGTTTTCAGGACGACTGGGCGCTCGATGCGCTGGCCGAAGCAGGCTTTCGGTACGACTCGTCGGTGTATCCGCGGTGGCGTGAACTGCGGCGTGACCCGGTTCGGCGATTTCCGTTTGTCCACACCGCGCCCAGCGGAGCGGAACTGTTCGAGTTGCCGCTATCGACGTGGGGGCCGGACGGTTGGCTGCTGCCGGTGGCGGGCGGCACCACCGCGAGACAGTTGCCCGGTCGGTCGCTGGACCGGATGGTGGACGGTTGGGCGACGCGTTACACCTCGCCGTTCACGCTCTACTTCCACCTCTGGGAGTTCGACACGGGGCTGCCACGGCTGGGCATCGCCGATCGATGGACCCGGCTGCGGCGGTACCGCAATCTGCATCGCACCGAGCCGACGTTGCGACGGCTGCTGGATCGCCATTGCTTCATGAGTGTGCGTGACTTTCTGGCTGACGAAGCTTCATTGGCCGCGGTCGTGCGTCGGGAGCTGTCGCCAACAACGCATCATGTGCCGGTGGGTATCAAGACACCGGTCATCGGCCAGGCGTCGCGGCTCGAGCCGTTTACCGCCTTGATCCCGTGTTTCAACGAGCAGGAGTCGCTGGCTTACACCGCCGCAGCGTTGGAAGAAGTGCGGGCGGCACTGAGCCCGCGCGAGGTGCGGTTCATCTTTGTCGATGATTGCAGCACCGACGACACCTGGGCGATCCTTCAGCGTGACTTTGCCCAGCGCCCCGATTGTCGCGCGATGCGTCACGAGCGCAACGCCGGCGTCGCTGCCGCGATCCTCACCGGTATCGCGGCGGCCGAGACGCCGCTGGTGGGTTCGATGGATTGCGACTGCACGTACGACCCGACCGGTTTTGCGGAGTTGCTGCCGCTGATGCGGCCGGGAGTGGCGATGGTGACGGCGTCGCCCTACCACCCGTCGGGCACGGTGAAGAACGTGCCCCGCTGGCGGCTGGGTTTGTCGGGTGGTTTGTCGTGGATGTACCGACGGCTGCTGCACACGAAGATTCATACCTACACGAGCTGCTTCCGGGTTTATCGCCGTGAAGCGATGGCCGATCTCCCCGTCACGCACGGAGGTTTTCTGGGCATGGCCGAGATGATCGTGCGTCTCGACGAGCGCGGCGCGACGATTCTGGAGCATCCTGCGACGCTCGAGTCCCGCCTGCTCGGCAGCTCGAAGATGAAGACGCTCCGCACGATCCGCGCCCACCTCGGTCTGCTTGCGCAGGTGTCTGCGCAGCGTGTTGCCGGTGCTCTCCACCAACGCGGTGCCGCTACGGCCCGTCGCCAACATCCGACGACAATGCGGTCTTCCTCGCCTCGCGCTTAGCTCAAAGACTCATTGCGCCGGACACGGGCAGCTCGACGGGGATGAGCGTCGACGTCACCGTATCGTGATGCAGCTCGTGACGAAGCAGCCCGATGCGGTCGCCCCGGCTGACGACGCCGGTCACCCCCGGGATCGTGACGCCGAACGAAAGTGAGGGGCACCACCGTCGCGGCGGCACGGCGTGCGGAAGCGCCGCATCGTTGTGCAGGTGACCCGAGCAGAGCAGCCGCACCTTCGGCGATGACAGGCGTTCGAGCAGTGCAGCGCGCGGCTCGGGGTTGACCGGCCAGTAACGCAGCGCTTCACGGCGATCGGGTTCGACATCCACCAGCGCGGGCAAATCCGGCGGCATGTGCATGAACACCAAGGCCTGGTCGCAGGCCGCCAGCCGATCGTCGAGCCAGTGCAGCTGCTCGGCTTCCACAGGCCATCCGCTACCCATGATCTGCGAGTTCAGCCCTAAAACGGCGAAGCCGGCGACTTGGGCGTGGAACCAGTCGTCGCCGAACACCGTGCGCCAGCGTTGGAAGCATTCCTGCGTCAGGGCGTCTTTCGCGATGCCCGGCTTGTTGCCCACGTCGTGATTGCCCGGGATCACATGGACCGGCGCGACGGTCGCCAGCGCATCGACCATGGACTTGCCCAGCGCGATCTGCTCCGGCTGGCACGTGGCATCGTCGCAGAGGTCGCCGGATATGACGATGAGGTCCGGCGACTGCCGCCTCACGACGTCGACGAGAATCTCGCGGCGTGGCGCCTCGTGTTCGGGCAGCCGGCCCAGGTGCAGGTCGGACAGTTGCAGGACGACGCTCATGATGATCGCCCGCTCTTCCATACCGGGTCGTGGTGCGATTCGTGGGCGGAGGCGAACCAGCGCGTGAGCGTCATTTTCTGCCGGGTGTAGAAGTGGACGCCTTCGGTGCCCTGGATGTGCAGGTCGCCGAAGAACGACTGGTTCCACCCGGTGAACGGAAGCCAGGCCATGGGTGCGGGCACGCCCACGTTGATACCGATCATGCCCGCGTTGAAGCGGCGCTTGAAAGTGCGGGCGGCGTGGCCGTCGTTGGTGAAGATGGAAGCGCCGTTGCCGTAGGGGCATCGATCGCCGACGGCGATGGCCTGGTCGAGCGTGGCGACGCGGACCACCGAAAGCACCGGGCCGAAGATCTCGTCGGTCCACAGCCGCATATTCGGCGTGACGTGATCGACGATGGATGGCCCGAGCAGGAAGCCGTCGCTCTGGGCGGCGCTGCGGTGGGTACGGCCGTCGAGCGCGACGGTGCCGCCTTCCTGTTCCGCGATGTCGAGATAGCCGGCGACGCGGTCGCGGTGGCCGGCATTGATCACCGGCCCCATCTCGGCGGCGTCGTCGCCGTCGGTCGGGGCGGTGCGGATCTGCTTGCCGTAATCCACCAGGCGTTGCACGAGCGAATCGCCGACATCACCCACCGCCAGCGCGACGCTACCGGCCATGCAGCGCTGTCCCGCACAGCCAAACGCGGAGGCGCTAAGCGCTTTGACGGTTTGATCCAGATCGGCATCGGGCATGACGACCAAATGGTTCTTTGCGCCGCCGGCGGCCTGAACCCGTTTGCCGTGCGCGGTGGCGGTGGTGTAGACGTACTTCGCGATGGCGGTGGAGCCGACGAACGACACGGCCGAGACGTCCGGATGGGTGAGCAGGGCATCGACCAGCGGCTTGCCGCCATGGACGACGTTGAACACGCCGTCGGGCAGGCCGGCATCGATCAGCAACTCCGCGAGGCGGACCGAAGAAAGGGGCACCTTTTCGCTGGGCTTGAGCACGAACGTGTTCCCGCACGCCAGCGCGATCGGGAACATCCACAGCGGCACCATGTGCGGGAAGTTGTACGGCGTGATGCCGACACACACGCCCACGGCGTGGCGATTGGTCTCGCCGTCCACGCCGGCGGCGAGCTGCGGGAACGTGTCGCCGGCCAGCAGCGCAGGCACCGACGCGGCGTACTCGACCATCTCCAGGCCGCGCTGGACCTCGGCCTTGGCTTCGGCGTGCGTCTTGCCGTGCTCGCGGGTCACCAGCCGGGCGAGTTCGTCGAAATGGCCGGCGACCCGCTCGCGGAAGGCAAACATCAGTCGGGCACGCTCCACGGCCGGCGTCTCCGCCCATCCCGGCAACGCGGCTTTGGCGGCGCGGACCGCGGCGTCGGCGGATTCCGCTTCGGCCAGCGGCACCCTCGCAATGACTCGGCCGGTGGACGGGTTGTAAACCTCGCCGTGCTGCTGGGCGGATGCCACGGCCCACTTGCCGCCGATCAGTTGCGGCACATCGGTCGGTCGGGCGGGGGAGGCGGTGGTGGTCGTAGCGGCGGTCATCAAAATTTCCTGGGGCGGGTCGCGACGATCATTAAATGCTGGCGTCGCCGCGTGGCAATTGTTACGGTAGACGACGGTGCCTGCTTTGCCTACTTCGCCGCCGCATGTCCAAACGTAAGCCTTCGTCGTCCTTCATCCCCCCAGGGAGTCTGTCGCCATGTCTCGAATTGTCCGCGGTGCGCTGATCCAGGCCACCCTCTGTGAACCCGTGACCTCCGGTGTGCAAAAGGTCAAGCAAGCGATGATCGACAAGCACGTTGAGCTGATCGCTCAGGCTGCCGAGAAAGGCGCTCAGGTCTGCTGTCTCCAGGAACTGTTTTACGGCCCATACTTCTGTGCCGAGCAGGACGCCAAGTGGTACACGCTCACCGAACGCGTCCCCGACGGCCCGACCACCCAACTCATGATGGAACTCGCGAAGAAGCACAAGATGGTCATGGTCGTGCCGATGTACGAAGAAGACATGACCGGCGTGTACTACAACACCGCCGCCGTCATCGACGCGGACGGCACGTACCTCGGCAAATTCCGAAAAATCCACATCCCGCACTGCGACCCGGGTTTTTGGGAGAAGTATTACTTCCGACCGGGCAACCTGGGCTACCCCGTGTTCGACACGAAGGTCGGCAAAGTCGGCGTGTACATCTGCTACGACCGGCACTTCCCCGACGGCGCGCGATGCCTCGGACTCAACGGGGCCGAGATCGTGTTCAACCCCAGCGCCACCGTCGCGGGACTGAGCGAGTACCTCTGGAAACTCGAGCAGCCCGCCCACGCCGTGGCGAATCAATACTTCGTGGGCGCGATCAACCGCCCCGGCGTCGAGGCGCCGTGGAACATCGGCGAGTTCTACGGCCAGTCGTACTTCTGCGACCCGCGCGGACAGATGATCGGCCAGAGCGACAAGCGCGTCGACGATGACATCGTGATCGCCGACATGGATCTCGACCTCATCCGCGAAGTCCGTAACACCTGGCAGTTCTTCCGCGACCGACGACCCGAAACCTACGGCGCGATCACCGCGCTTTAACGACGAAGAAGCAGAATTCTGGACGGCACTTCGCGGATGAACAGGCGTTTCAGCACGGAGAAACGAGAACGAATCATGACTTCACACGGCCTTTCTGAGTCCGCTTGATCCTCTTAATCCCTTCGACATAACCATGGACACCACTCAAACCATCTCGCTGCCGCAGTGCGACCACCGGCCTCAGCCTTACACCGGCCCGTCGCGCAGCGAAGTTCTCGCACTGCGGCAGCAATACGTCAATCCCGGTGTCCTCACGTATTACCGGCAGCCGTTGATGATCGTCGAGGGGCACATGCAGTACCTCTTCGACGAAACCGGAAAGCGATATCTCGACGCCTTCGCTGGCATCGTCACCGTCAGCGTCGGTCATTGCCACCCGCATGTCGCCGAAGCCGTGAAGCAGCAGGCGGGCACCCTGCAACACGCCACCACGATCTACCTGCATCCCACGCTTCCTCGCTTCGCCGAGAAGCTCGCCAGCAAGATGCCGGTCGACGCGCAGGGCGTCCCGCTCGACAAAACCTACTTCACCAACTCCGGCAGCGAAGCCAACGAGCTCGCCATGCTCATGGCCCGCGAGTTCACCGGACACATCGACGTCGTCGGCCTGCGCAACGGTTACCACGGCGGCACGCCCAACACCATGGGCCTCACCGCCCACGGCACGTGGAAGTTCCCCAGCAACGCGCCCGGCGGCATCCACCACACCCACGCCGGCTACTGCTACCGCTGCCCTTACGACCTGCAATATCCAAGCTGCGAACTCAAGTGCGCGAAAGACCTCGAAAGCGTCATCGCCTACCAGACGCCCGGCCAGATCGCCTGCTTCATCGGCGAACCGATCCAGGGCGTCGGCGGGGCGGTTGCGCCACCGAAAGAGTTCTTCCAGATCGTCTACGACACCGTGCGCAAACACGGCGGGCTGTGCGTGGCCGACGAAGTCCAAGGCGGCTTCGGCCGAACCGGGGAGCACTACTGGGCTCACCAGAACTACGACGTGCATCCCGACATGATCGTCATGGCCAAGGGCATCGGCAACGGCGCACCGCTTGCCGCGGTCACCACCACCGCCGACATCGCTCGGACGATGACCAAGCGCATCCACTTCAACACCTACGGCGGCAACCCCGTGTCCATGGCCTCGGGATTGGCGACCATGGCAGTCATCGACGCCGACGGCATCCAGGCCAACGCCAAACACGTCGGCGGCATCCTCAAGCAAGGTCTTCTTGCCCTGCAGGACAAGCACGAACTCATCGGCGAAGTGCGCGGGTTGGGCCTGATGCTTGGCGTTGAACTCGTCCGCGATCGCAAGAGCAAAACGCCCGCCAACACCGAGGCCGCCGAACTGATGGAACGCGCCAAGGATCGCGGCTTGATCCTGGGAAAAGGTGGCCTCTACGGCAACACCATGCGCATCAAGCCGCCCATGTGCATCACCCCTGATGATGCCGAGTTCCTGCTGTTCACCTTCGATGAATGCCTCACCGAGATCGCCGCCAATCGTTGAACCGAGAAGTTTCCATGCCCACCCTCCAAACCACCGTCGACGGCATCGTCTTTCCCAACCCCTTCGTCATCGGCTCGGGCCCGCCCGGGACGAACCGCAAGGTCATCAACAAAGCCTTCAGCGAAGGCTGGGGCGGCGTGATCGCCAAGACCGTCTCGCTCGATGCCTCGAAAGTCGTCAACGTTGCGCCCCGCTACGGCAAGCTCACCGGGCAGAACAAGAAAGAAGTTTTCGGTTGGGAAAACATCGAGCTCATCGCGACCACGTCGTTCGAAGAATGGCTCGACGATTTCAAGGCCGTGAAGGATGCTTACCCCGACCGCCCGCTGATCGCATCGATCATGGAGGAGTTCAACCGTGATGCGTGGGTCGAGATCGTGCAGCGGTGCGAAGCGGTCGGGGTCGATGCGTTTGAGCTGAACTTCTCCTGCCCGCACGGTCTGCCGGAACGCAAGATGGGGTCGGCCATGGGTCAGGACCCCGATGTCCTCGGCGAAGTCACCGGCTGGGTGATGGAGGCGGCCAGCATCCCCGTCTGGGCCAAGATGACGCCCAACATCACGCACATCGAAGACCCCACCCGCGCTGCGCTGCGAGCCGGCGCCCACGGCATCAGCGCCATCAACACGATCCGCAGCGTCATCGGCGTGGACCTCGAGACGCTGCGCCCGATGCCCACCGTCGAGGGATACTCAACGCCGGGCGGCTACTCCTCGGTGGCGGTCCGGCCGATCGCGCTGCGAATGGTCATGGAGATCGCCACGCTGATCCGTAGTGAATTCGACGGCAAGCGCACCATCTCGGGTATCGGCGGGGTGGAGACCGGCGGCGATGCGGCGCAGTTCATCCTTCTCGGGGCCGACACCGTGCAGGTGTGTACCGGCGTGATGAAGATGGGCTACAAAATGGTCCAACCGATGATCGACGAGTTGCTCGCGTTCATGGACAAGCACGGCTTCGAGGCGATCGACGAGTTCAAGGGCAAGGCACTGCCGTATTTCACGACGCACGCCGAGCTGGTTCGGATGCAGACCGAGTCCCAGACGAAGAAGCGTGCCGCCGTCGCCGCGATGGTCGCCGCAAAGGAATCGGGCATCACCAAAGACGACAAGTGGGATGGCGACGACTTCGTCAAGCAGTCCGACGACCTGGTCAGCGATTGATCTCCTGAAGGAAAGGGCGGATATGTCACTGCTGATTCAAGGCGGCACGATCGTCAACGCGGACAGCACGTTCCGGGCCGACGTGTATTGCGAAGGCCAAACGATCACGCGGATCGCTTCGCATATCGATGCGAACGATGTGCGGGCCGAGCGCGTGATCGATGCGACGGGCAGGATGGTTTTCCCCGGGTTCATCGACCCCCACGTTCATATCTATCTGCCGTTCATGGGCACTTACGCCAAGGACACGTACGCCACGGCGAGCACCGCCGCGGTCGTCGGCGGGACGACCACGCTCATCGAGATGTGCTGCCCGGCCCGCAGCGACGAGCCGGCCGAAGCGCTGGAACTCTGGCGATCCAAAGCCCACGGCCAGTCGGCCTGTGACTACAGCTTTCACATGGGGGTGACGCGTTTCGACGCATCGGCCGAAGCGCAGCTGCGCCGGATTGTTGAGGCCGGTACGCGGTCGTTCAAGGTGTTCCTTGCGTACAAGGGGGCGTTCGGCGTCACCGACGATGAGCTCTACGCCACGCTGCGGCTTGCGAAGGAACTCGGCGTCGTCGTCACCGCCCACTGCGAGAACGCCGACCTGGTGTCCGCGATGCAGGCGAAGTTCGTATCCGAAGGCAAGGTCGGCCCGGAATGGCACGAGCCGTCGCGCCCGGCTCGCGTCGAGGCGGAGGGCGTCCATCACTTCTGCACGTTCCTCGAACTCACCGGTGCGTCGGGCTACATCGTGCATACGTCGTGTCGCGACGCGGTCGAGGCCGCGTTGCCGTTTCGAGCGCGGGGCGTGGACGTCGATCTCGAAACCGTGATTCCCTATCTCACGCTGGACGACACCTACGCTCAGCGCGAAAAGTTTGAGGGCGCGAAATATGTCATGAGTCCGCCGATCCGTTCGGTGGAGCATCAGGCGTATCTCTGGCACGCCTTGCGGGCCGGCAATATCGCCACGGTCGCGACGGATCATGCGCCCTTCGACTTTGCGGGCCAGAAGGAGATGGGCCGTCCGTCGCAGGGCAACTTCACCACGATCCCCAACGGGATCCCGTCGATCGAGCACCGCGTGACGCTGCTTTGGACGCACGGCGTTGCCGCCGGTCGGCTCGATCCGCAGCGCTTCGTGAGTGTCGCCAGCACCCACGCCGCCAAGCGCTTCGGCCTGTACCCGCGCAAGGGCGTGGTGCAACTCGGTGCCGATGCGGACCTGGTGATCTGGAACGACGCCTATCGCGGCACGATCTCCGCGAAGACACACCACATGGCCACGGATTACAGCGGTTTTGAGGGCTTCGAGATCACGGGGCGACCGGCGGTGGTCACCGTTCGTGGGCAGGTCGTAGCCGAAGACGGCGGGTTCACCGGTCAACTCGGACACGGACAACTGCTGCTTCGCTGAGAAGAGGATTCAACTGCTGCGACGTTTTTTTCCGCTCCGAGCTTTGAGTTTCTGTCCGGTGACCGGGTCGCGTGCGTGCCGCTGGGCTTCCGTTGTTGCCTGCTCCGCTTGCTCGGCGAGGAGTTTCTTGAAGCGATCGAAGCGCTCTGCGTCGAGGTCGCCGGACGACAGCGCGGGGCGGACGGCGCAGCCCGCGTCGCCTGCGTGGCGGCAGTTGGCGAAGCGGCATCGTGCGGCGACGGCGAAGAAGTCTTCGAAGACGTCCTGGATCGCGTCGTCGCAGGCCGGGAGCTGCAGTTCACGCACGCCGGGGTTGTCCACGAGGACGCCGCCGGTAGGCATCAGGTGTAATGACCGTGCGGTGGTGGTGTGTCGGCCCCGGCCGTCCTGCTCGCGGATGCCGCCGGTGGCCTGGCC
>CAZIXN010000099.1:0-9661 GCA_964543215.1 uncultured Phycisphaera sp.
CCGTCATCAAGCAGGAAGCGTCCGACCTTCACCTCACCGTCGGCAAGCCGCCGACCGTGCGTATGTCCGGCCGGCTGATCGAACTCAAGACCAAGAGCCTCGAGCCCGAGGACACCGTCGCGCTGATGAAGGCCATCAGCCCCGAACGCTCGCAGAACGAGCTGCAGGAAGAAGGCGGCAGCGACTTCGGCTTCGCCTACGGCCCGCAGGACGACCCCGACAACTCCGCCCGCTTCCGCGTGTCCATCTTCCGCCAGAAAGGCAACGTCGCGATGTGCCTGCGACGCATCCCCAACCGGCTGCTTGACATCGACAAGATCGGCCTGCCGCCGATCGTCAAGGACCTCATCCGCCGACCCCGCGGGCTGTTCCTGGTCACCGGGCCCACCGGGTCGGGCAAGACGACCACGATGGCGTCCATGATCGATTACATCAACATCAACATGGACCGGCACATCATCACGGTCGAAGACCCCATCGAGTATTACCAGCCGCACAAGAAGTCCATCGTCAACCAGCGCGAAGTCGGCACCGACGTGCCCTCGTTCTCCGAAGCCCTCCGCCGCGCGCTGCGGCAGGACCCCGACGTCATCCTCGTCGGCGAGATGCGCGACCTGGAAACCATCGAGGCCGCCATCACCGCCGCCGAAACCGGCCACCTGGTGTTCGGCACGCTGCACACCAACTCGGCCGCGGGCACGATCAACCGCCTCATCGACGCCTTCCCCACCAACCAGCAGGCGCAGGTGCGGGCCCAGCTCTCGGTGGCACTGATCGCGGTGCTCTCTCAGCAACTGCTCAAGCGCAAGCCCAAGGGCATGATCGCGGCGTACGAGTTCATGGTCGTCACCCCCGCCATCTCCAACCTCATCCGCGAAGCCCAGAGCTACAAGATCCCCTCGGCCATCCAGACCGGCAAGAAATTCGGCATGAAGCTGCTGGACGACTTCCTCTGGGACCTGTACACCAAGGACCTCATCGCCGCCGACGACATGATCGACCGCGCCGGCAACGCCGAGATGCTCGCCGAGAAAGTCCACCGCGCCGGCGGCCTGGTCGGCCGGCCCGAACTCGACGACGTCGAAACCGCCAATCCGCCGGCTTCTTAAGGATCGCTTGCGAAGCCCGCGTTCGCTGAACGCGGGCTTCTGAATTATCAGCGATCCGTGGCTTCCATCCGCGCCAGCAATGCCCGCAGCAGGGCCCGCTGTTCGCGCTGCCACACGACCTCGCCGCGCGGCGTCGACACGCTCAGCGCGGTGGCTTCGGCAAGCCGGCGCAGCGTCGCGACGTCCACGACCAGCGTCAGCGTTTCGTCGCTCTTGTCCGACGCCTTCTTGCCCAGCAGCCCGGAACGCTTGCTCACGGTTTGATAGTCCGCCACGGGAAGGTGGAGCGTTTCGCCGGCGAGGTCGAACGAGAGTGTCTCGGTGCCACGGAACTGCCCGCCGGTGAACTTGCCCTGGATGAACACGCTGACGGATTCGGGCCTGCCGACCGCAGAGTCGCCGGGCAGTGAATAGACGGCCGAGAGGAACAAATCGCCCACGAGCGGCTCGTCTTCGAAGCGGAGCGGCCCAGCGGAGACAACCGTCCGGCCCTCCTTGCTTGACTGGGTGACGAGACTTTCGAAGCGCTCGGCATACTCGCCGGTGGTCACGGCACCGGCCATCACTTCGAGCTGCGCCTCGCGCTCGTCGAGGTGTTCAGTGCGTTGCTGGATCACCGAAAGCTGCGCTTCGAGTCGGGCAATCCTCGCATCGCGCTCCGCGAGTTGCGCTTCGAGCTGAGCGACGCGGGCCTGCAGGTCTTCAACACTTTGCGCGGTCACGGGTGCGAGCACGAACAGGCAGAGGCAAATCGGGATCATTCCAAGCGTGTGGGTTTTCATGGTTTCACTTTCGGGCATTTTTTGCCGGCCGGGGATCGACGCCGACGTCGGCGAGCAGGCCGCGCGGGTCGCTGGGGACGTGGAACCTACTGGGGCTGACTTTGGCGCCGGCTTCCATCAGGACTTTCGGGGCGTGCAGTTCGCCCTTGAACTCGGACTTGGGGCCGAGCGTCAGGCCGCCGCCGCAGATGACATCCTTGGCGTCGATGATGCCCTGGTTGTCGATGCCGCCGTGGGCTTCGAGGTGTTCGCAGATCAGGCGGCCGCGTTTGCCCACGACGATCTTTCCGCAGGTGCGCAATTCACGGATCGGACCGCGGCGTTTGCCGTTGGGCACGACCTCGTCGGCGACGATGACGGGCTTGTGACAGCCCGGGCACGACGTGGACTGAGCCATCGCGCCCACCTCGAAGCGGTGGCCACACAGGTAGCACTGCACCGGCTTGGGTCCGGTCGATCGGGCCAAGTCAGGTTCCTGAGGGGGCGCGGATCAAGCGCGGCGGGGCCGCGCGACGACACAGCCCTGCGCTCGTGGCGCAGGGTCGAGGGGCTTGGGACGAGGGTCGAGGAAGGCTCCGCGTTGCGGGCATCGCCGGTGGCGCGATGGAGGGTTCGGGTCGCAACCACGACCCCTCAACCTACAGCCCTCAACCCTCAACCCGCTGCTCATTTCTTGTCGCTGGGCTGGCCGACGGGTTTGTTCCCGCCGCCCTGCGGCTGACCACCGCCGCCGCTTCCGCCGGTGCTGCCCTTCCGAGCGTCGGGCCCGACGGCGCACATGCCGTAGAAGCTCGCGCCCTCGGCCATGACCATCTTGGCGGCCGTGATGTCGCCCTTGACCATGCCGTTGGCGTTGAGTCGCACGGTGTCGGTGGCGGTCACGTTGCCTTCGATCGTGCCGTCGATGTTGGCGGTGGACGCTTCGACGTCCGCCTGGCAGGTCGCGTTATTGACGACCTGCAGCTCGCCCTTGCCGGTGATCTTGCCGTCGAACTTGCCGATGATCTTGGCGGTGCGCTCGAACATGAGCTCACCCTTGAAATGCGAATCCGCGCCGATGACGGTCGTCTCGCCGCTGCTTCCGGTGCCTTCTGCCATGTCACAACTCCTTGCGGAAAGGGGAAATACTTCCGGCTTTCGCGCAGCTACAGCGCCGCGCCGCCGGACGTGGCAGTGTACTTGGGTGGGATGCCGGACGGACCACGGTCGATGACCATGGGCTTTGCGGTGGTCAGCAGAAACTATGCGGCGTCGACGGCGACCGCAGCGCGGCGCTGCGGCAGATGCGGCGCGAGCGTGGCGGTGACGAGCTTGCCGATGTTCAGCGACGCGGTGGCCGCGGGCGACGGGGCGTTGTTGATGTTCACCACGCCTTGCCCTTGGTCGATGATGAAGTCGTCCACGAGCGTGCCGTCGGGCTTGAGCGCCTGGGCGCGGATCCCCGAGGGGCAGGGCTCGAGGTGCTTCGCTTCGATCTCGGGCATGAGCCGTTGCAACGCTTTCACGAAGGCGGCCTTGTTGTAGCTGCGCCACATCTCGCCGAGCCCCATCTTCCAATGCTTGAGCGCCATCTTGTGGAAGCCGGGGTACGTCAGCGACTCCAGGAGGTCGGGCAGGTTCATCTGGAACTTGCCGTAACACTCCCGGCCGAGCGCGAGCACGGCGTTGGGTCCGCACTCGACGCCGCCGTGGATCATCGTCGTGAAGTGCACGCCCAGGAACGGAAACGCGGGATCGGGCACGGGGTAGATCAGCGTCTTGCAGAGGTGGTGCGCTTCGGGTTTGAGCTCGAAGTATTCACCGCGGAAGGGGACGATCTGAGCGGTGGGCTCGGTGCCGGTGAGTTTGGTGACGCGGTCGCACTGCAGGCCGGCACAGTTGACCAGCAGTTTGGCGTGGACCTCGCCGGAGGCGGTGTCGAGGTGCCAGGTGCCGTGGTGGTCGCGTTTTGCGGCGGTGACGCGGGCGTTGGTCTTGATGTCGTGGCCGGCGTCGCGCATGAGCTCGGCCATTTTTTCGCAGACCTGCTTGTAGTCGACGATGCCGGATTCGGGCACGTGGATCGCACCGATGCTGCGGGCGTGCGGCTCGATCTCCCTGCATTCCTCGGCGGAGACCATGCGGCAGTTGACGCCGTTGGCCTGGCCGCGTTCGAAGATGTCACGCATCTTGGGAAACTCTTTTTCGTCCGTGGCGACGATGACCTTGCCGCAGAGCTTGTAGGGGATGTCGTGCTGTTCACAGAACGCTTCCATCGCGGCCTTCCCGGCGCGGCAGTTGATGGCCTTGAGCGAGCCGGGCTTGTAGTAGATGCCGCTGTGCAGCACGCCGGAGTTGTGGCCGGTCTGGTGGTGCGCGAGCGTGGCCTCTTTTTCGAGGACGATCAGTCGCAGGTGCGGGTGGGCCTGGGTGAGGTTGTACGCGGTGGCGAGGCCGACGATGCCGCCGCCGATGATGGCGACGTCGTACGAATGTGGGTTTGGCGAGGAGGTCATCGTGGTTTCGTATCGGGGTGTCGGCGGGTCATGCGGTCCGGCGTTTACGGAGTTGTTCGCGCTGCAGTTGCGTGGTGAGTTGAGCGATGGCGTCGGCGAGCCGAGCCTGCTTCTTATCGTCGCGGTCGATCTCAAACTCAACGCCAAGATAGGTCCGCGAGCGGTCGTCGGCGTTGACGCGTCGGACGGTGACCGCGGCGGCGAGCCTATCGGCCCCGCCGGGCGTGGAGACCAGGAAATCAAAGGTTTTTCCCAGGAGATCGGGCAGGCTCCGCACGGGCTGGTCGACGCGGATGCCCACCCCGCCGGCGGAGAGGTTGAGCAGATGCCCGGAAATGGGTTTGAGTTGGAGTTCGGGGTCGGCGGGATTGAGGGTGACGTTCCCGAAGCCAGCGGCCGAGGTGTCGACACGGAAGTACGCGCGGCGCTGGGCCGAGCCGATGCCGCCGACGCGGGTGAGGTGCAGCGCGGTGATGCGCTGGCGCTCGTTGAGCTGGTGGCTGAAGGCTTCGCCGACTTCGTAGGCGGCGACGAGTCGGAGCTGCGGCGTGTGCAGGTAGATGTCGACACGGCTGCGGAACGGGACCGACTTGGGGTGCTGCTCCGTGGGTCGGGGGCGTTCGATGATCATCCGGTCAGTGCCGGCCAGACGTTCGAGCACGAAGGGGCGGACGCGTTGGTGCAGCGGCGGCGTGTCGGCGCTGACGACTTCGAGCACGCCGTTGCCAACGATGAGTTCGTCGATCGCGGCGTACCAAGCGGCTTCGAGCGGGTTGGGTCGGGAATAGGACACGGGCGAGCGGTGCGGTTGGGGCGGGTGGTGCGGGTGCGATCAACGTCTCACCGAACATCGGCCGGTCCGACCCGTCACGCCACTACGGCAGCGGGTTCTCGGACGCTCGTTCGACGCCGACCGCCTCGTCTCGCCCGGGCCGCGCGAGCACCCACGCCCCGGGCAGCGACACCGCCACCAGCGCCAAGCGGTGGATCAGGAACACCGCGAACACCGCGTTGGTCAGCGCCGCATCGTCCGCCGCCCCCAGCAACGCCACGGCCACGGCCTCCATCACCCCCAACCCCTGATACGTCAACGGAAGCGACGCCGCCGCCAACGCCAAAGGTACCGCTACGAACACCGCGCCCGGCGACAACTCGGTGCGCAACGCCAGCGACGCCATCACCGCCGCCCCGGCCAGCAACGCGTGGATGCCAAGACTCATCCCCCACGCCAGCAGCACCGGCCCGAACCGACGCCGGCGATACGTCTCGGCCGTGTCCAACACGCTGCCCAGCGCCGGTCCCACGCCACGCAACTCACGCACCACCCCGAGCCGCTGCGTCGCCACCCGCCCCACCGCGAGATACACCCCCATCGTCCACAGCGCCAACACGACCGCCCCGCCTCCGACCAGCGCAACCCGCCGACTCAGCGGATCGTCCCACCGGGTCAACCCCGCCAACGTCGCCAGCAACACCAGCCCCGCCAACCCGCAGCCGCGGTCCGCCACCAGCGACAGCAACGCACCGCCCATGCGCCCTTCGCCGCCGCTGTGGTGCTGCGCCCGACCCCACTTCGCCGACACCACCGCCCGCACCACATCCCCGCCCGTCGAACCCACCGGTACCGCGTAATTCAGGAACTGACCCAGCCACGTCAAACGCAGCACCTTGCCGTACGTCGCCTTGATCCCCACCCCGCGCAGCAGCACCCACCACCGCCCCGCCGCCAACGGCACCACCGGCAGCATCACCGCCAACACCAACAACAAACCCGCCGGCGACGCGTTGCCCAGCAACTCCAGAAACCCCGGCTGCCGCACGCCCTGCTCATCCACAAACGACAGCCAGCGCACCGAATACACGATGTACCCCAGACCCGCCGCCGCGATCAGCAGCCGCAGCGCAGCCCATACCCAGCGGCGTGTTCGAGCGGACTGCGGGGTCGCGACCGGCAAGCGCGTGAGCGTACCATCACGCCATGCGAAACACCGTCTTACCCGTCGTGATGCTGGCCCTTTCGCTGGTGGTCTGCACGCTCCCCGCCGCCGCGCTCCAAGGCGAAAAACAGTCGCAGGCCCAGCAAGCCATCCAGCGCGGCCTCGCATTCCTCGCCGACTCGCAGGCCCAGGATGGGAGCTGGTCGCCCCAGCCCGGCCCGGCGGTCACCGGCCTCGCGCTGCGCGCCTTCCTTCAGCAGCCCGGCGCCGACGCCACCGAGCCGACGATCGCCAAAGCACTCGCCTATTTGCTCGCCCGCACCCAGGCCGACGGCTCGATCCGCGACGGCGCCGAAGGCATCCTCGCCAACTACAACACCGCCATCGCCGTCTCGGCACTGACAAAGCTTCCGCAGGACGCCGAAGCGCAAGCCGCCGTGCAGCGCGGCGTCGCCTTCCTCCGCGGGCTGCAGTGGCAGCACGGCATGCCCGATCCCAAGGGCACACCCATCGACGAAGCTCACCCCTTCTACGGCGGCGCGGGTTACGGGCAACACGGCCGGCCCGACCTCTCCAACACGCAGATCATGCTGCAAGCGCTGCACGACGCCGGCGTCCCCGCCGACGATCCCGCGTTCCAGCGCGCCCTGACCTTCATCACCCGACTCCAGGGCACCGCCGCCAACGACTACTACCCCCAAGGCACGATCGTCCAGGACGGCGGCATCATCTACGCCACCTCGGTCAACAGCGACACCCTCGGTATCCCGCAGTCCATGGCCAACCCCGACATGATCGACGAGGCCCGCGCCGGCCGACCCGTCTCCGGCCTGCGCGGCTACGGCAGCATGACCTACGCCGGCTTCATGTCCTACCTCTACGCCGACCTCAAGCCCGACGACCCCCGCGTCCACGATGCGCTCACGTGGATCCGAAGCAACTACACCCTCGAACGAAACCCCGGCATGGCCGCGGACATCGACCAGCAGGGCCTTTTCTACTACTACCTGGTTCACGGCCGGGCCCTCGCCGCCTTCGGCTCGGACACGCTCGCCACCTCCGAGGGCGACGTCGACTGGCGGGCCAACCTGATCGACGCCCTGCTCGAACGTCAGAACGCCGACGGCTCGTGGGCCAACGCCGAGCCACGCTGGATGGAAGCCGACCCCAACCTCGTCACGGCCTACGCGATCCTCACACTGCAAGAAGCAGTCAAGCAGTGAACCGCAGATTTCGCAGAGGACGCAGATTCAGAATGCATGGGCCGCGGATGGACACCGATCAACACAGATCAGCAAGAACCGTAGGTGAACCCGCGCCTTGGCCTGCCATCGGTGTTCATCCGTGTGTATCCGTGGTTTCAACCCGCTCGAAAATCTGCGACATCCGCGAAATCTGCGGTTGGTTCGACCGGCCTGACCGATAACCACCGCATGAACCCACGCGCCATCCTGCTCACGCTCGGCCTGGTCTGCGTCCTGGGCGCCCTTAGCGTCCCGCTCGTGCTCGGCCTGGCCGACGCAAAGCCCGACATCCAGTTCACCGAGCTGTACCCCTTCGAATCCAACGGAAAATGGGGCTATTTCGACCGCACCGGCCGCGAAGTCATTGCCCCACGCTTCGACCGCGCCGACTATTTTCACGGGCTGGGACTGGTCGAACTCGACGGCCTCGCCGGCTACGTCGACGATCGCGGCAAGTTCGTCATCAAGCCCACCTACACCCTCGACCCCAGCCAACCCAACGACGTCGCCGCCCGACCCTTCTGGGAAGGTCTCGCCGCCGTCCGCGTCAACGGCGCGTGGGGCTACATCAACCTCGAGGGCGACTGGCAGATCGTCCCCAAATTCGTCGGCGACGACGGCTTCGACACCGTCGGCGACTTCGCCGACGGACTCGCCTGGTTCCGCAAAACACTCACCGGCCAGAACGGAACCTACGACGCCTACGGCTTCATCGACGCCCTGGGCAACGTCGCCATCGAACCGCGATTCCTCGCCGTCAACGACTTCGGCGGCGGCCTGGCCGGCGCCGTCCACAAGGGCTACTGGGGCTTCGTCGATCGCTCCGGCGAGTTCGCCATCCGCCCCAAATTCGACGGCGTCGGCGTGTTCTCCGAAGGCCTCGCGCCCGCCAAGAAGGACGACCTCTGGGGCCACATCGATCGCCGCGGCAACTGGCACCTTGATCCGACGTTCCTGGACGCCGGCAACTTCCTCGACGGCCTCGCCCCCGTCAAAACCGCCGACGGCTGGGGATACCTCGACCGCTTCGGGCAGTGGATCATCCCGCCCCGCTTCGACCAGGCCTACGCCTTCGAGAACGGCCTCGCGCGCGTCGTCGCCGACGGGAAGACCCTCTACATCGATCGCCGAGGCGATCAGTTCTTCCCGTAACGGCTCACGACCTTGGCCCGAGCTCAGGCCGCACGCCGCCCGATCATCTTGAACGCCGCGTGCTCCCGGAACGTTTCGATCACCCGCCCCACGTGGCCTTCGCTCAGTTCCAGCACCGCCGCGATCTCCTGCGGGCTCAACTCGTCCGCAAAGTACAGCAGCACGATCAGCCGGTCCGCCCGCGGCAAGGCTTCCACTAACGCCCGCACCCGTTCCGCCACGTCGTCCTTGGCCATGCCAGCTCTCCTGTCGGGAAAAGTCCGTTCCGCAGGTGTCGCGCCCCGTCCGCGACTTTCTCTCTTCGACCGCGCAACTCTTGCGCCATGAAAAAAAAGCCCACGGATTCAATCCGTGGGCTTGAGTCTCTCAAAATCCATTCGCCCTCGACTCACGCCTCCGCCGTCTCAAGCTTCAGCTCCTTCTTCACCTGCGCCACCCAATCGCGGATCCGCTGTTCGGTCAGCTCCGGCTGGCAATCATCATCCAAGCACAGCCCGCAGAACTTCCCGTCGATCACCCCCTTGGATTCCGTGAAGTCGTACGTGTCGGTCGACGTGAAGCCGATCTTGCCCTCGGCCCCGCGCTCCTGCATCTTCAGGTACACCATCCCGATCGCGTCCTGGAACGTGTCGGGATACCCGCCCTGGTCGCCCATGCCGAAGAACGCCATCTTCACGCCCTTGAGGTCGTGCTCGTCCAGCGCGTCGTAGACATCCTGCCAGTCGTACTGGATCTCCCCCACGTCCCACGTCGGGATCCCGCACACCACCAGGTCGTACTCCGCCAGAACGCTCGGCTCGTGCTGCGCGATGTCGTCGTACAGATCGAAAAAGCCATCGCCAAACTCGTCGCGGATCATCTCGGCGGCGGATTCGGTCTTGCCGGTGCAGGTGCCGTAAAGCAAAGCGGCTTTCATGACAATCATCCTTGGAAAATGGGCGG
>CAZIXN010000100.1:0-8416 GCA_964543215.1 uncultured Phycisphaera sp.
CTATCGGTCGAATCTCACCATCATCTCGGCAGGGGGCCGAAATCCCAAACCCCGCCGTTCGACCCGTGTCATCGGCAATTCGACGCGGCGACCTGCCGCAGCACCGCCGCGGTGGCCCGGCCCCAGGCGGGCCAACTCAGCGCCGTCTCGTAGCGCTGCCGCGCCGCATGGCTCACGGTCCGGTAAGCCGACTTGTCGGCCCACAACCCGGCGATCGCGTCGGCCCAGGCGTCTGCCTCGGCGGTCAGCGGCACGAGTTGCCCGGTGACGCCGGCCTCCAGCACGCTGCTCACGCCACCGGTGTCGGTCGCCACGGACGGCATGCCGTACGCGTGGGCCTCGGAGATCGCGATCCCGAACGCCTCGGCCCGAGTTGGCAGCACGAACACATGGCACCGGCGCATCAGCGCGTCGAGCCTCAACGCCTCACGCGGATTGCGCTTGTCGCACCAACCCTCGTCCACGACGCAGGCGGGCAGTCGGCCGTCGGGCGGTCGGCTGCCGACGATGTGCAGCACCGTGTCGATGCCGCGTTGGTTCAGCGCCTCGGCGGCGCCGACGGCGAAGTCGCCGCCCTTGCGGTCCCAGGCGGCACCCACGAACAGCAGGCGCAGTGGGCCGTCGGTCGGTCGTGCGTCGATTTCTGCGGCACTGAGCACACCGGCGACGTTCGCGCCCAAAGGCACGACATGGACGGCGTCGGGTGATGCCCCGTAGTGGTCGATCATCGAATCGCGGGCCCAGGCGGAACTGACCACGGTGGCGGCGGCTTTGGCGACGGCGAGTTGTTCGTCGGCGTGGCTGGCGTCGAACTTCATGGCCGACTCGGGGCCGGAGTACCGGTCGTAGTAGCCGAACAACAGCCTGGGCGTCGCGTCGGTGCAGTGCACGATGGGCACATCGGGGAACGCCCACCGGCCGGTCATGCCGCTGGCGATGGGCGCGAAGACGACGTCGGGCGTTTCGCGCCGCATATCGGACGCGATGAGCCGTGCCTGCCGGCCGGGCTGGCCGGACTTCCAGTTGACGCCCTTGCCCTTGAGCTTGAACTGGATCTTGCGCTTGAGCCGTTTCCAGCGCGTCTGCCGCACCGCGCTACGGCCGATGAGCCGGACGTCGCAGCCGGCGTCCAATAACGAGCGGTACATCCAGTGCAGCGTGCCCGAGAAGAACTCGACATCCAACGGATCGCCGGCACAGAGAAAGCCCACGCGGGGGTTGGACGTTGGATCGGAAGCGCTCACGCAAGCATCATCGGTCAGATCGAGCGTCTATGTCTGACGAGCCGCGACCGTGAGGGAGCGGGGTGCATGACGGATGATTCCCGAGCACCCCGCTCCCTTACGGTCGCGGCTCGTCAGCACGTGCTTTCGGCAGGCCGGCGTAGTTGTGGGCGCGGAAGGGGTAGACGTGGGCGGCGGCGAATTGCTTACGGGTCATCGGTGCGCGACGGAGGCGGTTCGATGCCGCGTTGAGGTTGAGCAGGTGGTCTTCGAGCAGGTAGATGTCGTAATCAAGTTCGTCGTTGAAGAAGTTGAACATCGCATCGCTGTCGTAGCCGAAGGCATCCATGCCGGATTGCGTGCATTCAAAGAGGATCGTGGGTTGGCAGCGACGGATGGTTCGGGTGCCGCCGCGCAGGGCGGCGAGTTCGGCGCCTTCGATGTCGATTTTGATGAGGCGCAGCGGTGCCTCGGATGGATGCAACTCATCGAGCGTGGCGAGTTGTACGCGGCGTTCTATGACCCTCTCACCCCCACCCCCACCCCCGAGTTATCGGAGCCGTGGCGGCGCAGGCCCGAAAAGCCGCGGCGTTTCACGTTGATGAAGAACGTGGTTTCGCCCGCCTCATCCGCGAGCGCGACTTCGTGGAGGTGACGCACGGTGCGACGCAGCCAGCGGGCCTTCTGTGGGTCGGGTTCGACGGTGTCCACTCGGCCGTGCTGCCCGACGCGGCGTTGCAGCATCGCGGACATCGAGCCCAGATGGGCGCCGATATCCCAGCAGTGGTCGTCGGGCCGAACGGTCTTCTCGATGATCGCGTCGATGAGGCGGTCTTCTTCGGTGAGCGGCAGCAGGTCGGCGTGGTGGCGTTTGCTGAAACGATTCAGGCGGTAGCGCACGTGGCGGAGCATCGGCTCGACGGCGGTGCCGACGAGACGGTGTTTGAGGTAGAGCCGTGCGTTGTCGAGCATGGGGAAATTCCGGAAGCGGGGATGGAAGGGAGATCGGCTGATCGGCGAGCGCGGGTGAAGTTTAGCGCTTGGGAAGAAGAAGCCCGCGTTGAATGAACGCGGGCTTCGGGTGGATTGGCTGGGTGGGTTGTCGTTTAGTCGTAGGGCAGGAACTCGTAGCCGGCGCGGATCCAGGCGTTGGCGCCCACGGCGGCGTAGCGGTCTTCCCATTGGCCGCGTTCGCGGGACTTGGCTTTGCTGAGGAAGCCGTCCATGTTGCCGGCCCCGATGCTTCGGGCGTAGCCGTTGAGGTCGCGTTTGGGGTCGATGAACGGCGGGTCTTTGTCGCCGCCGGAGGCGTAGTCCATGAGGTTGCCGGACATCTTGACGTTGGCGCGGTCGGTGGTTTTGTAGATGGATTCCCTGCGGGATTCGCGGGGGTAGTTGACGACGCGGTTGCGCTGGATGGTCACGTTGTAGCTGCCGGGCGGGTCGATGATGTCGTCGCGGTAAGAGACCTGGATGGCGCCGACCCAGCCGGCGGTGCCGACCTTGTGGGCGATGATGTTGTCTTCGATGAGCGCGAACTGGGAGGGCAGGGTTTCGAGCGCGAGTCCCAGCGGGTAGCTGGAGAGCATGTCGTTGCCGTGGAGGACGACGTTGCGTCGGATGATGCCGCCTTCCTGGGCGACGAACGCGCCGTAGGGGTTGTAGGCGAGCAGGGAGTCTTCGAGGATGCCGCCGCCGCGGAGCTGGACGGCGTTGTGGCTGCCGCGGGTGAGGATGGTTCGGCGGATGGTGATCCGCTTGGTGTCCTTCTGGTTGTACATGTTGTGGTTGAACTTGGTGCGTTCGTTGTCCCGGCCGGGCCGCCAGCCGTTGTGGTCGAAGATGCTGTCGGTGATTTCGGCGTCGTGGACGCCCTGCATGTACATGCCCTGGGCGTGACCGTCGGCTTTGTCTTTCCAGTGGTTGGCGACGATCATGCGGTGCAGGCGCACGTTGCGGATCTTGCCCGCGCTGTTCTGGAACACCAGGCCGGTGGTGTACCACTCGAGCTTCATGTCTTCGAAGTGCAGGTCGTCGGAGTTGCCGAACCAGAACACGCCGACTTCTTTGGTCGAGCCGTGGTCGCCGCGGTAGTCGCGGGAGGACGGGTCGCGTCGGTTGGCGTAGCCGTGCAGGCCGACGAAGGCGACGTGGTTGACGCTTTGGTGGCAGGAGACCAGGTGCTGCCCGTCGGAGAAGAATCGGGGGCGGGGGCCGTCGCCGTAGACGCCGACGACCATCTTGGCGTTGCGGTCGCGTCCGGATCTGGACCAGTCGCCCAGCCCGCCGCGGAACGTATCGCCGGCCTTGAAGAGGAGCTGGTCGGGGAAGCCGCTGCGGAGCATCTCGACGCCGCGCTGGGGCGATTTGAGCGGGCTGTTGGGCGACAGGCCGGTGTTGCTGTCGTTGCCCTGCGAGCTGGAGACGTAGATGATTCGGCCGCCGGATGGCAGCGGGAAGGCGGTGAAGCCCGGGCCGGCCGCGATGTCGGGCAGGGGTTGGTAGGTTTCGTCGGGCTTTGTTTCGGCGGGGACCGAGACGGTGACGTCGTGCTTGGCGACCTGGACGGTGCCGGTGGCCAGGCGGAGGTGGGCCTGGAGTTCGACCCGGCCGGCGGGCAGCTTGTCGAGTTGGCCGTTCTTGAGGGTGCGGTCGCCCTGGCGGAGGGTGTGCGCGAAGGCGCCGACCATCTGCCGCTGATCGTGGGACCAGGCGAGCAGGAGGATGTCGGCATCGTCGGGCAGCGGCCCGCCCAGCGCGACGCGGAGCGTGGCGTTGGAGCTGCGGGTGTAGGCGTTGGGGACGCCGGCGGCGAAGGCGAGGTTGAGATTGGCGGCGGGGTCGGGCACGGTGACGACCGGGGTGCCGTCGCCGGGGTTGGCGGGGTTGGGGTTGGTGACCGGCGGGGTGCTGGGGTTGGGCAGCGGCGCGACGGGCGTGGTCGGTTCGGGCTGGGGGTTGTTGGGCTGGGGGGCGGGTTCGGGTCGGCTGGGGTTGGTTGCGGGCTCGTTGATCTGAATGGTCATCGCGACCTTGCGCTCAACCGTGCCGTTACGGCGGACCAGGACCTGCACTTCGTTCTCGCCGGCGGGCAGCTGCGCGAGTCGGCGGGCGGGGACTTGCCAGGGCGCGGCGTCGAGCTTGTGGGCGAAGCGTTCGACCAGTTCGCCCCGACCCAGCGACCAGGCGATCACCAGCAGGTCGCCGTCTTGCGGGACGGTGCCTTCGACGTCGAGTTGCAGGCTTCGGCCGTCGCCGCGGGTGAAGGTGCGCGACTGCAGCGGGAACGACACTTCGGGCAGCGCTTCACGGCCGGCCTGGGGCGCGGCGGTGGCGCGGGTGACGGTGATGTCGCGGGTGTCGGTCTGGACGAAGGCGCCGTCGGCGCGGACGTGGAGCTGGAGTTCGTACCGGCCGGGCACCAGGCGGGCGAGGTGGTTGGCGTTGAGCAGGAACGGGGGCCGGGTGATTTTCTGGGGGAACGGATCGACCATCTGGCGGCGGGTGTGGTCCCAGGCCAGGACGAGCACGTCGCCGTCTTCGGGCAGCGGTCCGGTGAGCGTGAACGGCATCGCCGGGCCCCGGCCGGCGCTGAAGGTGGTCGGGCCGTCGCCGAATCGCGCGACGGGCAGGTCGTCGCGGCGCGCGGGGGCGGGGGGTTCGGGCGCAACGGAGACGGAACGGGGGGCGAGCGTCTCGCGGTTTTCGGCCGAGGCGTTGGTGGGCGCGGGTTTGGCGACGGTGAAGGTGAGGGTTCGGCGGTCCCAGTCTCTGCCGCGGAAGAAGCTGGTGGCGGTGAGGGTGTAGGTGCCGGGGGTGGCCTGGTCGGCGTCCCAGGGCAGGGGCGCGCCCGAGGCGGCGGTTTCGAGGAGGTGGACCCGGCGGTTGGTGCCGCGGGCTTCGAGGTCGGTGCCCGGTCCGGTGAGGCGGAGGGTGATCCAGTGGGACGGTCCGCGTGCTTCGGCCCAAAGGATGGCCGAGCCGGTGAGGCGTTCGCCCTGGCTGACGCCGTGGATCTGCGGGGCATCGGCGGCGGCGGGCTGGGCAAGGGCGAGCAGCGTCAAAACCGTCAGGACCACGACCAGCCAGGGGCGCAGCCCGCCGTGTGGCCGGGCGTGGGCGGCGGCGGCGCTGCTGCGGGCGCGGATCGGGTCGAGCAAAGCGGGTCGAGCGTTTTGGATCAGGGGTCGCATGGGGCTTCCTTCCGAGGGCGTGACCGGAGTGGTTTGCGGCGGGGAGGCGCTGAGCGAGCGCCGAAGTCGCCGCTTCCGGTGGCCGGGGTGGATTCCGGAGGGGTTCCTGGTCGGGACTTCCGGGGGACTTCCGAGCGTCATCGACCGGTCAGACAAGGGGCGCAAGGCGACGGGTCTGGTCTGTGCAGCAACGGCGGGTAAGACGTGCGGGTTGTGACGGTTGGGCGGTTGGTCCGGGTCCGCGCGATGGGGATAAGTCGCGGCGGACGTTGCGAGGACGACGGCTGGATGCGCACGTGCCCCGCCGGCGCGGGCTGCCGTACGATGCGGGCGTGCTCGACTCGGCGCTCCCCGATCATGGCCCCACGCAGACCCCCGCCGCAGAGCTTGGCCTGCCGCCGGGCACGCGGCTGTCCACCGCCATCGCCCGGCAGTTCCTGCGCGGCGGCAACTACCCCTGGCGAAGATTCGTCGGGGCGGTCCACCGCGAACGCTCCCGCAAAATCGGCGGCCGACGCTTCGTGGTCCAACGCCCCGGCGGGGTGTCGCTGGATTGCTGGTACTGCCCCGCGCCGCTGGACCGCCGCGACCCCGCGAAGCTGCCGGTGCTGATCTCCCACGGCATCTTCGAAATCAAGGAACGCTACTTCGACCGCGCCGCCTGGCTCAACGCCCGAGGCCACGACGTCCTGCTGTTCGACCACCGCACCCACGGAAGGTCCACCGGCAAACGCCTGACCATGGGCGTCCAGGAACGCGACGACGTCACCGCCGTGCTCGACGCGGCGCAAGAGCGCGGCCTCATCGAGGGAACTGGGAACAGGGAACGGGGAACAGGCATGCAGGCCGACTCACGCTCAACGCCCCAACCCGATCCCCGATCCCCGGTCCCTGTTCCCGGCCGCGCCGCGGCCCGCGTCGTCACCCTGGGCTTCTCGCTGGGCGGCGGCACGGTCCTGCAACACGCCGCCACCGACCCCCGCGTCGCCGGCGTCGTCGCGCTCGCGCCCTTCGCGGACTTCACCGCCGCCATCGAAACCTTCCGCCAATGCTTCGCGCCCTGGCTCGGTCACGACTGGGTCCACCGCGGCTTCGGCAGCGCCGCCACCGAAGCGGGCTTCGCCGTCGGACAGGCCTCGGCCCTCGACGCCATCGAACACATCGATGCGCCGATCCTGCTCGTCGAGGCCGGCAAAGACACCTACCTCCCGCCCTCCCTGCACACCGAAGTGCTCCGGCAACGACGCGGCGACAAACCGCTCACGGTTCTGAACATCCCCGACGCCCGGCACCTCTCCCTGGTCCGCAAACGCTGGCCCCAACTGGACGCGGGACTCGGGGCGTTTCTGGATTCGCTGATTGATGAGAGATGATTGATGAGTTCAGCATCGTGCCGCGCACGCGATTCGCGATGCGATGCCTTCAATCATCAATCAGCCAATCACACGTACACCCGCGGCAGCCGCGGGTTCAGCCGGCACAGCAGTTCGTACGCATGCGAATCGATCGCCTCGGCCAGACGCGGGATCGCATTGGGCGCTTCCGCGTCATCGCCGTACAACTCGACCTCGCAGCCCAGCAACGTCTCGGGCTCGACGCCCAGCTGCTGCACCGTCGTCGTCACATCGATCACCAACTGATCCATGTTGACCCGCCCCACCACCCGACACACCGCCCCCCCGGAAGCCCCGGAAGCCCCGGAAGCCCCGGAAGCCACCCGCCCCTGAGCCCCGGATGTCAATCCCGGGCCCGGCTCGCGCACCCGCAGCACCACCTTGCCCTTGTTGCTCAACCCCAGCGGATACCCGTCCCCGTAACCCGCCGGCACCAGCGCCAGCACCGAGTCCCGCTGCAGCGTCGCGCTGGCGCGATACCCCACCGTTCGGCCGGCGGGCACGCGCCGCACCCGCAGCACCCGGCTGCACCAACGCACGATCGGCCGCACACCCGCCCCCGCGTCGCCGACGTAGCCGTACAGCCCGATCCCCGGCCGAATCACGTGACGCGGCGCCGGAGTACCGGATGTCAATCCGGTGCCTTCTCGCGCTTTGCGCCACACGCTCGCCGAATTCCCCGTGTGCAGCAGCACGCCCGTCAGACACCCCGGGGCCGACGCCTCCAACCGCCCCACCAGCGCATCGAAGTCCGCTTCCTGCTGCTCCGCGAAGCCGGCGAATTCACCATCCTCGATGTCCGCCGTCGCCAGGTGACTCATCAGCCCCGCGATCCGCAGGCCCTTCATCGCCCGCAGCGTCGGCCAGAGCTTCTCCGCTTCGTCCACCCCCATGCCCTCGCGCGACATGCCCGTGTCCACGTGCACATGCACCGGCACACGCAAGCCCAGCCGCCGCGCCGCCTCGTCGAGCATCGCCGCCTGCTTGGCCGAGTGCAGCGTGACGTGCAGCCCCTCGGCCGCGGCGAGCCGGTACAGCGCATCCCGCCGGTCCAGCCCGTACATCGGCATGAGCACCAGCACCGGACACGCCTTGCTCAGCGACAGCCCGGCGCTCACCAATTCTTCCGCTTCGGCCGGCGAATACACCGCGAGCATCCCGCAGCCGCTGCGCTGCATCGTCCGCGCCACCGTCGTCGCGCCCAGCCCGTAGGCGTTTTTCTTCACGACGCCGCAGATCACCGGTGACACGGATTTCGGATTTCGGATTTCGGATGCCGGAGGTTCAGCATCGCGCAGCGGAACATGTTCGCCGTTCGTTGCCTTCACATCCGCAATCTGAAATCCCAAATCCGAAATTCGAAGCACCGCCGCCACATTGCCCGCCAACCGCTCGAGGTCGACGCGCACCCAACTCAACGCTTCGCTCGGTGCTTGCCCGTGACCCATGGCGCGCATCCTACGTTGCGCACCCAAGCCCACGGTCACCGAACGTCGGCCGCGACGCTATCCACCTTCGTGTATCCCAGCTCCGCGCCGCACTCTCCGCAAGGACCGGCCGGATTGCCCCGCACGTCGTACCCGCACGACCAGCAGTGCCGTGCGTC
>CAZIXN010000100.1:8516-9645 GCA_964543215.1 uncultured Phycisphaera sp.
TTCACCGCCCGCGGCGCTTGAACTTGCTGCTCAGATTCTTGGGCGGCAGCGTCTTGGGGATGTTGCCATCGGGGAACATCGCTTTGAGCTCATCCTCCGAATACTCCGACAGGTTGCTCGCCACGCCCACCGCCCGGTCGCTGGCTTTGCTGGGGGCATCGGGCTTGCGGCGCTGGCGGGCGCGGTCGTCGCGGATGTCGGCGGGGACCGGGCCGGGCTTGAACGCGGGGTAGGGCATGTGCTCGATCATCGCGCCGCTGAGTTTTTCAACTTCGGTGAGTTGCTGTCCCTGCTCGGGGGTGACGAAGGTCCAGGCGGTGCCGCGCCGCCCGGCGCGGGCGGTTCGGCCGATGCGGTGGATGTACACCTCGGGGTCTTCGGGCAGGTCGTAGTTCACGACGTGCGTGATGTGGTCCACGTCCAGCCCGCGGGCCGCCAGGTCCGAAGCGACCAGCACATCGACCTTCTCGCCCCGCAGTTGCTCCATGACTTTATTGCGCTTGTTCTGCTGCATGTCGCCGTGGATCTCCTTGACGTTGATCCCCTTTTCCTGCAGATACGCGGCGACTTTCCGCACCGTCATTTTGGTGCGGCAGAACACCACCGCCACCTCGGGCTTTTCGTTGACCAGCAGCTTGAGCAGAAGCGACCGCTTGTCCCAGGGCTCGACGCTGAGGTATTTCTGGTCCACCGCCGCCACCGTCAGCGATCCCGCCACCGTCACGATCTTCTCGGCATCGTCCCGCATGAACTGCCGCGCCAGCGACTCAATGGCCGGGTCCACCGTGGCGCTCACGAACACCGTCTGCGTCGGCGGGGCGTTCTTGCCCTTGGCCTGCTCGATGCTGCGCATCGTCTTCTTGATGTCGTCGCGGAAGCCGATATCCAGCATCCGGTCCACCTCATCGAGCGCCAGCAGACGGATGTTGCGGAAGTCCAGTTGGCCGCGCTGATGCAGGTCCAGCACCCGGCCGGGCGTGCCGACGACGAGGTGGCCGCCACGCTCCAGGCTCTTGCGCTGCGCGTCGGAGGATTCCCCGCCCACCACCGTCGTCGTGCGGATCGGCGTGTGCTTGCCGAGCGCATCGATCTCCGCGGCGATCTGGTGCGCCAGCTCACGCGTGGGCGC
>CAZIXN010000101.1:0-9608 GCA_964543215.1 uncultured Phycisphaera sp.
CGGAAGCGATGGAACTGCTTGCGGAACTTCCGGGGGTGGCCGGGCCGGGGTTCATTAATCTGCGGCTGGGCGAGGCGGCGTTGGATGCGGCGGCGGCCGAGCTGCGTGAGTCATCGTTGGTTGCGTCGTCGACGTCCGGGGGGCAACGGGTGGTGGTGGATTACGCGAGCCCGAACCTGGCCAAGGAGATGCACGTCGGGCACCTGCGGTCGACGATCATCGGCGATGCGCTGGTGCGGGTGCTGGAGGCGTTGGGGCATCGGGTGGTCCGGCAGAACCACATCGGCGACTGGGGCACGCAGTTCGGGATGTTGCTGGAGCATTTGATTCAATCGGGATGGGACGCGACGGGGCAGCACGAGATCGCGGACTTGAACGCGCTGTATCAGGAGGCGAAGAAGCGGGACGACGCCGAGCCGGCGTTTGCGGAAGCGGCGCGGCGGCGGGTGGTGGCGTTGCAGGCGGGCGAGCCGGCGGCGCGGGCGATCTGGGAATCGCTGATCGGCGAGTCGGTCCGGCACATGAACGAGGCGTTCGCGCGGCTGGGCGTGAAGCTGACGGATGCGGACATCAAGGCGGAGAGTTTCTACAACGACCAGCTCGCGTCGGTGTGCGACGAGTTGGAGGCGCTGGGCGTGGCGAGGGTGTCGGACAGAGCGCTGTGCGTGTTCGTCGAGGGCGAGGAAGCGCCGCTGATCGTGCGCAAGAGTGACGGCGGGTACGGCTACGCGACGACGGACCTGGCGGCGGCGAAGTATCGCGCGGTGGAGCTGGGCGCGGGGCGGGTGATCTACGTGGTGGATTCACGGCAGCGGGACCACTTCCAGAAGTTTTTCGCCGCGGCGCGGTCGGCGGGTTGGGTGGGTGAGCGTGTGTCGCTGGAGCACGCGGCGTTCGGGACGATTCTTGGGCCGGACCGCAAGCCGTTCAAGACACGGGAGGGCGGGACGGTGAAGCTCAGCGATGTGCTGGACGAGGCGGTGGTTCGCGCGGCGGCGGCGGTGGCGCAGAAGAACCCGGAGTTGTCGGCGGACGAGCGTGCGGAGGTGGCGAAGGTCGTGGGCATCGGCGCGGTGAAGTACGCGGACCTCAGCAACGACCGGATCAAGGATTACGTGTTCGATTGGGATCGGATGCTGGCGCTCGAGGGCAACACGTCGCCGTACCTGCAGTACAGCTACACGCGGATCCGCAGCATTTTCCGCAAGGGCGGGGTGTCGGCGGAGGAGGTGGGGGCGTACGCGATCGCGGTGCGCGAGCCGGCCGAGCGTGAGCTGGTGTTGAAGCTGTCGCAGTTTTCGAGCACGGTGGCGTCGGTGGGCGCTTCGCTGGAGCCGCACCGGCTGTGCACGTATCTGTTCGAGTTGGCGACGCGGTACCACCGGTTCTACGAGGCGTGCCCGGTGCTCAAGGCGGAGGACGAGGCGACTCGGCGGAGCCGGCTTGCGCTTTGCGGGCTGGTGGCGTCGACGATCGAGCGGGGGCTGGGGCTGCTGGGGATCGGCGTGGTGGAGCGGATGTGATCGGCTCTCGATGCGTGGCGATGCGGAACGGTTTCAGAGGGGGTCGAGGGTGACGGGCAGCGAGCGTTCGGGGCCGAGTCGCCCGGAGGTGTTGAAATGGTCGGCGAGAACTTCGGCGAGTTGCAGGAGCAGCTCGTGGGGGTATCCGACGGCAACGAGGAACGGTTGGGCCTGGGGGTCTTCCAGCTTGGCAACCAGGATGGCCCAGTTTTTCATGGATTTTTTCGGGCCGCGGTTGGTGCTTGTGGTGCCGCGCTGCACGCTGAAGCCGGCGATGCGGTCGGCGTGTTGCCGTCGGGAGATGCCCACCAGGCCGAAGGGGCCGATGGCGTCGCGGACGATCAGTTCGTCGCCTTCGAGGGTCAGGGCGGTGCGTCGAAGGTTGAGGCCCAGGGCGGTGAGCGTCAACGACAGCCCGATGAAGATGAACGGCAGGCAGAACAGGATGGGGAGCAGGTTCGACCACTGGCCGGTGCGTTGGAAATCCAGCCAGGCGGGGTACGCGATGCCGTAGGCGGGCACGCCGGCGAAGAGGGCGCCGAAGAGCAGCGTGATGGCCGAGCCCTTGCCGGGGCGTCGTCGCGGGAGCACGAGGCGTTGGCCGCCGGCGGTGGGTTCGAAGTCCAGTCGGGGCGTGGGGTCGTACACGGTGGAGCCGGCGGACCCGCGCTTAGAGCGCGTGGGCTTCGCTGGGGGTGTGGATCGGGAGGAGTTTGGTCTGCCTGCGTTGCTCGAACCAGGCCTGGGCGTAGATGGCCAGGGACGTGCCGCCGACGTAGAGGTAGCCCGACGCAAAGAGCAGCAGGAACGGCAGCGTGACGACGGTGGTGGTCTGCTGGAGCGAGAGTCGGGCGGCTTCGATCATCAGCGCGCCCATGCCGAGTTCGGCGACGACGATCCATTTCTTGAGCGAGGGGATGGGCTGGATGTTCGACTTTTGATTTCTGATTTTGGATTGGGCCGTGGTGGCGGCGTATTTCGGGGTGCGGATGAAGGCGCTCTCGTGGCGGACGAGGGCTTCGAGGACGGCGACGGCGTTGCTGATCGCGATGCCGATGGCGATGGACATGAGCATGGGCACCTGCAGGAGCGCTCGGATGCCCGAGCGTTGCAGTGCGCGTTGCGAGGTGACGTAGAACACGCCGGCGGAGAGGGTGCCCAGCGTGAGCAGCAGCACGCCGATGAGCAGGCCGGCGAGCGAGCCATCCGGCGTCCAGCGGAGGTTGAGGTACACCGCCGGATAGCACAGCAGGGTGAACAGCACGACGGCGACGTAGGCGGTGGGGCAGAGCGTGTGGGCGGCGGCTTCGAGCTTGATTTTGAAGGGCAGATCGGCACGCAGGAGCGTGGGCAGCAGCTTCATCGCGACCTGGATCGAGCCCTTGGTCCAGCGGTGCTGCTGCGATTTGAAGGCGTTGATTTCCGGGGGGAGTTCGGCGGGGCAGACGACGTGGGGCAGGAAGCGGAAGTCCCAGCCGGCGAGCTGGGCGCGGTAGCTGAGGTCCATGTCTTCGGTGAGCGTGTCGTGCTGCCAGCCGCCGGCGGCTTCGATGCACGCTTTTCGCCAGACGCCGGCGGTGCCGTTGAAGTGCATCCACGCGCCGCTGCGGTTGCGGGCGAGGTGTTCGATGATGAAGTGGGCGTCGAGGAACATCGCCTGACCGCGGGTCAGCAGCGAGTCGTCGCGGTTGAGGTGTTCCCACCGGGCCTGCACCATGCCGAGCTTTTCGTCGGTGAAGTGGTGCACGGTGTCGTGGAGGAACTCGGCGGGGGGGATGAAGTCGGCGTCGAAGACGGCGATGAGTTCCCCGCTGGCGTGGGGCGTGGCCTGGGCCAAAGCGCCGGCCTTGTAGCCGGTGCGGTCGACGCGGTGGCGGTGTTCGATGTCGATGCCCTGGGTTCGCCAGAATTCGACGGCGCGCTGGGTCTCGTGCTGTGTGCCGTCGGTGGAATCGTCGAGCACCTGGATCTGCAGGCGGTCGGCCGGGTAGTCCAGGGCACAGGCCGCGTCGATCACGCGCCGCGCGACCGGGCCTTCGTGGTACATGGGCAGTTGCACGGTCACGCGGGGCAGTTCCGCCGCGTCGAACCGTCGGCGCGGCTCGGTCGCGTCGTCGCGGTGACGACGGAACAGCAGCACCATCCAGTAGCGGTGCAGCCCGAACAGGCAGAGCACCAGCAGGATGGCCGCGTAGAGCCCGGTCAACGGCCAGCGGAGCGCTTCGAGCAGACCCTGCAAAACGGTGTTGAGTTGGCTGGGATCAAGGATCGGCATCGTGGGACGAATCTGGCCGGGCAACCGGGCCGGGCGCGCGATGCGACGGCGGCGTCGCTCGGTCTCGGCCTATGCGGCGGGTATGAATCGCAAACTCTACTAGATCAATCCCGGTGGCGGCGGATTGTTCCCCGGCGCGGAACATCCGGCGTCACAGGGGCCTGGCGGGGCGGTGAGGGCCGAGGGGCTTGCGTGTTGTTCAAGGCGGATCGCGTGCCTGTCCGATAAGCCCCTCATGGCATCGCCGATGCACGGCGACCGGCCGTTCGTCCGATACCGCTGGGGAAGGGCCGCATAACCGCCCGCCGCCCGCCGCCTCCGTCGTCCGCATCTGCCGATTCCGAACTTGCCCCAGAGGTTCCTGACCATGTCCCAGCGTTGCCAGCCCCTGCCGACCCGCCGCCTGCTTCACTGCCTCACGCCCGTTGCCGCCGCGTCGGTGGTGGTCGGGGCGTTCATCGCGACCGGCTGCGCCACGGCGTACCGCACGCCGACCACCGGCTTCGTCACCGACGCCGACCGCAACGCCGCGCCGGCCCGGCCGACGTCCGACCGCATCAGCCCCGCCGCCGACGTGCAGGCGCAGGCCCAGGCCCAGGCGTCGTCCTCGGGTCAGCTCGCTTCGCCGCCCGCGCAGCAGCCCGACGCGTTCTCGCACAACTCCGCCCGTGACCTCGTGCAGGTCGCCAGCCAGCCGACCTACGGCGCGCCCCACGGCGGCAGCCCGGGGCAGTTCAACCTCTACGGCCAGTTCAACGGCGAACAGCCCGGGCGCTCGTCGTCGATGGACACGCAGGACAACCTCCGCCGCGTCACCTTCACCACCGAAGGCGCGGACTTCGACGTCGAGAGCGATCCGTCGGGCCAATGGCTCTACTTCGCCAGCACCCGTCACCGCGAGACCGCCGATCTGTACCGCCAGAAGGTCGGCGGCACCGCCGTGACGCAGCTCACCAGCGACCCGAGCAACGACGTGATGCCCGCGATTTCGCCGGACGGCAAGACGCTCGCCTTCGCCTCGGACCGCGCCGGCTCGTGGGACATCTACCTCACCGACGCCGACGGCGGCCAGGTCGTCAAGCTCACCAACGACGATGCGCACAACATCCACCCGAGCTTCTCGCGCGACGGGTCGCAGCTGGTGTACTGCTCGTATGGCTCGCAGTCGGGCCAGTGGGAGCTCGTGCTGGTGGATCTGGCCCGCCCGACCAAGAAGCGCATCATCGGCCACGGCCTGTTCCCGGTGTGGTCGCCGACCGACGACACGATCGTGTTCCAGCGGGCTCGCGAGCGCGGCAGCCGATGGTTCAGCGTCTGGACCGTGGACATCGTGGACGGCGAAGCGATCAGCCCCACCGAAATCGCGGTCAGCAGCAACGCCGCGGTGATCACGCCCGAGTGGTCGCCCGACGGCCGGAACATCGTCTTCAGCACCGTGCTGGATCCACAGAACGACGACCCCAGCAAGCCCGCCAAGGCGGACGTGTGGGTCATCAACCGCGACGGCACCGGTCGGGCCAAGCTCACCACCGGCGAGTTCGCCAACCTTCAGCCGGCGTGGTCGGCCAACGGCGAGGTGTACTTCATCAGCGACCGCGGTGTTGAAGGCATCGAGAACATCTGGTCGGTCCGCCCGGGCCAGGCCGTGTACCTCGCCGACTCCCAGCGCGACCTGACCCCCAGCACGCAGGAAGCGTCGGTGCCGACGCCGTGAGCTCCGAGGCCGGCGGCAAGTGCCCAGGGGCCAGCGCGAAAACCAATGACGGGTCACTGGCCAACGGCCACTGGCCACTTCCCATCCCCGCGGCAGGAGGCCTCGGCGTGAAACGGCAGGAAGCCCTGACAAGTGAACAGGTCCCAGAGATCCAGGCCTCGGTGCGCACCGCGCACCGGGGCAGACGATCGGGCCATGCCGTCGCCGTGCCGCTGCTGGGCGTGCCGATGTCGCACGGTCGCAAGCTCGGGCTGATGGCCCTGCTCGCGATGGCCATGCTTGCCGCGTCGGGCATGCCGGGTTGCTCCGTCTCCTCGCAGCGCAGCCCGCAGCTCCAAGGCCCTTACGAAACGCGGCAACTCTTCGCCGTCGCGCCGCTCATCAACGAGTCCGGCTCGGCCTATGCCGACGGCGTCCGACTCGCCGACCGGCTCAGCGAGCAGCTCACCGTCGCCGGGCAGATCGACACCATTCCGGTCAACCGCGTGTTGCTCGCGATGGAAAGGCTCGGCCTCGCCGCCGTCACCAGCAAGTCGCAGGCTCTCCAACTCCGCCAGGCCCTGGGCGTCGACGGGCTGCTCGTCGGCACGGTCACCGGCTACGACCCGTACGACCCGCCGAAGCTCGGCCTCAACGTCGAGCTCTACCTCGACCCCAAACACGAATCCGCCCGCTTCGACATCCGAAAACTCAGCCGCGCCGCCTCCGACCGCGACTTCCGCTCCGAGGGCTACGCCGCCACCGACCAACCCGTCACCACGTTGAGCACCTTTTTCGACGCCGCCGCCCCCGACATCCAGGACGCCATGCACCGCTACGCCGTGCACCGCGGCGTGGACTACGCCGCGACGTCCGCCGACACCCGCCTCTACCGGATCTCTGCCGACCTGTACGCCGACTTCGTCGCCAACGAGGTCTGCCGCCGACTCCTGCTCGCCGAATCCGCGCGTCTCGTCCGTTCCGATCAGGCCCGACGCGCCACCGAGCAGAACCAGCCGGCCACGCAGAACACCTCGCTGACCGCGGCACAACCCCGCTGACCGGCCGCGCCTTACGGACGCCGGCCAAACGCCGGAACCGTAAGACATGCTGCCCAATCAACCTCACCAACCCGAACCGCAACGCAACGATTCGCCTGCCTCCACTTCCGGGGGCGGCGACGATCGCCGTGCGCTCGTTCTCACCAAGGGCGACCAGCGCTACGTCTTCGACTGCCCGCCCGGCAAGGAGGCCGAGGTCATGAACCGCCTCGCGCTCATGATCGACGACGACAGCAACGACCTCACCTGGTTCGACGCCGCGCTCATCTGCGATCAGCTCGGCAAACGCATGAAAGACAAACTCCAGGCGATGCGCCGCAGCGCTTGAGTCATGAACCCAAGCCCACGTTCATTGAACGTGGGCCTCCGCGATCCATCCTTCATCCCCCGCTTCCATCCCCGCCGCAAGGCACGCCCCCGGAAAAGAGACTTTACCCATGTCCGACACGCCGCAGCACCAGACCATCGTTCAGGAATTCGTCGATTACCTCAAGTTCGAGCGGCACTTCAGCCCGTACACCGCCCGCTGCTACGGCGCCGACCTCCGCCAGTTCGTCGAGTACCTCGCCGGCGGCCCGACGCTCGACGAATCGTCGCGTGAAGACATGGACGACGAAACGCTGGGTATCAAGCTCAAGGGGGCCGACGCCATGACCGTCCGCGGCTTCCTGGGCCACCTCGACACCTTCGGCTACTCGCCCGCCACCACCGCCCGCAAGATCGCCACGCTCCGCAGCTTCTACAAGTGGATGCTCCGCCGCGGCCACGTCGACGTCAATCCGATGCTGCTCATCCGCACGCCCAAGCAGACCAAGCGCCTGCCCAAGGCCATCACCGTTGAGCAGATCGAACGCCTGCTGTCCTGCCCCGACAACCGCGAGACCCTCGGCGCCCGCGACCGGGCGCTGCTCGAAACGCTGTATTCCACCGGCGTGCGCGTCTCCGAACTGGTCGACCTCAACCGCAACGACCTGTCGATGTCCGAACAGACCATGCACGTCCGCGGCAAGGGCAAGAAGGAACGCATCGTCCCGCTCGGTTCCCACGCCATGGCCGCGATCCGGCACTACCTCACGCTGCTGGAGCCCGATCCCCGCTTCGTCGCCGTCCGCCAGCAGTCGATGATGGACCCCGCCACGCCGCTGTTCGTCAACAAAAACGCCGGAAGGCTCAGCGCCCGCTCGGTCCGCCGCAAGCTCGACAAGTACCTCACCTCCGTCGGTATGGACCCCACCATCAGCCCGCACACGCTGCGTCACTCCTTCGCCACGCACCTGCTGGATAACGGGGCCGACCTCCGCAGCGTCCAGGAACTGCTGGGCCACCAGAGCCTCAGCACCACGCAGGTCTACACGCACCTGTCGAGCATGCGCCTGCGGACGGCGTACGACCACGCGCATCCGCGCGCGATCTGACGTCGCCGCGACGCGGGCCCCGCCTTGACATGCGGGGCTTCAGGGAACTTCCGAAGCCCCGCAGGTGAATGCGGGGCTTTTTCGTGCGACACTGCCGCCATGCTCCGTCGCCCGCCGCAACTGCCCGCGCACCTCGTCGCGCTGTCGCTCACCGCGGTGCTGCTCGCGCTGAGCTATCCGTTGCCGGGCTGGTCGTTTCTCGCGTGGGTCGCGCTCGCGCCGGCGGGTTGGCTGGCGGCGGTTTCAAGAAGGCCGTGGACGCTGGCGTGGACCTCGGCCATCGTCTTCGGGCTGTGGTGGGTCTGGATGCTGCGCTGGCTCTGGCCGGTCACGCTTCCGGGGGCGGTGGCGACGGCCATCTTCCAGTCGCTGTTCTGGGTGCTTGCATTGTGGGCGACGAACGTGTGCGTGCGTCGCCAGCGCGTGCCGATGGTGGTCGCGCTGCCGCTGGTGTGGGTGAGCTTGGAGTTTTTTAGAAGCACCTGGCCGTGGGGCGGATTCGCGTGGTTCACGTTGGCGCAGACGCAAAGTAATTGGGGCACCTCTTTTTTCAGTCAACGAATTGATCCGCTTGGACAGCTTTTTTTGCTTTTCCCAACGACTTTGGCCGGACAACATGTGGCAAGTTGGTTCATTGCTTCTGCCAGCGGTTTCTTTATTTGGTTGACGGCTCATCGTCGAAGGACGCGGCCTCTGCCTTGGATCCTTTTGACCGCGTTTCTGATTTCAGGATTGCCCGTTGCGTTTCAGTGGCATGTCCGACGTGGCGACCGGGTGCATGTCGCCCTCATCCAAACCAACACCCCGCACTCCAACAAGCTGTCGCCCACGGCGGCCACGTACGAGGCCGACTTCGCGGCGCTGCGTCGGTTGCACGCCGAAGCGGCGGGTCATGCTCAAGTGGGACAGGCGTCCCGCCTGTCGACAGGCGGGACGCCTGTCCCACCGGAGAGCAAGGCCACGCTCATCGTCTGGCCCGAGACGGTGATTCCGGGTCCGTTCAACGAACCGGTTGCGTCGCAGATCGAGCGATGGGCGCTCACCCGGCCCGACGACGACGACGGCGCTTCGCTCCGCGCCCGCACCAGCAAGCCCCGCCAGGCCCGCGAACTCATCGCCGCGTACGGCATTCCCACGCTCGTCGGCTCGTCCACCGAGATGGCGACAGACGATCCGCGCGATCCACTGCAGTTCAACAGCGCCACGCTGGTCGATGAAGACGGCGACGTCGCCCGCTACGACAAGATGCACCGCGTGCCCTTCGGCGAGTACATCCCGCTGCCCGAGGCGCTGAAGCGTTGGGTGTTGGCGACGGTGTCGCCGTACGACTTCGATTATTCGATCGATCCCGGAAGGGAGATCACAATCTTCGAGGTGCCGATCGCTCGTGAATCGGACGCCGCCGCGACGCCCCCCCTCCGACCGGCCCCCGGAAAGGGGCCGGCCACCTCCCCCAGCGGGGGAGGAGTTCAAACCTTGCGTTTCGCCACGCCGATCTGTTTCGAGGACACCAACGCGGCGCTGTGCCGGGAGATGGTGTACGACCCGGCGACCGGCGAGAAACGTCTCGATGTGCTGGTGAATCTCACCACCAACGGTTGGTTCGGGCGTCTGCCCGAAGCCGCTTCCGGGGGCGGGGGC
>CAZIXN010000102.1:0-2124 GCA_964543215.1 uncultured Phycisphaera sp.
GATCGGCCGGATGTGGACCCGCGTGTACAACGAGCACGGCCGCAAGTGACGAGGGTGTGAGCGCCGGTCAGCGGGTCGCTCGGCGTGCTTGGGCGCTGCGGCGAGGAAATTGGCCGGACAACTTTCACTTTTTTCGGGTCAAGGGTTCGTTAGCTCTTGATTCGCAACCGGCGATCGATACATTCTCGCGCTACCGCCGGTTGCCCGAAGCTGTCTGAGTCTTCTTGGCTCTACCTCAGCGCGATCGACAACGCGACGTTCCCCCCCGAAAGCGAGCCTGAAGTCAGGCACGCTCGATCGGCGGGTTCGCCTCTCGTTGGTCCGATCCCCATGATGCACCCCGACACCGAACTGCGCCTGGTTTCCGAAACCATGGGCTACGGCGTCTTCGTCACCCGGCCGATCCCCATGGGTACGGTCGTCTACGTCCGCGACACCCTCGACATCGCCATCGCGCCCAACGACCCGCGGATCACCGACCCGGTCCTGGCCGACACGATCGAGAAATACACCTACATCGAGCCCGACGGCACCCGCGTGCTCGGCTGGGACATCAGCAAGTACGTCAACCATTGCTGCCACCCCTCCACGCTGACCACCGGCTACGGGTTCGAGGTCGCCATCCGCGACCTGCACCCCGGCGACGAGATCACCGACGACTACGGCATCTTCAACACGCCCGTGCCCTTCCCGCTGGTGTGCTCGAAATCCAACTGCCGCGAGCACATCCGCGGCGACGAGTACGCCTACTGCGTCCCCACCTGGGACGGACGCATCAAGCCGGCCCTGCGCAAGTATGCGTCGGTCCACCAGCCGCTCGAGGCGCTGATGCCCGTGTCGCTCCGCGAGGCGGTCCGTAAGTTCAGCAAGACCGGCCGGGGTTACCGATCGGTCGAAACCCAGAAGCTCATCCAGCCGACCATCACCGCCAAGCGGCTCAGCGCCTCGGCCTGAACTCTGTCGCGGACGGCACCACTCCAGCCACGGCGCGTTGCCGCGACGCAACCGCGACCACCCCGAAGCCCACGGCGTCCTCCGTGGGTTTCGTGCGTTGCGGGCTGTGCATCGCCGGGGGCGGACTGTTAGGCTGCCGCGAATTTCGCCTTGCCCCGCCTTGCCCCGCTTGGCCCCGCCTCGCCCCCGCCTGCCTCCCGCTGCGCCCGCTCATGCCCAAACGCGACGACCTCAAGACCATCCTGCTCATCGGCTCGGGCCCCATCGTCATCGGCCAGGGCTGCGAGTTCGACTACTCCGGCACCCAGGCCTGCAAGGCCCTCCGCGAAGAGGGCTACAAGGTCGTGCTCATCAACTCCACCCCCGCCACGATCATGACCGATCCGCAGTTCGCGGATCGCACCTACATCGAACCCATCACCGTCGAGGCCATCGAAAAAATCATCGCCCGGCACCACGGCACCGACCTGCACATCGACGCCGTCCTGCCCACCCTGGGCGGACAGACCGCCCTCAACGCCGGCTGCGCCCTGTTCGACCGAGGCATCCTGGATAAATACGGCGTCGAGATGATCGGCGCCAACCGCGAAGTCATCCACCGCGCCGAAGACCGCAAGGTGTTCAAGGAGTTGATGGAGTCCATCGGACTCAAATGCCCCGAGGCCTACACCGCCGAGACGATGGACGAGGCGTGGAAAGTCCTGGACATCGTCGGCCTGCCCGCGATTATCCGGCCGGCGTTCACCCTGGGCGGCACCGGCGGCGGCGTGGCCTACAACCGCGACGAATTCGAAGACATCGCCCGCCGCGGGCTCGACGCCTCGATGACTTCGCAGATCCTCATCGACCGCTCGCTGCTGGGCTGGAAGGAATACGAGCTCGAAGTCATGCGCGACCGCGACGACAACGCGGTCATCGTCTGCTCGATCGAAAACTTCGACCCCATGGGCGTGCACACCGGGGACTCCATCACCGTCGCGCCCGCCCAGACGCTCACCGACAAGGAGTATCAGCGGATGCGCGACGCGGCCCTGGCCGTGCTCCGCGCCGTGGGCGTGGAGACCGGCGGGTCCAACGTGCAGTTCGGCGTCAACCCCGCCGACGGCGAAATGGTCGTCATCGAGATGAACCCGCGCGTCTCGCGCAGCTCGGCCCTGGCGTCCAAAGCCA
>CAZIXN010000102.1:2134-9516 GCA_964543215.1 uncultured Phycisphaera sp.
AAAGCGACCGGCTTCCCGATCGCCAAGCTCGCCGCGAAGCTGGCCGTGGGCTACACGCTGGCCGAGCTGCCCAACGACATCACCGGGCAGACCGTCGCGTGTTTCGAGCCGAGCATCGACTACGTGGTGACCAAGATCCCGCGCTGGACGTTCGAGAAATTCCCCGAGGCCGACGAAACGCTCACGACGCAGATGAAGAGCGTCGGCGAGGGCATGTCCATCGGCCGGACGTTCAAGGAAAGCCTGCAAAAGGGCATCCGCTCGATGGAGGTCAAGCGGTTCGGCTTCGGGCTCGACGGGCAGGACCACTGGCTCAAGGCCCAGCGCGGCGACGCGGATGCCTGGCCGATCGACGAGGGCAAGCTGCGTCGCAAGCTCGAGGTGCCGTCGCAGGGGCGGATGTACTACCTGCGCTACGCGTTCAAGGCCGGGTGGACCCCGGAGCAGATTTTCGAGAGCACGAAGATCGATCCGTGGTTCCTGGATCAGCTCGAGCAACTGGTGAAGTTTGAGGATGTGCTCACGCAGTACGCCACACTCGCGGATGTGCCGCGCGACGTGCTCTTCACCGCCAAGCAGTACGGCTACAGCGATGCGCAACTCGCCACCCTGTGGCTGGGCGACATGTCGGTGGACAGCCTGCTGAAGTTCCGCGCCTGGCGGAAGGGTCTGGGCGTCGAGCCGGTGTACAAGCTGGTCGACACGTGCGCCGCCGAGTTTGAGGCGGTGACGCCGTACTACTACTCGACGTTCGAGACGCCGTTTCGGAAAGTGACCGGTGACAAGTCGCAAGTGACAAGTGAAAGCCAGGACTTGTCACTGGCCACTGGTCACTCGTCACTGATCTGTGAAGACGAAGTGCGCATCAGCGACAAGAAGAAGATCATCATCCTCGGCGGCGGGCCCAACCGCATCGGGCAGGGCATCGAGTTCGACTACTGCTGCGTGCAGGCGGTGTTCGCCGCCAAGGAACTGGGGTTCGAAGCGGTGATGGTCAACTCGAATCCCGAAACGGTTTCGACGGATTACGACACGAGCGACCTGCTGTTCTTCGAGCCCTTGACGTTCGAGGACGTGCTGAACATCTGCGAACGGCTCAACGGCAAGGCGCTGGGTGAACAGGGCGGGCTGCTGCACGGCGTGATCGTGCATTACGGCGGGCAGACGCCGCTGAATCTCGCGGAAGGCCTGGAGAAGGCGGGTGTGCCGATCATCGGGACCAGCGTGGAATCGATCCGCCTGGCCGAGGACCGCGAGGATTTCGCGGAGCTGTGCCGGACGCTGGACATCCGTCAGCCCGAAAACGGCATCGCGTACGACGTGGAGCAAGCGGTCGAGATCGCGAATCGGATCGGGTATCCGGTGCTGGTGCGTCCGAGCTTCGTGCTGGGCGGCCGGGCGATGGAGACGGTGTTCGACGATGCGCAGCTGCGGACGTACATGGTCGAGGCGATCGGCGCGTCGGACCTGGCGGGGCAGCCGATCCTGGTGGACAAGTTCCTGTTTCAGGCGACCGAGTGTGACGTGGACGTGATCGCCGACTTTGCCCCCGGAAGGGAGACGGCCGACGATCCGCGGGCGCTGGTGTGCGGCGTGCTCGAACACATCGAAGAAGCCGGCATCCACTCGGGCGACTCGGCGTGCGTGATCCCGCCGCACTCGCTGTCGCCGGAGATGATCGACACGATCAAGCAGCAGTCGCGGAAGCTGGCCGAGGCGTTGAAGGTGCGGGGCCTGATGAACGTGCAGTGGGCGGTGCGTCGCTCCCCCGGAGGTGCGGACGAGCTTTACGTGATCGAGGTGAATCCGCGTGCGTCGCGGACGGTGCCGTTTGTCGGCAAGGCGACGGGGGTGGCGTGGGCGAACGTCGCGGCCAAGGTGATGGCGGGCAAGCAGCTTGTCGACCTTGGCGTGACGGAGGAGGTTCATCCGTCGCACACATCGATCAAGGAGTCGGTGTTCCCGTTCAGCAAGTTCCCCGGCGTGGACGTGATCCTCGGGCCGGAGATGCGCAGCACGGGCGAGTGCATGGGCGCCGACGCGGACTTCGCGGTGGCGTTTGCGAAGTCGCAGATGTCGGCGGGTGCCGACCTGCCCACGAGCGGGGCCGCGTTTGTATCCGTGCGGGATTCGGACAAGGGCGAGGTCGTGGGCGTTGCGCGAAAGCTGGTGGAGCAGGGCTTCGAGCTGGTGAGCACGGGCGGCACGCACGACCTGCTCGAGCGGCACGGCATCCCGAGCCGACGCATCCGCAAGATCCAGGAAGGCGGCCGACCCAACGCGATCGACCTGATCAAGAACGGCGAGCTGGCGTTGATCGTGAACACGCCGACGCGCAAGGGCGCGGGCACGGACGAGGGCAAGCTGCGGGCCACCGCGGTGCGTCACGGCGTGCCGATGATCACGACGATGACGGCGGCGAGCGTGGCGGTCGAGGCGATCGCGGCGCTGCGGCGCGGCGACTGGGGCGTGAAGAGCCTGCAGGAGTATTTCGCGCCCGGCAAGTAGGCGTGCGTCTCCGCCGCAGCGTCCGGCCTGTTTCACGCGGCGTTTTGTTTGGCGTAGGCGTCGAAGGATTCGCGTCGGTACTCGGCTTCGAGGCGGGCGGGTTCGATGCCCAGGGTGGTCAGCAGGCCGGCGCTGGCGACGAAGCTGGCCCCGACCAGGAACAGCCCCGGACGCACCGGTCGGCTGAATCGCACGCTGATCGCGGACTCGGCCACGGCGTAGCCGCTGCGGTGGAAGACGATGCGGAAGTCCCGCCCGTTGACCAGTGGCCGGTCGCTGAGAAACCCGACGCCGCCGCGGCCGATGTCACGGAGGAAGACGGTCTGCCCGTCATCTTCGAGCGTGCTTCGGCTCATCGGAAAAAGCCGGGCTTCCTCGCGGATTGGATAGCGTTGGGCCTCGCGCTTGGAAGTGCTGACCCGCTCGGCCGCGGGGTCACGGAGCGTTTCCAGGCGATTCAATTCGCGAACGATGTCGAATTCGTCCGGTTTCACGTCGGTGTGCGATACGGCAATGTCGGACATCGGTGCCTCGGGTGGTTTCCGCTTCAGGCCGATGCGTTCGCACGAACCGCACGGCGACAACCCCCAACTTCTGTCTTTCCATCGGGGTACGGCGCGAAGACCTTAAGCTTCGACGGCGCATTTCGGTGCTGCTTGCCTTATCTGGACCCAGCCAAGAAAAAACGCCGCGATCGGCGGCGTCGGGGGGAGGTTGGTTTTGGGGCGATCCCGGTGCGGATCACTTGGAAATGAACGGCGGGCGACTTACGGAGCCACCCACGGCGAGAGCCGGCTGGTGCGGTCGAGCATCATGATGCGGGCGATGTCGTCCCAGATCATGCGTGTGTTGTGATCGACGACGCGGGCGTAGTCGTTGTAGTCCTCGGGCGTGGAACGGGTCGTGGAGTCGGCCGCGTTGGTCATGTTCGAGCGGATCGCTGGGGCGGAGTTGCAGCCGGTCAGGCCCGCGACGGGCAGGGCGGCGACGGTCAGCAGGGCGAGGAGGCGGAAGCACTTCATGAAAACTCCGGGGTCCGGGGATCGATTGCAAGGTCGGATGAACGATGATTCTCGGGCCTGCGGCGGTCGGTGTCAACCGCTGCGCGACGGTGGGTTATTCGGCGGTTTCGTCGAGTTCGGGATCGATCCGGGAGATCCGCAAGAGCACCGGCGAGCCGTTGGGCGGCATCGCGGGGGCGTGGGGTTGCAGGTTCTGGCCGTCGTTGGCCTCGGTGACGGTGGTGTCGCGGCCGAGCGTTTCGTCGCCGAAGTGGACCAGGGACACGGCCGTGCCGTTGACATCCGCGAGGTAGACCGGCGGGAGGTCGGGCTCGCGAGGGTCGGTCACAAGGCGGGAGCCGGTGAAGATCCAGCCGCCGTCGTGCGTATCAGGCAACACAGCGTCAGTGGCCCGGTCGAACACCCAACTTTCGACCGGGACGATCCTTTCGGGTTGGTCGCCTTCGCCGGGCAGGACAAAGTGCAGATCGACCACGCCGCCGGTGGGGGGCACGAGGCGCCAGCCGTCGTCGCCGCGGACGCCGGTCTGCGGCGTGCCGGCTTCGACGCCCAGCAGGAGCAGCGCCAGGTGCAGGTCGGAGGGCCTGGCTTCGATGGTGACCAGCGCCTCGTGCTCGCGGCTTCCGGGCGTGCAGGCGACCAGTTCGAGCCATTCGCAGCCGTGGCCGATCACGGTGGCGTCGAGGTCGAGATAGCCGGCCTCACGGTGGATCGTGATGCCCGGGAGTTGTGGTACCGCGTCGGGCTGGGTGTCGGTTGGGGTCGAAGATGCCTCGACGATCGGCTCGCCGGGTTGATCGGCGTCAAGAGAGGCATCACCCCCGGCGCGACAACCCACGGCACCTGTCAAGACGCATGCGCTGAAAAGCAGAAAACGGTGTCGCGGCGCAGGGCGGATCATGCCGTCAGGATACGCTGCGGTCGTGACGGATCATGAGCAAGCCGACGGATTGAACCCCGAGCTGCTGACGTGGTCGGCGTTGCTGTCGCAGAGCGTGCGGCTGGCGCAGGCGGCGGTCGCGCTGCCGGAAGGCACGGACGCAGCCGGCCGGGAGGGCTCGGCGTGGCGGGCGTCGGTGCCGCACGTGATCTCTCTGCAGGCGTTGTGGTTGGCGCTGCAGCGCCGCGACGAAATGCCCGAGACGCAGCGAGCGCTCGGGCGCGACCGCGCGGCCGTGGCGCTGGACCGGGATCGCGCCGCGCTGCGAGCGGCCTGGGCGCAGGCGGAACGCCCGATGCCCGAAGGCGTTTTGTCGTTGATCGCGGAGGTTGAAGCGCTTCTGGCGTGAAGCCATGCTCGTAGCAATCACGCCGACGCCAGCACGTCGAGATACGCCTTGACGGTGGCGGCCATCCCCATGGTCAAAGCGTCGGCCACGAGCGCGTGCCCGATGCTCACTTCGTCGACGCCGCCGACGCTTCGCAGCGCCGCGACGAACGGGCCGAGGTTCTCCAGGTTCAGGTCGTGCCCGGCGTTGACGCCCAGCCCGGCCGAACGCGCCGCGTGCGCCGCGCCGATGAACCGCTCGAGCACCCGGCCTTCATGCACCGTGCCGAACGCCTGGGCGTAGCTCTCGGTGTACAACTCAACGCGGTCGGCCCCGGTTTCGGCGGCTCGGCCTGCGGCCACGTCGTCGGGATCGACGAACAGGCTCACCCGGCAACCGATCTCCTTGAGCTCGGCCACGATCGGCCGAAGCGCCGCCACCACCGCGTCGTCCCGCAGCGCAAAGCCGTGGTCCGACGTGCTCTGGCCCGGGGCATCGGGCACAAGCGTCGCCTGCGTCGGCCGGGCCTGCCGGATCACGTCCATCAACGTCCCTCCGCCCAGACGATCGGTCGTGTCCAGCGGGTTGCCTTCGATGTTGAACTCACGGCCCCGGAAGGCGTCGTCCCGCAACCATTCCGCGAGTCGGACGACGTCACTTCGCCGGATGTGCCGCTCGTCGGGCCGGGGGTGGACGGTGATCCCCGCCGCGCCCGCTTCCAGTGCCGCCTCCGACAACGTCAGCACCGACGGCACCTGCCCGTGCCGCGCGTTCCGCAGCAGCGCAACTTTGTTCACGTTCACCGACAGCTTCGTCATCGATCACTTCTCCCGCACGAGTGCGTCCGACATGAACGCCATCACCAGCGCCCAGAAGCACAGCACCAGATTCTGAAACGGCAGCTGCAACGCCAGCGGCATCGTGTAGATCACCATCACCGCCGGGATCCACACGCACCAGTTGTTCACCACCACCGGCAACACGTCCCAACGCACCCACTGAACCCAGCCACGCCCCAGCGGACCACGCCGAAGTCGGGTGAGTGAATACCGTGCATCGCGGAACTGATACACCAGCAGCGTCGTCGTCACCGCCCAGATCGGGCAGTACAGCCCCATGTCCAGCGCGATCTTCGTGGCCACGATGCCCAGGCTCGCGCCCGAACCGACGACCGCGTCGAGCACGACGTAGAGCAGTTGGATCTCCGCGCCCTTGAAGCCCCAGAACGCCGTGAAGTAGGCGAGGTCTTTAACGCTTGGCCGGGTGGCGCGTTCAGGCCGGAGCCGCTGCACGCCCCACGGAATGATCGCGCCGAACAGGGCGGTGCTCACCACCGGGAACGCCCAGTTCAGCGGAAACGCCAGCCCGTCCCGCCACTGTGCCAAGGCATCGAACGCCTCACGCACCGGCGGCACAAACGCGTAGCTCAGCCCCAGCGACAGCGCAAACACCGCCAGACACGCCGCCGGCAACGCGTTCTTCCGTGCCGCCGCCAGACCCAGCGCCCAGGGCGACACGCCGGCCGGGTCGCGCGAAAGATCGCCCGCCGGCTTCGCCGAAGGCAACTCGTCCACGCTCGGGTCCACGGCCTGTGTCACGGGTCGAGAGTCTACGCACCCGCTCGGCCCGGTCACGTGAGCGCATTTTCAAACAGCTCCACGAGCTCGCCGTCGGGCCCGCGGAAAAACGCGATCCGCACCGGCACCACCCCCGGCAACCCGCACGCCGCGTTGGTGTTGGCGATGTCCACGTTCGTCGCCTCCATCGTGACGGCCATCCCCGCCGACCGCACCGCCTCGAGCAGCGCATCGAGCGCCGCCGTCCGCAGCGCGAGGTGCAGCAGCGGCGGCTCGGGCTCGGTCGGCGTTGCCGGCGCCTCGGGACGCTCGAAAATCTCCAGGTAATCCCCCTTGCCCGCGTCCAGCATCACCGCCCGCTTGCCGTTGCCCATCGTCCACGACAACCCCGGCACCATCCCCAGCACATCCCGGTAAAACGCCAGCGACGCCTCAAAATCCCTTGCCCGGATGGCGGCGTGATGGAAACCGGAGACTTTCGGGCGTGGGTTGGGCATCGACGCAGCGTATCGATTCCTGGCGGAATATTTTCCGGCTAGGGGTATCGCTGATCGACAACTCCCGTTGGCGTGCTATTTTGTCACATCAAGGTTCCCATCTCTTTGGAGAAAGTCGCGATGTATCGTCTCTCGATTCGATTTGTCTTGTTGAGCGGTTTGCTTTCTGCGGCTGCCTGCCTGCCCGCATACGCCGCCATCCTTGAGGTGCAGCTCGCCGGACGCGTCTCGAGCCACACCGACAACGCGACGCCCGCGCTCATCGCCGCCTTCCCGATCAACCAGAGCGCTTCGATCTCGATCGAATTCGATGACAGTGTCGCCAACGTTTTCCCGCCCGCAACCGCTGATTTCGGCCAGGGTGGTTACCCCGCGGCCAGCGATATCACCTTCAACGTCTCCGGCGAGCTCTTCACGTTGACCGGCGCCGACGCGGCCACGGTGTACTTTCCGCTCGGCACGTTCGCCCGTTATGGCTTCGGAGCCACGCTCAACTCCGGCACCGCGTCG
>CAZIXN010000103.1:0-9365 GCA_964543215.1 uncultured Phycisphaera sp.
TCGTGAAGCTTGTGCCGCGGCCGGGGTCGGTGTGGACGTTGAGGTGGCCGGCGTGCTCTTCGATGATGCGCTTGGTGGTGGGCAGTCCCAGGCCGGTGCCGCCGCGTTTGCGGGAGAAATAGGGTTCGAAGATGCGCGGCAGGACATCGTCGGGGATGCCCGGGCCGGTGTCGGTGATATGGATGCACAGGGCGGCGGTTTCGCCGGCGGTGCGTTCGCGTTTGCCGTTTCTGCGTGGCGTCGCGTTGGTGGTGCGGAGGTGAAGTTCGTTGGCGCCGCCGTGGGGCTTGGGGGGTTTGGCGGTTCGGGCGTCGGTCATGGCCTGCGTGGCGTTGATCATGAGGTTGAGAAGCGCTTGTTTGAGCAGGCTCGCATCCACCGAGGCGACGTGCGGGTCGGCGAGCAGGTCGAGGCGCAAGCGGACGCCGGCGTCGTCGGCCTGGGGTGCGAAGAAGTCGGCGATCTCTTCGAGCAGGACGTGCAGGTCGGTGGGCTCGCGATGCAGTTGGAGGCGGCCGGCGAAGCGGAGGAAGTCGTCGAGGATGTCGCGGAGGCGGTGCGTTTCGCGGTGCAGGCCGTCGAGGCGTCGGGAGACGCGCGTGAGTCGGTCGGCCAGGTCGGCGTCGCGTGCCATGCGGGCGGGGTCGGCGTCGGTGGCCCCGCGTTGCAGTTCGCTGGTGGCGGCCGCGAGGTCTTCCTGAAGGAGTTGCACGTTGAGGCCGATGGTCGAAAGCGGATTCTTGATTTCGTGCGCCAGGCCGCCGGTCATCGTGCCCAACTCGGCCAGACGCTCGGCGCGCCGGGCACGCTGCTGGGAGCGAAGGACGCGTCGCTCCGCCAACTGCGACCAGATCGCCGCCGCGGGCAGCGACAGCAAGAGCCCCAACGCGATACCGACGAACAGCCCGGTCCACACGGTCATGGCCCGAGCATATCGGGCCGCCCGCGTCGCCGACGCCTGTCCGTCAGACGGTGGCGCGGACGATGCGCTTGACGTCCTGGGCCTGGAAGCCTTTCGCGCCTTCGCAGATCACGTACTCGACATCTTCGCCGTCGCGCAGCGACTTGAAGCCGTCGACCTCGATCTGGGAGTAATGCACGAACACGTCCTGACCCTCGGGTCCGACGATGAAGCCGTAGCCTTTTTTGGGATCGAACCATTTGACCGAACCGCGGATGGACATGATCGGGTCTCCGTGTCGTCGGGCCAGAGCACGGACTTCAACGCCGAACCATCGGGGTCGCGCGGCGAGGCGCGAACCCGTGTGAACACGATCCTGGCCTTCACGCTGCGGCGGCCTGGTGGGCCGGGCGAGCAATGGATCGCGGCGTTTCCATCACGGGCGCTTTGCCCGGGGACTGATGTCGGCGGTGGGAAGCCAACAGATGAATCAGAAATGACGCACCGCCGTCCGAAAGGGCTCACGCGGCAAGCAGGCCAGCCAGAGAAAGACCGCGTGAGTTGCACCAACATTCCGCGGCGTCTGGACTGACCGTCGCGGGCCGACTCTCCCCCCGCCGACACCGGCATCATAGACATTGGCGTGGCGGCGCGCCAAGCGGCAAGGCGGTCAATAAAGCGTCTCGAGTTCGTAGCGCTCGCGCAGGGCGCGGACTTCGGCGATCAAAGCCGGGTCGTCGCCGCGCTGCAGCAATTGGCTGTAGAGGTCCTGCAGTTTCCAGAACGCCCATTGCGACGGCAGCGACTCGCCGGCATCGGGCGCACGGCCGGGGTCCCGGCTGAACGTGAACGCCACCGATTGCCCGCCGCGCGAACGCCCGTCGATCTGCATCGTGAACGGCTGGCTGGCGCGGTACCGGCCGAACAGTGAGAAGCGCTGGCCCTGGTGGATCGTCGGCAGGCGGTCGGGGTGGACGTCCTGCGTGTGGTCGCCGGCGATGCGCATCCGCACGTCGGTGATCAGCGGGTAGCGAAGCTGCGACGTGAGGTCGCGGATCGTGCCCGCCACTTGGTCGCGCTCGGTCTGGTACACGGCGAACCCGTTGTTGCGGTACGCGAGAAAGTCCAGCAGCCGGCGATCGAGGTTCCGCGCCGGGGCGGCACCGACGCAGTAGATCCCCGCCACGCGGTCGTTCTCGCGCGTGATGAGATTGATGAGCTGTCGGGCGTCCACCACGCCCACGGTGGGCTTGCCGTCGGAGATGAGGATCAACGTGTAAACCCGACCGGGCGGCAGGTCGCGGCGGAGCAGTTGCCGCAGCGCCGCGTTGACGTCGGTGTAGCCCTTGGATCTCGCGTCGCGCAGGAACGCGCGGGCCTGCGTGAGATTCGTCGGCGTCGGTTCGATCGGCGCGTCGGCGAGGATGCGGACGGTGTCGTTGAAGACGACGACGTTGAATCGGTCGCCGGGATTCAGTGACGCGAAAGACTGTTCAACGCCCAGCGCGATCTGCTCGACCCAGCTCTGAGGCACGGACGAGCTGGTGTCGATGAGGAAGACGAGGTCTTTGGGGAGGGTGGCGAGTTTGCGGAGGGTGTCGCGAGGTGTGACATCGACGCGGAAGTAGGCGGGGTCGGCGGGGCGGTTGAGGTCGCGGTAGACGGAGAGTTCGTAGGCGAAGTCGTCGTCGAGTCGCTCGGGGATGTCGAGATGCTTGGTGGCGTCGAGCGCGAGGCCGGCAAAGTCGATGGGGACCAACGCGGCGGCGGGCGGGGCAGGCGGGGCGGGTCGGGCGTCGGTGAGTCCGGTGGTGGCGGAGGCGGAGGCGGAGTCGGCGGGTCGGGCGTCGAGCGTTTGCGCCACGCCGGGGCGCAGTCCGAGTGCGGCGACGTGCGCCCCTGCCGCTGCGTCGGTGCGGCTGCCGGCGAGGCCGGCGGCGCTGGTCGCGCCGGCGGAGCTTCCGACCGAGCCGGCGAGCAGGGCGGCGGTGATGGCGTCGGCGGCGTCGGGTGCCGCGTCGCCGGCGCGTCCGAGCAGGCCGGTGTCCTGACGCACCGATGCCTCGGCGGGCGCGGCATCGGGCAGGGTCGCGAGCAGGGCTGGGTCGATCTCAAAGGCCGGCAGGTTGAGCCGGGCCGTGTCCTGTGGCGTCACGGGCCGGGCCTCGTCGAGCGGGCGGAGGTCCAGCGTCGGCGGCACGGCCGAAGTCGGCGGCGCGGCGGCGAGCAGGTCGTCGAGCAAACGATCCACGGCCCGTGCCTGCGCCTCGGCGGCCTGAGCGAGGTCGGTGTCGGCGTCGCGGCCGGTGAGGTCGAGCGTTTCGCCGGGCAGCAACACGGTGTCGCGTGCGGCGCGCTTGATGCGGACCATGCGCGGCGGCGTATCGAAGTCGGCCGCGTCCACGAAGCCGATGCGCACGTCGGCGGCGCCGAGCACGACCGCCGCGTGAACCAGCAGGCTCAGGCCGAGCATCAGGAGCAGCCACGTCCCGGCCGCGCGGGCGAACCGGCTGGCGCGGAAGTCCCGCGACGGCGGCGAGGCGGGCTCGTTCGTCGGGGCCGGCGGCGGCGTGGGCCGCCGGGGCGTGCTCGCGTCCTGCCGGTACGCCCCCAGCGGTGCCGCCGAGCGGCGGGGCGGCTCGGGGCCGGTCACGGCCGACCTCCAAGTTCGTCGCGCAGGGCCCGGACCCGCGAGGCAAACGACGGATCCAGCGCGGCCGTGCCGGAACCTTCAGACAGCTGCCGCAACATGGCCAAGGCGTCGTCCGCCCGTCCTTCGTATCGACCGAGCAGCGCCGCTGCCGCGTACCGGCCCCAGACCGATTCGGGGAACGCTTCGGCCAACACGCCGTACTCCCGCGCCGCCACCGCCGGCTCACGCATCGCTTCGGCCAACTCCGCCAACCCCAGCAACGCCCGCTGCGGCGTCGGCTGCACCGCCTCGGCATCGAGATACAAGAGCGCCAACCGCTTCCACGTCCGACGCGCTTCGGCCCGAGCATCGATCGCTTCACGCTCCCGCCCCTGCCGCGCCAGCGACGCCGCCCGTGCCACTTCGACTTGCCCCAGACGGAACATGGCCCGCGCCGCGACGCTGGTTTCCTCGGCACGCGTGAGCGCGTCGTACTCCGCACGGGCGGCATCCAGGTCGCCGCGGGTCTCTGCGATCTCCGCCAGGCCCAGCTGCGCATCCAGATCGAACCCCTCGCTGAGCGCGAGCACCCGGCCGAACTGTTCGCCGGCCTGATCGAGTTCGCCACGCCGCAGCGCCAACTGACCGCCCAGGTACAGCCGATGCGAACGCTGCGCGGCCGTCGGGCGGCGGGACGGCGCGTCCAACGCATTGAGCAGCCGCTGCGTCTCCGCGAGCGTGTCCTTGGCCTCGAGCGATGCGTCGGGCGATACTTGTTTGGATTCTGCAGCCGCCTGTTCGCCCAACGCCGCAAGACGACCTTCGGCCAGCCAGAGCAATTCATCGTCCACCAGTGCCTCGGGCCCCGCGATCGCCAACGCGCGACTCAGGGTCACCGCCGCATCGACGTTGCGCTGCGCCGCGCGATAGACCCCCGCCGCCGCCCGCAGCGCCAGCGCCCGCTGCGGTGCCGGCAGTCCTTCCCGCTCCGCCGCATCGATCCACGCACTGAGCGCCTCGCCGTCGCGCCCCAAGCGGCGCAGCACCGCGCCACGCTTGAGCGCCGCCTCGCCCGCCAGTGCGTGCAACGGATGCAGCTTCGCCAGCGCATCGAACGCCGCCAGCGCCCGCTCGTCTTCTCCGCCGGCCGCGAATGCCGAGCCCGCCCGGAAATATCCCTCGGGCTCCACGTCCGCCAACGGCTTGCCCGCCGCACGACGTTGCTCCAGCACCCGCACCCCCTCGCCGAACTGTGCCGCCGCGTCGTCGGCTCGACCCAGCTGTGCGAGCGCATCGCCGTACGCCCAGCGCACCGGGATCTCCGCCGCCTCGTCAGCCGCCGGAGACTTCCCACGCTCGTCGAAATACCGCGCGTAGTCCGCCACCGCCGCATCGAACCGACCCTGCGACCCGTACAGCGCCGCCCGCTGCCGCAAGGCCCGCAGAAAGTAATCCCGTCCCTGCGGTCCGTCCGGCCCGGCATCGACAAACCGCGATAACTCCGCCACACCCGCCGCCGTATCGCCCGTCCGCGAGCGGCTGCTCGCCTCCAGAAACGCCGCGTCACCGGTCAATTCCGAATCCGGAAAAAGTTCGTTCAAACGATCGATCGTCGTCAGCACCCGCGCGTCCTGCCCCAGCGCGTGCAGGCTTACCGCCAGCCGGTATAGAACCCGTTCTTCCAGCGCCAGCGCCCCGTTCCCCCGTGCCACCGGCTCGAACAGCGCGACCGCTTCCGTGTGATTACCCCGCCGCTGCTCCGCCGAGCCCGCGAGGTAATGCGCCGTCACTCGGTCCTGCAACGGCAACGTCGCCACCAGGCGATTGAACGTCTCGATCAACTCAAGGTCACGCTCCGCCGCGTACAGCGCCCAAAGCGTCCCCACCGCCGCCGGACCGAAATGATCGCTGCCCGGAAATGCGTCGAGCACCCGCCGATATGCCCGCACCGCCGCGTCCAACTCGCCCCGCTCGTACGCCACATCCCCCGACAGCCGCGCCGCCTGCGCCTCCCAATCCGCCCCCGGAAGTCCACGGCCACCGACCGTCGGTTGCAGCGCCCGCTCCAACGCCGCGCCCGCCGCCACCAGATCGCCCCGGCTGCGCTGCGTTTCCGCCAGTTCCACCAGCACCGGCCCGAGCAGCGCGTGCCCCTGTTGCTCCGCCATGTCCGCCGCGGCCGACAGTTCCTGTGCCGCCAGCCCCAACTCGCCCGCCGACCGAGCCGCCCGGCCCCGCAGATACCGCACCGCCAGCCCCAGCCCCGCGTCCAGCCGGCCGGCGTCCACCTCCCCCAGCACCGCCAGCGCCTCGCCGACATCCCCGGTGTCCACCAGCACCTGCCCGCGCAGCAGCGACACCGCGTGCCCCGGCACCAGCTCCGCGCTGCCGGGGTTCACCCCTTCAAGCAGCCGCGCCGCCGATGCCGAATCCCCCGCCTCGCGGAACAAGAGCGCCCGGTAGTACGCCGCGTCGGCCCGTTTCCCCGCCGCCGGATAATCCCGCAGATACCGATCGAACTCCGCAGCCGCCTCCGCCACATCCCCCCGCTGCATCAGCTTGTACGCAAACACGAACTGGTCGTGGGCGGAATCCGCGTGCGCGGAAGTGGCCCGTGGCCAGTGGCCGGTGGCCAGTAAAAGCACCAGCGCAGGCAACCACAAGCGGCAAAATTGAAGCCGCAAACTCAACGCGTTGGGAAAGCCTTTCTGCATCACTGTTCACCGCTCACTACTCACTGCCCACTGGTCACCGGTCACTGGCCACTGGTCACTCGCCGCTGCCACCGGCAGCCGCGCGGATCATCGCCGTCCGCGTATCCCGTACGCCCGCCAACTCCGCCTGATCGAGAATCCGCAGCAAAACCCCCGCATCGCTCTTCTCATCGCTGCGCACCACCAGCACCTCATGGGGCGACACCGCCAACACCTCCTCCAACAGCCCCCGCAGCTGGCTCAATCCCACCCCCCGCGTGCCAAAGAAAATCTCGTTGCCCTCGGTCACCGTCACCACCACCGAACTCGCCGCGTCCACCGCCGCCGTCGCCGACTCCCCCGGCGTCAGCGACACCGGCAGCGACAACTCCGACTCCCGGAACGTCGAGGCCGTCATAAAGAAAATCAGCAGCAGAAACAGCACATCCACCATCCCCGCCAACGGCAACGCCGGCCCGCTGCGCTCCCGAGTGGGTGCCGCAAAACTCATGATCCACGTCCCTTCAAACCACGGATGAACACGGACGCAAACCCATATGCAACAACCAAAGAAGCACACGGTCCATGACCGTGGGTCGCGTCGCCATCGTGCTTCAACAAACCAACCATGATGCTCGCTTCCATCCCGCTCGATCCGTGTCCATCCGTGGTTCAGGATTCCCGGCGCGTCAAATGGTCCGCGATCGTGTTCACCGCCCGCTCCGCCTCGGCCAGCGTCCGCGTCGCCCGTGCCTTGATGATCGAATACATCACCAAGGCCCCGATCGCCACGAACAGCCCGAACATCGTCGTGGTCATCGCCTGGCCCACGCCCCGGCTCAGCACCGCCGCGTTGATGCTCCCGCTCTCCCGCTCCAACCCGAAAAACGCCGTGATCATCCCGATCACCGTCCCCAGCAGCCCCAGCATCGGCGCCACATTCGAGATGTCCGCCAGGTAGCTCACCCGGTTCCACACCACGTCCGCCGCCCGCCGACCCTCGCTGCCCACCATCTCCAACACCACCGAATGCCCCTGACCCGCGTTCTCCACGCACCGCTGCACGATCGGCCCGACCCACACCCCCCGCGCCCGCCGGCAAAGGTCCGCCGCCTTATCCAATTCCCCACGAACCACCAGACGGGTCACTTCATCCAGGAAATCACGCGGCGCCATCGCCCTTGCATTGATCGTCAGCAGCAGCCACAAAAACAGCCCCAGCGCCAGCACCGACAACCCCGCGATGCAACCATTGATCACCGGCGAAAACATGAACAGCTCCACCAGCCGATACCCCACCGCCTCGACCCCCGAGCCCGGCCCATCCGCCTCAACCGCCTGTGCCAGCAGCGCAACGCTCGTGAAGTCGGCGAGATTCGGCAAACTGGGAAATTCGTTCACGGCCAGCATGGTCTCCAACGCTCCGGGGGTGAGGGCGACTCGCCGGTGGTCCACGAAAGCCTGCATCCTGCACGGGCGTTCGCAATCCGCACAGTCTACGAAATCAGCAGGCCCCCGCGACGCTGCTCCGCAAATCAAGCCGACGCCTCGTCATTTTCCGATTTCCGCCTCTTTTTTAGCGAGACTAAGCGCGCGAATGTCTGAGACTTATGCAAGTTGCGCTTGGACTCTCCCGCAAATGCCGGTATACTGAACCACGCCTGCGTGAAACCCCGACGGAGATAACGTTCAGAACGGCCAGATGCTCGGAAGATTCAAACCCTGACTACGGCGATGAACGTCGTTTTTCAAGGCATTCCGCCCATCCACGCAGGTCATGTCCCGGTCGATTTGTTGATCTCGTCCTGACCCTGCCGAACCTCACCGCCGCTGCACGCTTCCCGCTCGTTGCCCGCTACCTATCGACTTTGACATGGCCGATTCGGACCCGTTTGCCAAACCGACTGTTCATCGCCCCGTGTTTTCAGCCAGCCTCCGTATGAGTTCCACCGCGCCCGCCAGCCTCCGCCCGTGCCGCCGACCCGGCTTCACGCTCATCGAGCTGCTGGTGGTCATTTCCATCATCGCGCTGCTCATCGGCATCCTCCTCCCGGCCTTGGGTGCCGCCCGAAACACGGCCCGCGGCGCGGTCTGCCAATCGAACATGCGGAACGTCTCCACCGCGTTCTACAGCTACGCCGCGGACAACAACATGTACATCCCCGGCCGGTCCTCCCTTGCCGGACCCACCGACCCCAAAAACACCGCTCGGGCCTGGATCGTCAACGGCTGGCTCACCCGGGCCTTCCCCACCGATCCGATCCCCGACTTCTCCCGCGACCTCAGCCCCTCGGCCATCTGGCAATACCTCGGCGGAACCACCGCGCCCAGCGAGCCGGGTCAGGGACCCGCGGCCGTGCTCGCCTGCCCGGCCGACGATTTCGCCGAACGCAGTTCGGGCGTGAGCTATTCCGTGAACAGCTTCCTGTACGACTTCTCCGGAACCAAAGACCCCGCCGTCCAAGCCGTGATGGGCACCGTTGCCGGCGGCGGTCGCGGCGGCACCGTCGTCCGCAACGCGTTCCTCTCGCTCGATGTCGTCCGCGACGCCTCGGGCCTGATCCTGCTGATCGACGAAGGGGCACCCAACGACGACACCACCGTCACCCCGCCCTTCGCCCGCGGCATCAACGACGGCCTGTTCGAGTTCATGTCCCTGGCCCCCAACGACGCCAAGGCCAACTTCCACAATACCGCCGGCGACAAGTCCAAGTGGTACCACAACCAGTCCGCCGCCTTCGGCTTCGCCGACGGACACGGCGAACTCCGCAACAAGTTCGACAACGAAGTCACCGGCTTCCGAACCCGCAACTACGCCGGCCGGTCCAACTTTAACGGCTACGGCCAGCTGTGGGACCCCCTCGGCGAAGCACCCCTGGACCCCACCACCTTCACCGCGCCCGGTGGGCGCGGCGGATAACCCTGATCCTGATGCCCCGGCCCACGCACGGAACACGCACGGAAATAGCTCGTACCCCTCGCCTTCGTCTATTACAGCAGGATCGATCCAACGCCATGCACACGCCCACTTCCCCCTCGCGTCGTCGCTCTTCCGGCCCCGCCCGCTCCTCCCGCCCGGCCGGGTTCACGCTGATCGAACTGCTCGTGGTGATCTCCATCATCGCGCTGCTCATCGGCA
>CAZIXN010000104.1:0-9307 GCA_964543215.1 uncultured Phycisphaera sp.
ATCGCAGGGCCGGCGGGTGGTTCGCGCTCAGGCCGATCGCGTCGACATCGTCGAGATCGAGTTCGCGCTGGATGCTCCGCTGATCGCGGGGATCGAAGTCGTGGTCGGCGACGGTGGGTGTGGCGGCGTTGAGTCGCTCTTCCTGTTCGCGGCGCTGCGGCTCGCGGGCGGCTTCCCAGGCTTGCGTTTCATCATCGACCAGGACACGCAGCCGAGCGACGTGCAGGCGCAGGCGGCGGAGCTGCGTGCGGTTGAGCAGGTCGAGCTGGTGCGCGAGCAGGGCGGTGGCGAGCAGTTCGCGGAACGTCGCTTCGCACTTGCCCAGTTGCGTGAGCGCTTCGTCGGGCGCTTCCGCCGCGTCGGCGTGGGCGGCGAGGGTGGCGGGGGCGTCGGCGAGTTTCTTGAGCGTGCCGCCGAGGCTGGATTTCTCGTCGGCGGGAAACTCATTGGCCACGCGGTGCGCGTCGAGCGCCAGACGCATCGCGGCTTTCCACAGCGGCAGAGATTCGAACGCTTCGCGGGCCATTGTTGGTTTCATCGACCCGAAGCGGCGGCACGTTCGCGCGGCGCGGTTTTTTCGTCCCCGCCGGGTCCGAGATATCGGGCGTAGAGCCAGTTGCGCGTGGCGTCGAAAGTGAGCTCGAAGTGGCCGAGCACGCCCATGCCCAGTCGGCCTTGGGGCAGGCCGTCGGCCGACTTGATCGCGTCGGGCATCGGCTCGAAGGACACGGGCAGGTTCCGCATTTCCAGGTCGAAGACCTTGGTGCTCCGGGCCCAGGTGTTGGTGCTGTTCAGCGAGCCGCCGATGCCCCGGGACGTCCCCGCGCCGCTGACGGGCACCGCCGCAACGCCCGGCCGATCCGCGAGCACTTCAATAGGCACGGACATCGCGGAGTTCATGCCTGTGTCGAGAATCAGGCGGATCGCCACCGGCTTGCCGTCCGCGTCCAGCAGTGCCGCATCGACCGCCGGCAGGCCGTGAAACCGACGCAGCCGCACGCGCGTGACGCCGGGATCGTTCGCGTCGGGCGGACGGAAGTCGCCGGGGCGGTGCAGCGTGAGCGTGCCGGCCTGCGGGTTGAACGTGAAGGGCACGCGCATCAGCGTTCGGAAGCACACGATGCCCGACGTCCCCGCGGCGTTGGGTCCGCCCAGGTCGCGCATGTTCATGGCGATCATGCGCGCTTCGGACGTGTCCAACACGAACGGCTGAGGCGATGCAAGCGACGAACTCAGCCGCAGCGAAGCAGCCTGTCGATACCGCGTCGCGGTCGCCCCGGCGATGCCCGTCGTCGTCCCGCCGCCGACGTCCGGCAGGCCCAGCATGTTCGCGCGACCCGTGTCGATCACCGGACGATTCGCGCCCGTGTCGAACAGGAACCGGCCCGTCGGCTGGCCGTTGATTGCCACGTCCAGATGTCGATACGGCCCGGCCGAGTGCAACGGCACCACCAGGTCGCCCGGCCAGCGCTGTGGCTCGTTCAGCGAGTAAAGCACCACCGGCGTTGTCGGCACGGTCGGCGCCTTGGCGCTGCCCGCGCAACCGGCCAACCACGCAACGCCCAGCAGCACCAGACCGCCGCACACGCCCACTCGTCTCACGCAGGAACGACTTTGCATGGATGCAGGCTAGCACGACGCCCGTCGTACCCACCCGGCTCGGGCTGATCTACGATGCGGCCCATGCCCGACAAGACGTTCACCCGCAAGACGCCACTCGACGCTTCGCCCCAGGCCGTGTGGGACTGGCACCTCCGCGACGGTGCGTTACCCCGACTCACGCCGCCGTGGGAGTACGCCCGGCTGCTGAAGTACGAAGGCCTCCGCAACGGCCAGCGCGTCGTGCTCGAAGTCAAGGCGCCGTGGAAACGCAAGTGGGTCGCCGTCCATCAGGACTACGTCGAAGGGCTGCAGTTCCGTGACGTCCAGGCCTCCGGCCCGTTTGCCAAGTGGGAACACACGCACCGCGTCGAGCCCGATCCCGCAAGCGCCGGCCGGACCTGCGTCATGCACGACCACATCCGATACCAGATGCCGTTCTGGCTCGTCGGCGAGCTCGCCCACGCCGCCTTTGGCCGGGACAAGATCGAGCAGATGTTCGCCTACCGGCACGCGGTGCTGCAACGCGATCTCGCCGAGCACCACGCCGCCGAACGCTTCACGCAGGGCAAGACGCTTGCCGTCGCGATCACCGGCGCGTCCGGGCTCATCGGCTCGAACCTGGCTGCATTCCTTACCACCGGTGGCCATGCCGTGCGGCCCATCAAGCGCACCGGCGCGGGCGGACACGACCAAGGCATCGGCTGGCAGGCCCACCCGCTCGCGGGCTGCGACGCCGTCGTCCATCTCGCCGGCGAACCCATCGCCCAGAAGTGGACCCTCGCCGCCAAGCAGCGCATCTACGACAGCCGTGTGCAGGGCACCCGCCGACTCTGCGAAGCCCTCGCGCGACTCGAACGCAAGCCCAAGGTGCTCGTCGTCGCTTCGGGTGTGAGCATCTACGGCAACCGCGGCGACGAGTTTCTCGGTGAACACGATGCGCCGCGCATGGACCCCAACGAGCCTTGGAAACAAGGCGAAAAGGCCCACGGCTTCCTCGCCAAAGTCGCGCACGACTGGGAACACGCCGCCAAACCCGCCGCCGCCGCGGGCATCCGCGTCGTCCACGCACGCTTTGGGATCGTGCTGCATCCCCGAGGGGGGGCGCTGCAGAAAATGCTTGCGCTGTTTTCCTTCGGCCTGGGTGGCAAGGTCGGCACGGGCAAACAGTGGTGGAGTTGGGTCGGTATCGAAGACGCCGTCAGCATCCTCCATCGCGCCATCCTCGACGAGTCTCTTGTCGGCCCGGTCAATGCCTGCTCGCCGCAGTCGGTGACCAATGCACAGTTCACCAAGGTGCTCGGCCGAGTTCTCAAACGCCCGACGCCGATGCCCGTCCCGCGCTTCGCCGTCAAACTCGCCTTCGGGCAGATGGGGCACGAGGCACTCCTCGGCAGCCAGCGCGTCGATCCCGCCGAATTACGCCGCGTCAATCACACCTTCCGACAAGAAGACCTCGAAGCCTGCCTCCGCGCCGTCCTGGGCAAACGCCGCGACGGGTGAATCCCGCCTCTGAAGCCCGCGCTCATTCAACGCAGGTTTTTTGTTCCGCGAGCCGTTTGGCGACGGACCGGGCCGACCTCCGCGTGCCCGCCTACCCTTGCCGCCGTGAACGCCAACGCCGCCAAACCCGCCTTTCCCCGCTGGATGACCTGTGTCCTCCTGCTCGCCGCCGTGTACAACCTGCTCTGGGGCGCGTGGGTCGTGCTCTTTCCGAACCATTTCTTCGATCTGGTCGGCATGGACCGCCCGACCCACCCGTCCGTCTGGCAGTGTGTCGGCATGATCGTCGGCGTCTACGGACTGGGCTACGCCATCGCCGCGTTCAACCCGCTGGTCCACTGGCCCATCGTGTTCGTCGGCCTGCTCGGCAAGATCTTCGGGCCCATCGGCTACGTCGACGGTGCATTCATCCGACAAAACCTTTCCCCCGCGTTCGGCTGGACCATCCCCACCAACGACCTGGTGTGGTGGGTGCCTTTCACCTTGATCCTCATCGCCGCGTACCGGCATCACCGGCCGAGCCACACCAGGCAGCCCGCGAGTGCCCCGATATGACGCCGTGTCCCGACGTCATCACGTTCCGTCGGCAAGGCCGGGACTTCGTCTGCGAAGCGGCGCAGTGGTTGCCGCGATTGCCCGAAGAACTCTTCCGCTTCTTCGGCGACTGTCGCCATATGAATTTCGTGCTCCCGCCGTTCATCCGCTTCAACGTGCGCGGCGACATCGCGCCGCTGCAGGAGGGCGCGACCTACAGCTACCGATTGAAGCTGCACGGCTTCCCGCTGCGCTGGACCACGCGTATCGGCCCGGTTCACTCGCCGCGTTGGTTCGAGGACTATCAGCAGACCGGTCCGTACGCGCACTTCACCCACCGCCACGACTTCATCGCGCACGATGGCGGCACGCTCACGAAAGATCTCATCACCTACCGACCCCCCGGCGGACTGCTCGCCCCGCTGATCAACCGCCTCGTGATTCAGCGCGACCTGCGCAAACTTTTTGAGCACCGCCATGCCGCGATGCGCCGGCTTTACGAAGGCGACGCCGACCCGGTCTGTCTGCTCACCCAACCCCGCGTCAACGCCTCCCCCGGCCTGGTCGCTTCAGCGACCCGGCGCGACCCATGAACCCCACACCCCTCATCCTCCTTCACGCCGCGAGCACCTGGGCGATGGTCGGCCTGATCTGGTTCGTGCAGGTCGTGCACTATCCGCTGTTCGCGGCGGTTTCACCGCACGATCCCGCAGCTTTCGCCGCCTACGAACAGCAGCACACCCGACTCACCACCTTCGTCGTCGCCCCGCTGATGTTCGCCGAACTGTTCACGACCGCCGGCCTGCTGCTGCTGATGCCGGCGGGCGTTTCACGCTGGCTGCTCTGGGCCGGGGCGGCCACCGTGCTGATCAACTGGCTCTCGACCTGGCTCCTGCAAGTTCCGCAGCACACCCGGCTCACCGCGGCCTTCGAACCCGCCGCCCACGCCGCGCTCGTGAACACCAATTGGCTCCGCACGATCGCCTGGACCGCGCACGGCCTGATCGCGCTGGCGATCGTGGCGCAGTGGTCGCACCGCGCTACGCTCCCGGCAACGTGAGCGCTAAACGACTCATCCAGGTCACCGATCGCGGCCTCTACTGCGACGCCGGCGAATTTCACATCGACCCCTGGCGACCCGTGGAGCGCGCCGTGATCACCCACGCCCACAGCGACCATGCGACCCCCGGCTGCGGCCACTACCTCACTTCGCGCATCGGCCAGCCCGTGCTCGCGCAGCGCGTCCACCGCGACGCCGAGATCACCGGCCTGCCCTACGGCGAAATCACCACGTTCCGTGGGGTGAACGTCTCGCTGCATCCCGCCGGGCATCTGCTGGGCTCGGCGCAGGTCCGGGTCGAACACGCCGGCCGTGTCGAAGTCGTCAGCGGCGATTACAAGGTCGCGCCCGACGGCACGTGCGATCCGTTCGAGGTCGTGCCCTGCCACCGCTTCATCACCGAGAGCACGTTCGGCCTGCCCATCTATCGCTGGGGCCCGGACGACCCGTGGGCCGACGACCTTCTGCGGTGGTGGCAGGAAAACGCGGAGGCCGGGCAGACCACCGTGGTCTTCGCCTACGCGCTGGGCAAGGCGCAGCGGATCCTTCATACGCTGCACACTCGGGCTCGACTTTGTGGCGTTTCACTTCCGGGGGCGATCGTGTGCCACGGCTCGGTGCAGCGTTTCAATCAGGTGTACGCCGACGCCGGCGTCGCGATGCCGATGACGGGCACGTCCACCGAGGAATCACGAAACGCCGGCAAAGGCAGGGGACTGGTGGTCGCTCCGCCGTCGGTGCTGGGCACGCCGTGGCTGCGGAAGTTCGCGCCGTATCGCACCGCGTTCGCGTCGGGTTGGATGCAGATCCGCGGCAACCGCCGGCGACGGGGCGTCGATCGCGGCTTGGTCGTCAGCGACCACGCCGACTGGCCCGGGCTGCTGCAGGCCATCGCCGACACCGGCTGCGAATCCGTCGGCGTCACGCACGGTTACACGCAGGTCCTGGTGCGCTACCTGCGCGAGCGCGGCATCGACGCCGACGTCGTGCCGACCCGGTACGAAGGCGAAAGCGACCGCGACACGTCCGCATCCTCCGACGCTCCCGCCGAGGCGGACGCATGAAGCGCTTCACGCAACTCTTTCTTGCCGTCGATCGCACGACGCGCACGAGCGAGAAGACCGTCGCGCTGCGTGACTACTTCGCCGAAGCCCCGTCGGAAGATGCGGCGTGGGCGCTGGCCGTACTCACCGGCAACAAGTTGATCCGTCGTGTGTCTTACAAGCGCCTCCGACAATGGGCGTCCGAAGTCACCGGCTACGACGACTGGCTGCTGAGCGAATGCCACAGCAGCGTCGGCGACCTGTCGGAAACGCTCGCGCTCATCCTGCCGCCGCCGAGGCATCCGCGGGATGACGAGCCGCTGCACCGCGTCATCGAGGAGCGCATCCTCCCGCTGTCTCTGCTCGCCGAAGACAAGCAGCGGCAGATGGTGCTCGACGCGTGGGACACTTTCGCCGGGCCGCAGCGATTCATGTTTCACAAGCTGATCTCGGGCAACTTCCGCTTCGGTGCGGCAAAGAAGGTCGTGGTTGGCGCGCTCGCGCAGGCGGCCGGCATCGACCCCGCCGTGATGCAGCACCGCCTGGCCGGCGCCTACACGCCCAGCGTGACCAGGTTCCGGAAGTTGCTTGCACCCGACGACGGCTCGGCCGACGGCGACGAGCACTCGGCCAGGCCGTACCCGTTCTTCCTCGCGCACCCGATCGAGCCAGATAAACCCATTCAAGACCAGCTCGGCGACGTGCGAAACTGGCGGGTCGAGTGGAAGTGGGACGGCATCCGGGCCCAGATGATCCGGCGCGGCGGGCAGACGATGCTCTGGTCGCGCGGCGACGAACTCATCAACGATGCGTTCCCCGAACTCGTCGCCGCCGCGGCGCAGCTTCCGGCGGGAACGGTGCTCGATGGCGAAGTCCTCGCCTGGCAGGGCGACCAGCCGCGCAGCTTCGGGACGCTGCAGAAGCGGCTCAACCGCAAGCGCGTCGAGGCCACGCTGTTCTCGATGAATGATGTGGTGTTCATGGCGTACGACGTGCTCGAACACGGCGGCGAAGACCTGCGGACGCGCAGCACCGACGAGCGGCGGTTGCTTCTCGAAGCGGTCGTGCCGCGGGACGATCCGTTCCGACTGTCGCCGCGGGTTCGGGCTGAATCGTGGAATCAGCTCGCCCTGCTGCGTGAAGAATCGCGCGTCCGCGGTGTGGAAGGCTTCATGCTCAAGCGCGGCGATGCGCCTTACGGCACCGGCCGAACCGGCAAGGGGGCCTGGTGGAAGTGGAAGGTCGATCCGTACACCATCGACTGCGTCATGGTGTACGCCCAGCGCGGTACGGGTCGTCGCGCGACGCTCTACACCGACTACACCTTCGCCGTCTGGGACGGCGCGCAGCGCGGGCAGGGGCAGCTCGTCCCGGTGACCAAGGCGTATTCCGGCCTCACGGACGCGGAGTTCGCGCAGGTCGATCGGTTCATCAAGAACCACTCGACGGGGAAGAAGGGCGCATTTCGCGAGGTCAAGCCCGAGCTGGTGTTCGAGATCGCCTTCGAAGGCATCAACCGCAGCACGCGGCACAGATCCGGGGTTGCGCTGCGCTTTCCGCGGATGCACCGCTGGCGGACCGACAAGAAGCCGCAGGAGGCGGATACGCTCGCCGAGTTGGAAGCGTTGATCGCGGATCAGGACACGCTGCACGATGAATCCCGTTGAAGCCTGGTTTCGAGCGCACGTCGGCGAGCCGTTTGATTTTCAGCGTCGCTGTTGGGGTGCGCAGCTTGCGTGCGGGTCCGGGTTGGTGCATGCGCCCACGGGCATGGGCAAAACGTTTTCGGTTTGGCTGCCGGCGCTGATGCGTTGGTGTGACGAGCATCCCCAGCGGGATCGCTGGCCGACGATGCCGACGGTGGGGCCGCGCGTGCTGTGGATCACGCCGCTGCGTGCGCTGGCGACCGACACGCAGGAGAATCTGTTGCGGCCGATCCGTGCGCTGGGCCTGCCGTGGACGGTGCAACGTCGCACCGGCGACGTGTCGCAGACGATCAAGAATCAGCAGCGCAGGCAGCTGCCCTCGTGTCTGGTCACCACGCCCGAATCGCTGAGCGTGCTGATGAGTTATGCCGATGCGCCGCGGAAGTTTGCGGGCCTGCAGACGGTGATCGTCGACGAGTGGCACGAGTTGATGGCCACGAAGCGCGGCACGCAGACCGAGCTGGGCCTGGCGCGGCTGCGCGGGTGGAATCCGCGATTGCAGACGTGGGGCCTGAGCGCGACGTTGGGGAATCTTGCGGAGGCGCGGGACACGTTGCTGGGGGCTCGGCCCACGGGCAATGTCCCCGGGCTTCTGATTCACGGGCCGGACCACAAGGCGTTTGAGTTGACGACGCTGCTGCCCGAAACGCTGGAGCGGTTTCCGTGGGCGGGGCATCTGGGCATCCGGTTGGTGTCGCAGGTGATCGAGGCGATCGACCGGGCGGGCTCGACGCTGGTGTTCACGAACACGCGGAGCCAGGCGGAGATCTGGTTTTCGCGTATCCAGGCGGACCGTCCGGACTGGGTTGGCCGCATCGCGTTGCACCACGGCAGCATCGAGCGCAAGACGCGTAAGGCGGTGGAGGATCTGCTGCGGACCGGCGGGCTCAAGGCGTGCGTTTGTACGTCGTCGCTGGATCTGGGCGTGGATTTTTCGCCGGTGGAACAGGTGATTCAGATCGCGTCGCCCAAGGGGGTGGCGCGGATGCTGCAGCGGGCGGGGCGGAGCGGGCACCGGCCGGGCGCGGTGAGCCGGCTGGTGGGTGTGCCGACCAACGCGCTCGAAGTGCTGGACTTTGCGGCGGCGCGTGCGGCGGGCGAAGCGCGCGACATCGAGGCGCGGTCGCCGCTGGACCGGCCGCTGGATGTGTTGGTGCAGCACCTGGTGACCTGTGCGATGGGCGGGGGTTTTGCGCGGGACGCGATGCTGGCGGAGGTGCGGAGCACGCGCGCGTTCCGAGACCTCACCGATCGGGAATGGCAGTGGTCCCTGGATTTTGTGGTGCGGGGCGGCGAGACGCTGAAGGTGTATCCGCAGTACGCAAGAGTCGTCGAAGGCGTCGATACGCACGGCGAAGCTGATGGGACGTTCACCGTGGCCACGCCACGGATCGCCAAGTTTCACCGCATGGCCATCGGCACGATCACGTCGGACGCGGCGATTGTGGTGAAGTTTCAGAACGGCCGAACGCTGGGCACGGTCGAGGAGTCGTTCGTCGGTTTCCTCAAGCCCAGGCAGAAGTTCGTGTTCGCGGGGCATCTGCTGGAACTGGTGAAGGTGCACGGCATGTCGGCGATCGTGAAGAAGGCGACGGGTACCAAGGCGCAGGTGCCGCGCTGGCAAGGCGGCAAGAGCCCGCTTTCCACGCAGCTCGCCGCGGCGGTGCGCAAGCAGATCGAGGCGGCGCGGGCGGGCCGGTTCGATTCGGCGGAACTCAAGGCGCTCGAGCCGTTGCTGACCCTGCAGCGGTCGTGGTCGCATCTACCCGGGCAGGGCGAGTTGCTGATCGAGGCGGTGCGGACGCGGGACGGGCATCACCGGTTCATGTACCCGCTGCTGGGGCGGACGGTGCACGAAGGAT
>CAZIXN010000105.1:0-9280 GCA_964543215.1 uncultured Phycisphaera sp.
TTCGGGTCTGGGGGTGGGATCGGAGGGGGCTTTGCGTTGTTTGAGGGCGTGGAGGGTTTGGCGTGGTTGCGTGGTCTGGCGGGTGGGGGTGAGGTGTTCGCGGAGGTAGTGCGCGATGGCCGGGGCGTCCCAGGCGATGCGGCGGTTGGCGATGTCGAGCAGGAGCAAGAGCAGGAGCCAGGGCATGAGCGACCAGCGGAGGGGGCGGACGCTGAGGGTTTCGAAGGGTTCGGTGCGGTCGAAGAGCGGGTGGGCGGCGGGGTTGGCGGGGTCGAGGACGCGGCCGCCGGTGATGGCGGCGACCTGTTCGAGGACGGCGGGGTTGGGGGCGAAGCGTCTTAGTTCTTCGCCGGGGGGTCGCGAGGCGCCGCCGAAGACGGTGGCGAGTCGGTTGCCCGCGGCGTCGGTGAGGAAGAGGGTGGCGAGGTGGTTGCCGTCGTCGGGTGCGGGGAGTCGGGCCTGGAATCGGCCGGGGCCGGTTTGCTCAAGCGTGATAGCTTGAATCTGTCCGTTGGGGAGGAGGATGCCGCCGGTGGCGCTGGTTGCTGAAGCAACCAGTCCGGAGTTGGAGTTGGATGGGTTTTCGTAGGTTTCGAGGGTGAGGACGAGGTCGCTTCCTTCGAAGCGGGTGAGCAGGTCGGCGTCGGCGGTGGTGGCGGGTCGTGCGAGGGTTCGGGCGGTGCGGGTCCAGAAGTCGGCGTATCCGGGCCAGTCGAGCCAGTCGGCGGCCCATCGGTTGGTGGCGTCGGAGGTGAAGGCGGCGACGCGGCCCAGGCCGACCTGCCCGGTGGCGAAGAGCGGTTCGCCTTCGGGTCCGAGCAGGGGGGTTTCGACGCGTCGGTCGAGTCGCTCGCCGGTGAGGACGAGTCCGGCGAGGGGCTGGTTGAAGTTGAGGCCGGCGGTGATGGGCGAGCCGGTGTTCTGAGTTTGCGGGGTGAAGGGTTCTTCGCGGATGAGGTTTTTGCGGATGGTGCGAGCTTCTTTGATGAAGACCTGGGGGAGTTTGTTGGGGTCGGTGACTTTGTAGAACGTGCCGTTGCCGAGTTGTGCGATTTGTCGGAGGAGGGCTTCGTCGATCTGATCGCCGACGCCGACGGTGGTGATGGAGATGTTGTCGGCGCGGCACTGGGCCATGATGCCTTCGAGGTTCTGGACGTCGCCGTAGCCGTCGGTGAGGATGATGCCGTGTCGGACGGCGGTGTCGGCGAAGCGTCGGTTGCTCAGGGCTTGGTGGACCTCTTGGAGTCCGCTTGTGATGTGGGTTCCGCCGGCGGGTTGGATGCTCCGGATGAGCCGGGCGGTGTTGGCGGGGTCGGTGTTGGGGGCGAGGTCGACGACCCAGGTCGGGTTGGAGTCGAAGGCGAGCAGGCCGACGAGGTCCTGGGGGTAGAGGGTGTTGACGGCGGCGATGGCGGCTTCGCCGGCGAGTTCGAGTTGGGTTCTTCCGGTGGCGCCGACGGGCGCGGCCATGGAGCCGGAGCGGTCGAGGCAGATGACCAGCGCCCCGGAAGGAAGAATGGTCTGGCTGGGGATTTCGCAGGCGACGGGGAGCAGGTCGCGGTCGACGGCGGAGTTGGTCCAACCGCCGGCGCCGAAGGAGTCGGGCCCGCCGATCATGGCGAAGCCGCCGCCGAGTTCCTTGACGTAGCGGACGAGTTGTCGTTGTTGCGCGGGTCGGATGTCGTCGGCGGGGACGTTCTGGAAGAGGACGGCGTCGTAGCGCTGGAGTTGTTCGAGGGTGGTGGGAAAATCCGCGGCGGCGATCACGTCGAGTTCGAGGCCGCGCTGGCGTAGCGTGTTGGGCAGGATGTTGCCGGGGGTTCCGCCGAGTTGATCGACGAAGAGGAGTCGGCCTTTGCCGCTGACCTGGGTGAAGCCTTCGGCGCGGTTGTTGATGGCCAGGTCGGGTCGGACGTTGGCGCGGCGGGCGGCGAGGGTGGCGGAGTTGTCGGGCTCGAAGATGGCGGTGAAGGACGACGGGCCGGCGGTGGCCAGGGGGATGTCGACGGTGAGGGCGAGGACGTGGTCGAGGTTGGCGGACCCACGGACGGTGTCCGTGGGCTTCGAGTTGTTGGTGGACCAGTCGTTGCGGGTGACGGGCAGGCCGGTGCGGTTGGGGTCGGGGTCGAGGTCGAGGAGGACGCCGTCGCGCAGGAGTTCGACCGAGCCGGCGGCGGGTGCGGTGGCGCGGAGGACGACGCGGACGGGGACGGTTTGTCCTTCGCGTGCGGTGGGCGGCGCGTAGACGCCTTCGACCATGACCTCCGGGGCGTCGGGGTGAGAGGGGGCGTAGGGGATGGGCAGGACGTCGATCCTGACGCCGGCGGCGGCGGCGGCGCGGGCGGCGTCGAGGAGGTTGCCGGCGGTGTCGTTGCCGTCGGTGGCGAGGACGATGCGGAGCGCGCGGTCGGCGGCGTCGCCGGCGGCGAGGGCGAAGGACAGGGCGGCGGCGGTGTCGGTGCCGGTGCGGGGTGCGTCGAGGGTGTCGGTGGTGAGTTGGTCGCGCGGGCCGGGGCGGGCGCGCAGGGATGGGCGGGCGTCGTAGGTGATGAGGCCCAGCGCGTCGTCGGGGCGGCGGTTCCCCCCGGAAGTGGCGGCGGCTTCGAGGAAGGCCAGGAGCGCGGCGTCGGGGTCGGTGGGGGCGGACCCACGGACGGTGGCCGTGGGCTTGTGGGTGTCGCGTTGAAATTCGGGGAGTTGCGCGAAGGTGCGGATCGAGGCGCTGCGGTCGACGACGGCGAGGACGGTGAGGTGGTCGTGGCGGCGCTGCGTGGACAGGCCGGCGAGCATGGCGACGATGAGCGTGAGCACGACGCAGCGCAGGACCAGGGCGGTGATGCGTCGTGGTTTGTCGAGGACCTGCAGGCCGCGCGAGCCGAGCCAGACGATCGGGATCGCCAGGAGCAGGAGCGTCAGCAGCGCGGGATGGTCGAACGTGAAGGGCAAGCTTGGGCTGCTGGGTCACCGTGGCCTGACCCGACGCGTTGTTTCACGGGGCGTCGGCGTTGGGCGGCGTGTCGGGTTGGGGCGTGGCGGGGAGTTGATCGAAGTACTGCTTGATGGCGCGGTGGTAGCGGCGGGGTGCGCGGTCGTCGTTGACGGCTTGCTCGGCGGCGTCCTGCGCTTCGGTGACGGCTTGTCGGAAGCGCACGGTCGCGGGGCCGGCCTGGCCTTCGCCGCCTTCGGCTTCCCAGGATGCGATGACCCAGCCTTGCCCGTCCTGCACGTCGCGGACGGCTTCGGTGCCCAGGTTGGGGTCTTGTCGTTCCTGGCCGAAGAGGTTGCCGCCGTCGCCGGTGCCGCCGACGCGTCCGCCGGGTCCGGACGCGGAGGTGCTGGGCGTGGTGCCGGCTTGCGTCGGTGTGTTGGAGGCGTTGCCGGGCGTGGTTCCCGGTGTGCTTCCGGGGGTGCTTCCGGGGGTGCTTTCGGGTGTGCTTCCGGGGCTGCTGCCGGGCGAGGAAGAAGGCGTGGAGCCGTCGGCGGTCTGGCCGGGTTGCGAGGTGCCCGGTGCAGGTGAGGGTGAGGACGAAGGCGAACCCGCGTCGGAGGGTTGGTCGGCCGGCTCGGAGCCCGCTTGCGCGTCGGCGGTCTGTTGCGGCGCGCTGGGATCAGCGGGCGATGGGGTATTGGACGAAGCCTGAGGAGACGTTTGCGGCTGGCCTTGTGCGGTGGAGGTGTCGGCGTCGCTGGCTTCGCTGGGCTCCCGCTGCTCGGCGGTTTGTGTGGCGTCGCTGGGCGCGGGCGGCGGCGCATCGTTGGGCGTGGAGGCGGGCTGCGGTTGCGGGCGCGGCTCGCCGGCTTCGGCGAGTTGCTGCTGCGCCTGACGCAGCTGTTGCTCGGCCTCGCGCATGCGTTGTGCGTCGCGCTGCTGGCGATCGAGTTGGCCCAGTTGCTGCTGGGCCGGGGCCGACTCGGGCGCGGTGGGGCGTTGCTCCTGCAGCGCCCGCTCGACGCGCTCGATGGCTTGAGCGAGCTGCTCGGCCTGGTCGGCCGGCTGCGGCGGACCGCCCGAGGTGTCGGCGCTTTGGTCTTGCCCCGGGTCGCCGGCGGCGGTCCGGGCGACGGGCGGGGCTTCGGGCGTCGCGGGCGTGTCGGGCTGAGCAAGGGGGCCGTCGGCGTCGCGCTGCGCGTTGGCCTGCTGTTCGAGTTGTTCGCGCAGGTCGGCGAGCTGTTCCTGCAGTCGCTGCCGCTGAGACTCGCTGAGGCGGTCTTCGTCGGCCTGCGTCGTGAGCGACTCGAACTGCCGGGCGGCCTCGGCGAAATCCGCACGGCGCAGCGCCTCGGCGAAGCGGTCGGCCGGGCCGGGCTGTTGCGGGTTCAGACCCGACAGCGATTGCTCCAGGGCCTGCCGCTGCTGCCGCTGGCGCTGGGCCTGCTCGGCGACGCGCTGACGCAACGCGCTGAGCTCGGCCTGGGCGTCGCGCTGGCCTTGGGGCGTGCCGAGGTCGCGGCGGGTCATGACGGCCTGGAGTTCTTCGAGCAGCGCCTCCGCGTCGGCGGGCGCATCGTCGGAGACATCCGCCTGCGCTATCGGCTCGAGCAACGCGCGGGCCGACTCGATCCGCGCCTGCGCCGCTTCGGTGTGCTCGTCCCGCTGGGCCTGCGACTGATCGGCCAACGCCTGTCGCTCCCGGATTCCCAGCGGATCCAAGCCTGCGGGCAGAAAGCCGATCAGCAGCGCGAGCGCCGCAAGCGCCGTCCCGGTCCACCGCCAGAGACCGCTGGAGGCGGAGGCCGCGCGACGCTGCGCGTACGTCTTGCGCAACGCGCGGTCTTCGGCCACGCGCTCGGCGTCGGCGATCACGGAGGCGGAGAACGGGTGGTCGGCCTGCGTCTGGGCGAAGAGCGCGCTGCCGAGTTTGTTCTTGAGTTCCAGCGTCGCGTCCAGATGGGCGGCGAGGTCGTGGTCGCTTTCGCGCTGCAGCCAGGCCGAAACCACCGCCAACGCGCCCGCCACGCCCAGCGCCGCCGGCACGATCCACCACGGCCACGCCGCGCCCAGCGCGACGGCCGACGTCCAGACGAGGGCCGCCGCCACGGCGACGGCCAGCCACGTCCGGCCCAGCCACGCCGCGCTCCGCGACCACCGCCGACGGGTCCGGGCGTGCTGGATCAGTCGGCGGGTGTGCTGCATGGCAAGCGCATCGTAAGGCGGGCGGCGAGGGGTTCGGTGGGTGCACGCTGGGCGGGATTCATTATGTTGGACGTCGTCGGCCGGTTCGGTGATTCACTGCCGGGTCGGCAGGTCGCCCTGGCAACGTCGAAAGGGTCGCGTCCATGTCCGCCCAACATCCGCAGCAGCGTCCGGTCACCAAGTCCCGCAAAAGTTCGACGGCGCCGCGTCGCGCGGGGCAGTCGGCCGCGCGGTCGGCGGGTCGTGGTCCGGGTTATTCCGCCAAGCCGTTGCCCGCGGCGGCGGTGCCGGCGCTGCTGGTGACCGCGGCGCTGATGTTGTTCCCGGTGCTCTGGGGGGTGGGCGTGCTGGCTGGCCTGTGGGGCACGGAGGATGTGACCGGGCGGAACCGTGGCACCGCCGCCGCGATGATCGCGGCCGGTGGTTCGCTGGCGACGGTCTGCGTCGCGATGGCGTGGTGGGTCCGGCGGCAGGGCGCGGCCGACGCGGCCCGCGCTCGGTGAACGCGGTCTTCGGAGCGAGTTCAGATTTCAAATCACTCGGCGGGGGCTTCGACGATTTCGGCGGAGACGATGCGGGTGAGCTTCGGGAAGCGATCGTCGAGGTACGCGTTGCCCTGGGTCTGGATCGCGCCCTGGTCGGGCTGTTCGCCGTACTGGGCGTTGATGGCGTCGACGGCGTCAAGGCCATCGACGACTTCACCGAAGGGCGCGAACACGCTGCCGCGCATCTGGGCGGGGTTGTCGAGGAAGGCGTTGTCGCCGAAGTTGATGAAAAGTTGCGTCGTGCGCGTGTCGGGGCCGGCGTTGGCGAAGACGACGCGTCCGCGGGTGTTGGAGATGTCCTTGCGGATGGGGTCGTCCTTGATCTGGGCCTGGCGCCAGCGCTCGCTGATGTCGGGGTCGCCGTGGATGCCGAACTGGGCGACGAAATCGGGGACGACGCGGAAGACGCGCTGGTCGTTGAAGAAGCCGGACTTCACGAGGTTGTAGAAGCGGTCGGCCCCGCGTGGCGCCCAGTCGCGGTGGGTGCGGATGGTGACGGTCTGCAGCGTGTCGCCGTTGGCCAGGGTGAAGCGGGCGTCGAAGACGTCGGGTGCCTGCTCGTTCATGGCGGCGGCGGCGGGGTCGGCGTAGGGCGGTGCGTCCTGAGCGACGGCCGAAGTGGCGGCGAGCGTGAGGCCGGTGGCGACGGCCAGGCCGAGGAAGATGGTTCGCAGAGACGAGATCATGCCGGACATGTGCGGGCTCCTGTCGTGGTGTCGGTGGTCAGCGGGATCGGTCGGATCCGGCGGGGGTGAGTCCATACGATACGTCGATGGCGGCTGCTGGTTCATCGAGCGCGGGGTTGCCGGAGCGTCCGGAGAGCAAGGGCTGCTGCACGCCCGGGAAAGCGTCGGTTTCGCCGGCGGTTCGGTCGGCTCCGCTGACGCCGGGGAATTACGTCGTGGATGCACCGGTGCGTGTGGCGCGCGGCGGCGCCACATCCGGCATGGTGCGGCTGGCGGGCGGGCGGTTTGCGATGGGCACCAACTTCGCCGAGGCATACGAAGCGGATGGCGAGACGCCGCCGCGCTCGGTGATGCTGTACCCGTTCTGGATCGACGGAACATCGGTGACCGTGGCGCAATTCGCGGCGTTCGTGGAAGACACGGGCTACGTCACGGAGGCCGATCGGTTCGGCTGGTCGTTCGTGTTTCATTTGCACCTGTCGAAAAAGTTCAACGAGACGCTGTTGCGGGATCAGCGCGTGCAGGGTGCGCCGTGGTGGCGGGCGGTGCCGGGTGCGCGGTGGGGCCGGCCGCTGGGCGTGGGTTCGAACGTCAAGGCGTTGCAGGATCACCCGGTGACGCACGTGAGTTGGAACGACGCGAACGCGTATGCGCGATGGGCGGGGAAGCGCTTGCCGACCGAAGCCGAGTGGGAGTTCGCGTCGCGCGGCGGCGTCCATGACGCGACGTACTGGTGGGGCGATGCGCTCGAGCCGAGGAAGCAGCACCGCATGAACGTCTGGCAGGGCCGGTTTCCCGAGATCAACACGGCCGAGGACGGCTTCGTGGGCACGTGCCCGGTGCGAGCGTTCAAGCCGAACCCGTATGGCCTGTGGAACATGCTGGGCAACGTGTGGGAGTGGACGGCCGACTGGTTCGAGCGCGACCGGCCGGACGACACAACGAATCCGATCGGGCCCGTGCCGCATGATGATGTCGATCGTGACGGCAACCCCGGCACGCACGGCGATGCCACGAAACGCAACGGCGGCTACACGCACAAGGTGCAGAAGGGCGGCAGCTACCTCTGTCACGCAAGCTACTGCCACCGATACCGGTTGGGCGCACGCACGGCCAACACGCCGGATTCGAGCACGACGAACACCGGCTTCCGCTGCGTGCGCGACGACTGAGCGTCAATCCGGAAACGCGTCGGGGTCCGGCCCGAGCCGGTGGTGGCGATCGAGCGCGTCGAGCGTGTGCATCTGCGCATTGGTGAGCGTGAAGTCGGACACATCCGCGTTCGATTCGATGTGAGGTCGCCTGGAGCTGCGGGGGATCGTCACCAGACCGTGTTGCAGGTTCCAGCGGAGCAGCACCTGCGTGGGGTGCTTGTCGTGGGCGCGGGCGATGTCCTGCAGTTCGCGGATGTCGCCGAAGCGGCCTTGCATCAGCGGCGACCACGCTTCGCCGACGACGCCGTGGTCCCGGTGATACTGGTGCAGCTCGGGCTGCGTGAGCCAGGGGTGGAATTCGACCTGATTGACGGCGGGAGGCGCCTGCGCAGCGGGCAGCAGCGTGTCGAGGTGATGCCGCAGGAAATTGCTGACGCCGATGGCCCGCGTCTTGCCTTGTTCCAACAGTCTTTCCATCGCCCGCCACGCATCGAGAAAGTCCAGGCCGCACGGCCAGTGGATGAGATAGAGGTCCACGTAGTCGGTGCCGAGGCGTTTGAGCGATGCGTCACAGGCGGCGAGCGCGTCGTCGTAGCCGTGCGCATCGTTCCAGAGTTTCGTGGTGAGGAAGATCTGCTCGCGGTCGCCGAACTCTTCGATTGCGCGGCCGACGCTTTGTTCGTTGTGGTAGATCGCGGCGGTATCGACGTGGAGGTAGCCGACGTCGAGCGGGTGACGAACGCTGGAGGCGGCGGGTCAGGGTTGGGCGGCGGAGACCGCGGCGAGGGCGTGTTCGATCGGTTGCTCGCAGGGCATGTCGATCCAGTGGACGCCGGCGAAGCGTTTGAGCCAGGTGCGTTGCTGCTTGGCGAAGCGGCGGGTGAGGACCTTGGTGCGTTCCATCGCGTCGTCGAGGGTGTTGAGTTTCGGGTCGGCGAGATCGGGATGCTTGCCGGGTCGCAGCACGGCGAGGCACTGCTTGTAGCCGAGCGCTTCGCGCGCCTGGGGGCCGAGCAGGTCGGCGTCGTCGAGGCGGAGGACCTCGTCGGGCAGCGATTCGCCGTTCAAACAAACGTCGGCGGCGAGTTGCGGATCGACGGTGCCGGGCTTGAACATCGCCTTGACGCGCAGGTTGATGCGGGGGTTGATGGCCTCGGCCGGCCAGTGCAGGCCGATCAGAATGGGATCGTGGCGGTAGGGGGAAGTCCGAAGTCCGAAGTTCGAAGTCCGAAGTGGGGCATCAGGTTCCTCGGCGTTGTCGCTGCGCGCTGCGTGACGTCGGGCGTCGGACTTCGGACTTTGGAGTGGCGACCACTGCGTCTGAAGTTCGGAGATCGGCCGGCCCGTTGCGTGGAACACCTCGAGCGCGCGCGTCAGCCGTTGCCGATCGTTGGGCGCGATGCGGCTTGCCGCCTGTGGATCCACGCGGGTCAGCTGGGCGTGCAGGTCCTGCGGTGTGCGCTGCGTGAGCGTGGCGCGGAAGTCGGGGTCGTGGTCCGGGCCGTCCATCAGGCCTTCGAGCAGGGCTTTGAGGTAAAGGTTCGTGCCGCCGACGACGATGGGGTGCATGCCGCGACACTGGCAGTCGGCGATGCGCGCCTCGGCGGCGTCGAGCCAGTCGCGGACGGTGAAGCGTTGGGTCGGTTCGACCAGGTCGATGAGGTGATGCGGGATGCGGGTGCGGAGCGCGGGCGGCGGCTTGGCGGTGCCGGCGTCGAGGTGGCGGTAGACCTGCATCGAGTCGGCGCCGAGGACTTCGCC
>CAZIXN010000106.1:0-9269 GCA_964543215.1 uncultured Phycisphaera sp.
CCTCGGAAACACCCGCCACCACCGCCGAATCCACCGGTCCAAGCAACAGCGTCACCTCATCCGCCGCCCCCGGAACTGCCGCCGCCGCGTTCGCCAGCGCCACGCCCATCGCCCCGCTGCTGCGGTTGCTCAGAAACCGTACCGCATCCAGCGGCTCGCGCGTCGGACCCGCCGTAATCAAAAATCGCATCGATCAACCCTCCAACACAAGCCCACGGTCTTCGACCGTGGGCCGCGCCGCCATCACGCCACGCCCGAACCCACCCCCGCCGGCGGCTGAAGCGCCTCCTGCCCCAGCGTCACGATCGTCATCGCGTCCGGCCGATGCGACGCCACAAATTCGTTGAGCGCTTCAAACGTCACGCCGTCCACCTCCGCCGCACGCTGCCCGAGCGTCCGCGCTTGACCCAACGTCACGAAATCGCCCGCCAGCGCCCCCGCCCGCGCCTCGGTCGATTCACCCTGCATCACCAGCCGACTCTTCATCCCCACAACTGCCCGATCAAACTCCTCCCGGCTCACGCCCTCGCTCAAACGACGCAACTCCCCCACCAATACGTCCAGCGTCTCCTGCGCCCGCGGCGTCGTCGTGCCCGCGTACGCATACACATCCCCGCGATCCCGCAGCCCGACGTACCGCGCGTACACGCTGTACACCAAGCCACGCTTCTCGCGCACTTCTGTGAACAGCCGACCCGACATCCCGCCCGACAGCACCGCCACCGCCGCCTTCTGCAACACCGCCCGCTGGTCGCCCTCGGGCATCGCGTCGTAACCCACCGCCACGTGCAGCTGCGTCGAACCGTCGTGGCCGTGCGCATAACCGCGCGGCAACGCGCCGCCCACCGCCACGTCCTCCGCCCGCCCGGTCCACTCGGCCACAAGCTCGCCCACCTGCTTCACCACCGCGTCGAAATCCACCGCGCCCGCCACCGTCAGCACCGGCCCGCCCCCCGAAGAAGTAGCCGGCCTGCACCGCGCCTTCCAGAACGCCCGGCAATCCTCCGCCGTCATCGCCGCCAACTGTTCACGCACGCCCATCGGCGAACGCCCCAGCGGATCCGGCAGATGCCGGGCCCGCAACTCGAGCATCGCCCGTTGCTGCGGCTCATCCTGCAACGCATCGATCGCCTGCATCGCCAGATCCCGGCAAGGCTCGAACGCCGCATCGTCCAGGTTCGGCCGAAGCGCCGTATCCAGCAGCAACGGCAGACCCGCCCGCAGGTTCCGACCCAGCATCACGCCCGACGTCACAAACCAACGCGTCTGCGCATCGGTGCTCCGCTGCACGCCCAGACGATCCAGCGCATCGCTGTGCTCACGAGCGCTCAATCCGCCCGCACCGCGCGTCACAAAGTCCGCCAGCACCGGCGCGACGCCCTGCAAATGCTCCGGCTGATGCGCCACCCCCGCGGGCACCATCAGCGTCACCGCCACCGAGGACGCCGCCGCCATCGGCTCGCCCAGCAGCGTCAAACCGTTGGCGAACGTGTGCGACCGGATTAAACCGGCCTGCTCCGACAAAACAGCGTGGTTGGCAGACATGCCCGGCAGTCTAACCGTGTCGCCGAACCAACCGCCCCACCCATCCGCACCCGGCTCAGTCCGCCGACGCACGCCGGCACAGATCCATCAACGCCTCCGCCGCGGCACGCACCCGATCCAGATCGTCCCGCATCTCCGCGTCCGCCGTCTCGGCCAAGCGTTCGAGCGTGCGGCCCGCGGCGGTGATCTCCGCAAAGCCATAGCCGCCGCCCGCACCCTTGAGCTGATGCGCCACGACGCGCAAACCAGCCAGGTCGCGGCGATCAAGATTCGATTCGATCGTCGCGATGCGCTGCGGCATCTCCTCGACAAACAGACCAAGCAGCGGACCGAACTCCGCATCATCGGCGTAGCTGCTCCGCAGCGGCGCTGGTGAACTGGACATCTGCAAATTCTCCAACCAAAGGACCCCCACGCCCGACCAATGCGGGCGCTGCCCAGTCCATCGGTCCGGGAAGCCCGCGTGTTCACCGGACTGCAGAAAAGTCTCAGCGTGTAAGCAGCGACGGACGCGAAAGCGCCGCCCGGCCCGGTTCGTCGGCCGGGTCCGCCGTGGCCGAAGCCTCGCCGTCCGAAACGTCGCCACTCCCCCAGTCGAAGCCGAAATCAAACGTCGCCGGCTCGAACATCGCATCCACCCCCACCGCCTGCACGTCGTCCAACCGCTCGCCGCCGTGCGCCAGCGCCGACCCCGGCGCCTTGCCCGGCGTGTACGCCAATGGCTGCCGCTGCGGGTCCGTGTCACGCGGCAACGCCGAAAGCGACGTGCCGTTCAGCCGGTTGTAACGCGCCAGCGTCAACGCATCCCCCGCCTCCAGCGGCGTCCTCGCACGAAACACGCCCGTGTTCGGGTTGTACCAAAGCCCCGCCTGCCCCGGACGAACCAGCACCGGGTCCGGCGGATGCTCCGAAAGATCGTCCGTCGGGGCCACATCCAGCCACGGCCGGGCCCCGCCTTCCTGATCCGTCGCCGCCACCACGTTGCCCGGCATCGCCCCGCCGAACCACGCCGGCATCACCTCCACCGGAAACTTCGTCATCGGCCGCTCGTCGTTCTCAAGCATCTGCCCCCAACGCAGCGCCCCGTGAAACGCCGTCCGCTCGTGAAGCACGTCCAGGTTCGCACGCACTTCCTGCTCCAACGCCAGCGTCGCCTCGCCGCTCCGCCGCTGCGCGAAGTAGATGACGACCACCGCCACCACCGCCAACGCCACCAGGCTGTCGATCAATAACCGCATCGCACGCTCCGCCGGCCGGCAAGCAAGCCGGAGTCCAAACCCTCGGGCCCGATCGACATCACGCCGACCCGCCAAGGCTCAAACGTTCGAATACGCGCGACCCCTACGCCAACCGTACCCCAAGCTTTCCCGCGCGGGACACCCCACCCACCCCGCACAATCCACACAAGCCCTCAACAACCACGGTCACCGACCGGAGGCGGGCCGCCCCATCAACGCAATTCTTTCGCGACCTCCTCGCGCAGCCGTTCCCAATCGAACGCCGGCCCGGGGTCGGTCTTGCCGTTGGTCTCGTGCCAGTGCCCGATCAGACCCGTGAACGCCGCGAATTCCTCGTCCGTCAGCTCGTTGGGATTCACCGAGCCGTCCGCCAGACGCGGGTAGTCGTTCTGGATCTTCGGGAAGATCCGGCACAGCGCCGCCGTCAGCTTCACCAGCGCCTCGTACTGCGCCTCGGTCAGGTCGTACATCGTCAGCGTGCTGCCGTTGATCGTGCCGGTCACCGGCTCGGGCCGGGCCGTGTAGTACTTGCCCGGCACGCGCTGCATCTTGCGGATGTCGCTCTCATCGCTGGGGATCGTCACATACGTGCCCCGTTCGTCCTTGGCGTACCACTTGTCGAACGGGTTCTCGCCGTCCACCGGATACGCGCCGATATTGGTGATCTCGATGCCGATCGAGCGCGAGTTCGCGCTGCCCGCGTGCCACGCCCGTTCCTGCAGGTCCAGCGTCTGGTAGATCGTGCCGTCCACATCCAGCATGAAGTGCACCGACAAAAACCGCCGATCGTGCAGCACATCGAAACACACGCCGCTGGTCCCGCACACGTCGTAGTGGATCACGAACTGATCCACCACGTCCTGCAGCTTCTCCAGCGGCCAGTTCCGCCGCACCGCGTTGATCTCCGCTTCGCTGAAATCCTCCCGTCCGTTGTTGAACCGATCGATCCGCCAGCCGTAGCGTTGCGGGCTGCCGTAGCCGGGCATGTCCGGGTCGTCCTTGAAGGACTCCCACGTCGCCTTCTCCCACGGGGCAAACTGCTTGTCCACCCGATACGCGTTGTACCCCCCCAGGTCCAGCCACGTCACCACCGGCGTGCCGATGCGATAAAACTGCCCGCCCACCACGATCGCATCCTCGGGCCGTTCTTGGAGCGTGCCCGGCTTCACGGCACAACCCCACGATCCAGAAACAACGAGCAGCAGCACCACAAACGGCATCAGAATTCGCATCGGTAGGTCCTTTCAGGTTTCAAGTTTCCGACGAGCCGCGACCGTGAGGAAGCGAAGGGCTCGTTCGATGTTCGCAAACAGGCCCCGCTCCCTGACGGTCGCGGCTCGTCAGACAGGCACCGTCTTTTCGGTGTAGTACGTTTCAATCCGCCGCAATCCCGCCGTGCTGTCCCGCAATCCGCCCGGCCGACTCCGCAACAACCACGCCGACTCGTACGCCGGCAACCAATCACGCACATCGTCCCGCAGCCTCGCCTTCACCGGCCCGGACAACGCCGACGAATGCGGCACGCCGCACGCCAGCCGCGACCGCAGATTCTCCACGCTGTGCATCAGCATCCGACCCGCCACCCGCAACTCCTCCAGCAGCAGCGCCGCATCCCCACGCTTGGGGTCCGCCAGCGCCACCCCCGCCATCGCCCGCTCGATCCGCGCTTCCGCCGCGTCCAGCATCGACCACGTGATCGGACCCGTCGGCCCCCAAGGCAACTTCAGCTGCCCATCGACCAACGCCGCCTCGTGCCGGATCATCGCCCAGCCCAGCGCGTTGTCGCGGTTGCAACGCAGATCGTCCCGCAGCCGACCCAGCTCCATCACCGCCCAACCCAGCCGACCCGCCGCGTCGCAGAACACCAGCGCATCCAGCACCGCCGCCACATCGATCTCCAGATTGCTCGATCCGCACCACGACGCCGCCGCGCCCGCCACGATGCCCGGCCAGTTCACCGCCCAGGGCTGCCAATGCCCAAAGTCGCCCCACCACGTGTTGAGCACCCCGCACGCCCCGTGGCGCAAACCCGCATCCGCCGCGTTGAACGCGTTGCCCACCGCCACGTCGCTCCGCCCGCCGATGCCCACGAAACTCGAATTGCTCGGGCACACCATGTACGCCAGCCCCGCGTCCGCAAACGCCGCCGTCTCCTTGCCGAACGGATGCCCCAACTCGTAGCCCCAGTTCAGCGCCACCGCCCCCGGAAGTGTCTCACGCACTTCGCTCAGCAGCTCGGGGTAGTGCAACACGATGTCGCCCCAGAACTGCATCGCCTTGCCGTGCTTCTCGCACACGCGATGCACCCGCTTCACGAAATCCAGATACACCCGCCCCTTGCCCACGGCGTCGCAACGCGCCTTGCTCTTGCCCTTGCCCAGATCAAACGTCTCGTCGCAACCCACGTTGACCACCCCGGAAGAAAAACAAGGCAACAGCTGCGCAAGCAAGTCCTCGACCAACGCGATGCCGCCGGGATCCAGCGGGTTCAGCGTCTTGGCCTCGGGCGAGAAGAACGGCTCGGGCAGGTCGTCGCGGATGAACCCCTCCGGGCACTCCGCCAGCCCGCGATACGCCGGGTGCTTGAGCCAGCGCTCCATGTGCCCGAAGCAGTTCTGGTTCGGCACCAACGCGATGAACCGCTCCCGGCAATACGCGTCGATCTGCCGGATCTCGTCGGGCGTCATCGGCGAGGCCTCGGCCCACACGCTCTCGTGCCCGGCGTACGCGAACGTGTGCTCGGTATACAGCTGCAACTGATTGATCTTGAGTTGCGCCAGCCCATCGATCAATCCCAACAACGTCGCCATCGTCGGCACGCGGTCGCGGCTGATGTCCAGCATCAGCCCGCGCTGCGCAAAGTCCGGCCAATCGCGGATCGCCACGCAATCCACGAAGCCTTCTGCATCGACCTGCTTGCGCAGCTGCATCAGCGTCTGCTGCGCGTAGAACACGCCCGCCTGATCACGCGCCTCGATCCGCACCGCATCGGGCGAAAGCGTGAGCACATATCCCTCAGCCGCGGGAAGCTGCGAGACCGCCGACGCATCGGTCCGCGTCTGCGCCTCCAGCGTCGCCAACGGACAACGGCCCTCACGCCTTTCAAGATGTCGCGGCATCGGACAAAGAATCACGCGAACACCTCCGGCCACAACCCGCCCACATGTTCCGCCGCCGCACGAACATCCTCAACCCGGCTCTGCCCCGCCTCCCGCTCGATCACCAACTCGCCCGCATAGCCCGCTTCCTTCAGCACCGCCAGAAACGCCGGCCAGTCCACTTCCCCGGTACCCACCACCTCTTCGCTGCCCCAACTTCCCGGGGTGCTCGACGCGTTCGCATCCTTGATGTGCACCTGCCGCACCCGCGGCATCAGCGTCCGCAGCGCCGCGATCGGGTCGCCCTTGCCGTACAGCAGCATGTTCGCCGGATCGAAATTCACGCCCACGCCTTCCGACGTCCCCACGCCCATCACACCGTCGAGCGTCGCGAGAAACAGCGTCAGATCCTCCGCCGTCTCCTGCCCGGTCTCCAACAGAAGATCGACGCCCTTGTCGGAGCACATCGACGCCACTTCCGCCAACCGGTCTCGCACCTTCACGAACGTCGCATCGCTCGGATCGTGCGGGATGAAACCCGCGTGGAACGTCAACGTCTTCACGCCGTGCGCCGCCGCGAGCTCCGCCACGCCTTCGCACATCGCGCGGTTCCGCTCCCACGTCCCATCCGGCAGCACGCCGCCGGTCGCGCGGATACTCGCCAGGCTCGAATAGTCCTCGCCGTACGGCCCGATCATCCCCGACACCACCGCGATCCCCGCCGCATCAAGCCGCGAAAACACCTCCCCCCACGTCTCCGGCTCATCAAACACCGGCGTCATCGAAAGCTGCACCCGCGACAAACCCGTCGCCTGCACCCGCGCAACCAACCGCTGCGGATCGTCCGCCTGCAACGACCACGAACACACGCCCAACCGCGCTCGGAGTGAATTCGGCAGATCCATCGCGTTCATCCGTTACCTCGCACTCCAACAACACCTTGACCGCCGTGCCCGCTTCAGCGGGAACGCGCCACCAACTCACCGAGCGCCACGTTCCCGATCCGATACTTCCGCGCATCGGGATGGTTGAAGTGCCACCACTCTTGCTTGTACACCCGGAACCCGTGGTCGTGCATGATGCGGATCAGCAGGTCGCGCCGCTCCCGAGACTCGATCGGCCCGCCGGCGTAATCCCACGCCGCGCGGTCGGTGAACTCGTCGAACCCGCTGGGCATCTCCGCGATCTGCCCGCTCTCCAGGTGGTACAGCCCGATGTCCACCGCCGCGCCGCGGTTGTGAATCGAGCCGCGTGCCGGCTTGGCGAGGAACTGATCCCGCAGCGGGGCCGGAGTCGCCAGGTACATCGCCACCGTCAGGTAGTACGGCCGATACCCGTCGAACACCACGATCCCGTGCCCCCGCTGCTTCAGCTCCGCGTTGCACCGCGCCAGGTCTTCCGCCACCGGCCGCTGCAACACCGCCGCCGCCACGTCGTACACCGCCACGCCCATGAAGTTGTCGGCCGTCGCGTAACGCACGTCCAGCTTCAACGTCTCGTCCACCGAAAGCACATCCACCAGATCGTCGTCCAACCAACCGCCCTCGGGCTCCTCTTCCGCCGGCACCGTGTACGTCCGCCCCAGCGCGATCGCCTCGGCCATCGGCATCACCAGCTCGAACTCGCCGACCGTTGCCTCGCTCACGCCGATGCCTCCGCCGCGACCGCCGCGCCGCTCGCCGCGGCGGCCTTCCGGGCCGTCAACGACGCCGCCCCGCCGGTCTTGTCCCGGCGGTTGCCCAGCAGCCAGCCGAAGACAAACGCCACCGTCCCGCCGACCGGCGCGTACCACGGCCAGGCGATCGACACCGTACCCCGCACGCCGGTCACCGGATCAATCGTGCCGAATTCCAGGTAGTACGTCAGCAGCATCACCACCGCGCACGCCGCGACCAGCCAGCCCGTCTTGGCCAGCACCAGGCCCCGTCGGCCGCGGTGCTGATTGAGCGTCAGGGCCAGCAGCAGCCACAGCCCCACAAACACGCCGCACACGACCCACAAAAACGTCTGCGCCCACGCCTCGTGGAACCGCGCGGCGAACACCGCGAACACCGACAGCGGCGCCGAAAACGCCAAACCGTACGCGTCCCGCTTCATCGGCAGCCACGCCAACAGGAACGCCGCCAGCAACGCCCCGACCACATAGCTCGCCAGCCCCAGGGCCAGACTCAGGAACAGCACCTCGTTGCCCTTGGCCTCCTCGTGTCGGACATACGCATCGATCACCACCGCCATCGCACACAGCAGCACACCCCACACCACGATCAATGCCCGACTCCACCACAGCACCTCGCGGTCACGGTCCTTGGCGATCGGCTGGTCGGGGTCGATGCCCTTCAGCGGCAGCACCAACGCCGAAAGCGACGTCTGCGCCAGCGCCGCGAGGATCGACGTCAGGCTCGAGATCGCCGCCGCAAAAATCCCCGCCACGATCAAGCCCCGCAGGCCCACCGGCACCTGCGTCAGAATGAACACCGGAAAAATCGCGTCGGTCTTCGCCGCCACCGCCGCCGCGTCGGCGGGGCTCATCGCCTCGGGAATCGCCCGGTAAAACGCCCACAACCCCACGCCCACCAGCAGCATCAACGCCACCACCCACTCGGCCACCCAGCTCGTCAGAATCGCGATCTGCGCGTGGCCCTTGCTCTTGCAGGTGAAGATGCGCTGCGCGAGCAGTTGGTCCGTGCCGTAGGCCCCGATGTTTCCGAATGTCACCGCGATCACCGCCGCCCACAGCGTGAATTCCTCGGCAAACACCTCGCCCCACTTGCTCGCGTAGCGCGACGTGTCTTCGTCGGCGAAGATCTGCCAGAGCTTGAACTTGCCCGCGTCCCAGCCGTCGCTGACCACCGCCGGCAGCCCGCCGGGCACGTCCGCGTGGATCACCGCCAGCGCCACCACCGCGCCCAGCACGAACACGCCGAAGAGCATCACGTCGGTCCAGATCACCGTCGCGATCCCGCCCAGCATCGTCCACGCCACCGCGACGATGCCCACCGCCACCACCGACCACGTCAGCGCCGAGACGCCCGTCGCTTCTTCCAGCCCGGTGAGCTGGTCGTCGAGCACCAGCCGCAGAATGATCGCCGTCAGATACACCCGCGCCGCCTGCGCCAGCAGGCCCATCAGCGAGAACATCGCCGTCGTCACGCTGCGCGCGAGATTGCCCAGCCGCTGGCCCATGTAGTCGTACGGGCTGTAGACCTCATGCTCGTAATACGCCGGGATCAGCACGAACGCCACGAACAGCCGCGACAGCACGCCCGCGATGATGCCGAACTGCAGGTACGTGAAGTTGCCCGACACCGCGTACGCCGCCGCCGGCACGCCGATGAACGTCACCGCCGAAATGATCGTCGCGATCATCGACCCCGACACCGCGTACCAC
>CAZIXN010000107.1:0-9208 GCA_964543215.1 uncultured Phycisphaera sp.
GGTGGCGCTGCGGACCGATGCGTATCCGAACGAGACGTTCGGAGCGAAGGTGGCGCGGGTGTCGCCGGTGTTCGCGTCGGGATCGCGTCAGGCGCGGGTGGAATTGGAGGTACCCAACGCGGATCGGCGACTGCGGCCGGGCATGTTCGTGCGGGCCGAGACGGTGCTGGCGACGGTGGACGACGCGCTGTTGGTGCCGGTGAACGCGGTGGTGCGTCGGGGCGATCGGCCGGTGGTGTTCGTGGTGGATGACGCGACGCAGACGAGCCGGTTGGTGCCGGTCGAGGTGGGATTTGAGGATGCGGGGCGGGTGCAGGTGATGTCGGATGATCTGGCCGAAGGCGGCTGGGTGGTGACGCTGGGGCAGCGGTTGTTGGACGACGGTTCGGCGGTGAAGCGGGTGGATGATCCGGCCGAAGCGGCGACCGACGCATCGACGGAGCCTGGCGAATGAATCTTCCGCGCCTCAGCGTGAATCGGCCGGTGTTCACGGCGATGGCGACGTTGATCGTCGTCGTGCTGGGCGCGGTGGCGCTGGGGCGTTTGCCGATCGATCTGCTGCCGGACGTGGAGGTGCCGCGGATGTCGATCCGCACGGGCTACCAGGGCGCGAGCCCGGAGGTGATGGAGCGGCTGGTCACGCAGATTGTTGAGGAGATCGTCGCGACCGTGCCGGGCGTGGAGGAGATCACGTCCACCAGTTCGGAAGGTAACTCGAACGTGCGGGTCAGCTTCACCAGCGGGACCCACATCGACACCGCGGCGCTCGAGGTGCTGACGCGACTCGAAGATGAGCTCAACGAGTTTCCCGAGGACATCACGCGGCCCAGCGTCAGCAAGTTCGACATCGGCAGCTCGCCGGTGGTGATCGTGGGCATCTCGAGCACGCTCGACCCCGTTGAGCTCACCGAGCTGGTGGAAACCGAGGTGCGCGACCGGTTCGGGCGTGTGCCCGGCGTGGCGCAGGTGGACCCCTGGGGCGGGTACGACCGGGAAGTCCGCGTCGAGCTGGACCTGGAGAAGCTGCTGGCGCTGCAGCTGCCGCTGGACACCATCCTGCAGGAGATCCGCGATGCGAACCTGGACCTGCCGACGGGGCGGATCGACGAGGCGAGCTACGAGATCGCGCTGCGGGCGCCGGCGGAATTCCGCGACGTCGATGAGTTGCGTGGCCTGATCGTCGCGGTGCGCAACGGCGCGGCCATCACGCTGGATCAGGTCGCCGAGGTCAAAGACACCTACGCGGAACTGACCCGCATCATCCGCGTCAACGGCGACCTGGGGCTTCGGCTTGCGGTGCGCAAGGAGTCGGACGCGAACACCGTTGAGGTCTCCGAAGCGATCCTCGCGGAGATCGATCGGCTTAACGCCGACTTCCCGCAATTGTCCATCGTGCCGGTGAGCAATCAGGGCAACTTCATCGAGCGCTCGATTACCAACGTCGCGCGGTCGGTGCTGTACGGCGGGGCGCTGGCGGTGCTGGTGCTGCTGGCGTTTCTGCGCGACCTGCGGAGCACGGCGGTGATCGCGGTGGCGATTCCGATCTGCGTGCTGGCGACGCTGGCGGTGATGTTCATCGGCGGGCTGACGATCAACCTCATGACGCTCGGCGGGCTGGCGCTGGGCGTGGGGATGATGGTCGACAACTCGATCGTCGTGCTCGAGAACATTTTCCGCCGGCATCAGGAATCGCGCGAGGCGCCCGCCTACGCCGCGGTGGCCGGGACGGGCGAGGTGGCCGGGGCGATCGTGGCCAGCACGGTCACCACGCTGGTGATCTTTCTGCCGATGATTTTTCTGCGGGGCACGGTGGGCATGCTGTTCGCCGAGTTCGCGTATGTCGTGGCCATTGCGCTGATCTGCTCGCTGGTCGTGGCGCTCACGCTGGTGCCGATGCTGGCGTCGAAGATGCTCGGCAAGCACGGACCCGAGACCGAGAACACGCCGGATCGTGCGCGACCGCCTTCGTGGCTGGCCGCGCGGTTCACGGCCTTGCGGGACGGCTACCTCGGGCTGCTCGAATCGTCGCTGCGTCGCCGGGGCCTGCTGATTCTCGGGGCGCTCGTGTTGCTGGGCGGAAGTTCGCTGCTCGTGCCGTACATCGGCTCGGAGTTCCTGCCCGCCAGCGACGAGGGCGAGGTCGGCGTCTCGGGCGAGATGGACCTGGGCATGCGGCTCGAGCTGGTCGATCGTCAAACCAGAAAACTCGAGGCCGCGGTCGTTGCGGCGGTGCCCGAGGCGACCTCGCGCATCGTCAACGTTGGCGCGTCGGGCTGGCGTCCCGATACCGGCTCACGCGGGTCGATCGACCTGACGCTGGTGCCTTCGACGCAGCGGCAGCGCTCGAACGTGCAGATCGCCGACGACCTGCGCGAGCAACTCGTCGGCGGGTTCCCGGGGATGGAAATCCGTACGTGGGCGCCGCAAGGGCAGAACGTGCTGGACCGCATCCTGCCCGGCGGCGGCGGCCTGAACGTGGAGATTCGCGGCCCGGAGCTCGACACGCTCGAAGCGCTGGCCGGCCGCGTGACGGAACAGGTTGCCGGCATCGAAGGCGTCGAAAAGGCGAACCCGCCTCGGCTTCAGGGCATCCCGCAGCAACGCCTCGATATCGACCGTGCCAAGGCCGCAGACCTTGGCCTCTCCGTGCGTCGCATCGCCGAAGCCATCGAGATCGCGGTGTCGGGTCGCCAGGCCGGCGAGTACCGCGCCGCGGGCAACAGCTACCCGATCCGCGTGCAGCTCGCCGACGCGAAAGGCTTGTCGCTGGATCAACTGCTGGATCTGACGCTTGCCGCGCCCGACGGCTCGGCGGTGGCGCTGCGCAACGTCGTCACCGACGCGCCGTCGCGCGGGCCGACGCTGATCCAACGCAAAGAGCGGCAGCGCATCGTCACCGTCGGCATGGATCTGGGCCAACGCGACGCCGGCTCCATCGCCGCCGATATCGAGGAAGCCCTGCGCGACATTCCCCGGCCCGAGGGGTACACGCTCGAAGTCGCCGGCAGCTACGCCGAACAGCAGGAAGCCTTCCGCGAGTTGCTGCTGAGCATCGGCCTGGCGATCCTGCTGGTCTACATGGTGCTCGCCAGCCAGTACGAATCCCTCCGCGACCCGCTGGTGGTCATGGTCTCCGTGCCGCTGGCCGCGATCGGCGTGTTGCTCACGCTGTTCATCACCGACACCACGCTCAACATCCAGAGCTATCTGGGCTGCATCATGCTCGCGGGCATCGTCGTCAACAACGCCATCCTTCTGGTCGATCAGGCCGGCCAATTGCACCGAAACCGAGACATGACCGCCTACGAAGCCGCGATGGAAGCGGGTCGCCGACGCCTGCGCCCGATCCTCATGACGTCGCTGACCACCATGCTGGGGCTTCTGCCGCTGGCGATCGGCATCGGGGAAGGTGCCGACGCCCAGGCGCCGCTGGCCCGGGCCGTGATCGGCGGGCTGCTGGTCTCGATGCTCATCACGCTCGTGCTCGTGCCGGCGGTGTACACGCTGGTCCATCCCGCGCAGCGCGATGCGTTGCCGACGGGTCGCCCCGCGCCGATTCAGGGTGTGCCGGCATGACCCCGCGAAAGCCTGCTCGGATTTTTCGGCTTAGGTCCGCGGCGGTGTTCGGCGTGGCGTTCGTAGCGCTGACGGGCTGCCGCAGTCCGGAAGAGTTTTCCCTGTGGACACCGGATTGGGACCGCGCTTTGGTCCAAGCCGACGCGCAGGCCCCGGTGTTCCCGGACGTGATTCCCGCGGTGCCGCCACCGGCGTTCGATCCGTTTGCGGCGGCGGGCGACGGTCCGGTCGAACTGACGCTGGAACTCGCCGCGACGCGGGCGCTGCGGAACAACCGGGATCTGGCGGTGCAGCGTTTTGAGCCGGTGATCGCGGGCACGTTCGAACTGCTCGAGCGAGGCGTGTTCGACCCCGAGGCCTTCGCCGCGTTCAACTACGGCGAGCAGACGGCCAGCGAGACCGACCGCGGCACGGGCGGCCAGTTCGCCGTCGAGTCCGCCGACACGTCCGCCGAGGCCGGGCTTCGACAGACCCTGCCCACGGGCACCGACCTCGAAATGTCCGTGCTCCAGCAGCGCGACACCTCCAACCGCGCGCCCGAGCAGCAGGATGCACGGCTGGGTCTTTCCGTCACGCAGCAACTGCTCCGCGGTTTCGGGCCGGCGGTGAACCTGGCGCGGATCCGACAGGCGGAACTCGGCACGCGCGCTTCACAGTTCGAGTTGCGGGCGTACGCCGAGGCGCTGCTCGCCGAGGTCGAGTCGGCGTACTGGCAGACGGCGCTGGCGAAAGAAGAGATCGCGATCGTCGCGCGTTCGTTGGCGGTGGCGCTGCAGCAACTCGATGAAGTCGAGCAGCGGATCGAACTCGGGGCCTTGGCGGACGCGGATGCGGCCGTGGCCCGCGTCGAAGTGGCGCTGCGCGAACAGGCGCTCATCGATGCGGAAGCTGCCTACGAGCGCGAGGCGTTGACGCTGCTGCGTCTGCTGGGCGTGGCGTACGACCCGGTGGAGGCGCCGATCCAGCTGGCTTTCATCACCGAAGCGACCATCGATCCGGTGCCCCTGGACGACCTGCCCGATCGTTTGGAACTCGCTCAGCGCCAACGCCCCGACCTGGGCGAGGCCCGCCTGCGTCTGCAACAGGACCGGCTCGAAACCGTCGTGACGCGCAACGGCCTGCTGCCGCGGCTGGAAGTCTTCGCCGCGCTGGGGAAGACCGGCTTTGCCGACCGCTTCGACGATTCGTTCGAGAACCTCGACGGCGAGACCTACGACTTCTCGGCGGGGATTGCCTTTTCCCGCACGCTGGGCAACGACACGGCCCGGGCCCTCAACCGCGCGGCCTACGCCACGCGGGCGCAGTCGGCGGCGGCGATCGAGAACCTCGCGCAGCTGGTCACGTTGGACGTGCGTTTGGCGGCGAATGAATCGCAAAGGGCACAGCGGCAGATCGACGCGTCGCGGGAGACGCTGCGTTTTCAGGAGCAGACCGTCGACGCCGAGCGGCAGAGGCTGGAGGCCGGGGTGAGCACCGCGCTGCTGGTGGCCCAGGCCGAGCGCGATCTGCTCGAAGCGCAGATCGACCGCGTGCGGGCGGTGGTGGCGTATCGGCTGGCGCTGATTGATCTGTATCTGGCGGAAGGCACGCTGCTGGATCGCCGGGGCATGAGCGTCGCGGTCGAGCCTTGATTGCGAATCTCTCCGAAGCCCACGGCCAACGACCGTGGGCCGCATCGCGTTGAAGCGTTCGTCTTGCGGTCCGGCCGGCGCTACGTGAAACTACCCGCATGCCCAAGCCTCACGTCGCTTTTCTTCTGGTTGTCCCGCTGCTCGCGTTGTCCGCCTGCGCTCAAACGGCCGTGGTCGAAACCGAAGCGCCAGTGTCGCCGGAAACGCAGGCCGCCGAGGCGTCGCCCGTGTTCGCCGACACGCGTTGGCTGGACAACGGCACGATCCGGCTGGGGGTGAGTCCGTCGGTGGGGCGGATCACATGGTTCGGCTGGAGCGATGGCGGGAACCTTCTGTGGGTGAATCCCCAGACGGTGAACGTGCCGCCCGACGGCGATCCGGAGGCGTGGATCAATTACGGAGGGGACAAGCCGTGGGTCGGGCCGCAGAACAGTTGGCCGTATTTTCTGCCCAGCGGGAAGGACTGGCCGCCGGACGGATCGTTGGACGGCGAGCCGTGGCGGGTCTTGCTGCACAACGACGCGACGATCGTGCTGCTCAGTCCCCTCAGCGAAGCGCAGGGCGTGCGGCTGACGCGCAAGATCCGGATGCTCCCCGGTGAGGCGGCGGTGATGGTTCGCACGGACGCGAAGTGCGAGGGCGAAGGGTCGCCGATGCCGGCTCAGCTTTGGAACGTGACGCAGGTGCGGGTGCCCGACGCGGTGGCGCTGGGCGTGGGCGAGGTGCCGGGTGGACCGGGCGGCGGACTCCGGATGGTCGATGGCGAAAAGTTTGAGGGCGAGTTGGAGGAGCGCGACGGGCACACGGTGTGGACGCCCGCCGGCCGGCCGACGGGCAAGAAGCTCGGGACCATCGGCGGGTGGATCGCGGCGCAATTCGGCGACACGATGCTGATCCAGACGTCGCCGTACGACGCGCACGGCATCTACCCCGAAAATTCGAGCACGCAGCTTTACGTCGCGGACGACTACGTCGAACTCGAGATGCTCAGCCCGGCGACGCAACTGCGGCGAGGACGCACACTCACGCACGAGGTGGTCTGGGGCTTGTGGTCGTTGGAAAGCGTGGGGCAGACCTGGGACGTGCTGCTGGAGGCTGTCGCAAGCGAGCGGAACTAACCGAGCAGGCGCGACGCTACGCGTTGCTGGGGAAATGAGAAGTACTCCCAGCGACGCGTAGCGTCGCGGCTGCCGGAGTCACGCAAGTTGCGACGGGCGACCGGCGAGCGATCACCGGTCCAGCGCCTGCAGATCGAACGCGAGTTGCTCGGTGCCGGGGACGTACTTTTCGCCGAACACGCGGACGTGCATCATCATCGTGTTGAGCCAGTACACCCGGCAGCGGCGCGAGAAGCCCGGCCTAAGCGGGTGGCGCTGCCGATAACGCTCGAAGAACGAGTCGTCGGCCGTGTTGAACATGCGGAGGTACGCGAGTTCGTATTCGGGGTCGCAGTAGGACGCGCTGACGTCGATGAAGGCTTTGATCTCCGGCTTCTCGGGGTGCGCATCATCGACCATGATGTTGTTGGACCACAGGTCGCCGTGGACAAGGGTGGGCGTGGACTGCTCGGGCAGCCAGGCGTCGAGGTTCTTGATGACGTCGTCGATGATCCAGCGGACTTTGGAGCCGAGCAGTTCGCGGACGCGGAAGAATTCTTCCGAGATCACCGGGCCAAAGGAATCGAGCCAGCGGTACGGGCCTTCGGCTTCCAGGGCGCTGCCGTAGGTGGCGCGGTGGTGGCTGTGCAGCGAGACGACGTGCTTGGCCAGGTCGCCCTGCATCGCCTGAACGCCTTTGGGGGTGACGCGGGCTTCGGAGAGGTTGATGCCGGCGATGCGTTCCATGAGCAGGCCCGAGCCGTCGAAGCCGTCCTCGTTTTCGAGGTAGGCGATGGGCGTGGGCACGGGCAGCCGGGTGTTCTCCTGATAGACCCGCAGCGACGCCATCTCGCGGCGGAACAGCTTCCCGGACCGGGAGTTGTTGAGCTTGGCGACGATGGAGCGGGGGAAGACGCCACGCTGGTTGACGGCGGAGGTTTCACCGACGTTGGGGCCTTCGAGGAACCACTCGACGACGCGGTTGATGGATCCGCCGTAAAGCTTGCGCGTGCCGGTGACGGTCAGGGAGGCGTCGAGGTGCTTGCGGACGATGGCGGTGGCCACGTCGTGGTCGATGGGGGAGCCGCGGCGGGCCATGCGAGCCTGGTAGCTGAGCTGTTCCAAAGCGGCGGGCTTCCGGGGACGGGGGGCAGGACCGGGCGGGGCGGACGAGCGATGCCCCGGGCATCATCGTCCAATCGTGACACGCCCGGGGAAAAACGCAACGCCCCGGTGGGGAAAAGTTCGCCGAACCCTACGAAAAAAGCCGCCCGCGAGGGACGGCTTCGATTCGGACGGGGTCGGCGTCGGGCAGTGGAGCTGAGGAGGCTCGAACTCCTGACCTCTTGCATGCCATGCAAGCGCTCTCCCAACTGAGCTACAGCCCCGTGTTGCGGAACCGATGCGGGCCGGATGTTTCCATCGCGGTTCTCCACGGTCATCGGTCCGGCGGGTGAGCCCGAGCGCCGACCAATCCGTCGGGTCGCGGAGTATAGCTGGCGCTCGAACGGCTGCAAGCCGACGTGTCGTACGGCGCCGGCTTCGGGTCGCGCGAGGTCAACGAGGCCAAGGCCGGGTATAGTGGACCGCCCGCCACCCGGAGCCGACCCGTTGACCCTGCAAGCGAACCTCGAAGACCTCGCCGCCCGTGACTCCCGCCTCAGCGCTCTGCGGAGCCGACTCGACGCGGGCCTGCGTCGTCAGAAGGCCCAGCAGACCAAGCTCGATCAGTTGCAGCAGCAGCACGACGAGTTGCACGGCCAACTCAAACACGCCCAGGCCCACGCCAACACGCTCGAGCAGGAAGCCCAGTCCTCCGAAGCCCGCACCACCAAGCTGCGGGATCAGATGAACTCGGTGAAGACCAACAAGGAGTACTCCGCGCTGCTGGTCGAGGTCAACGCGCTCAAGGCCGAGCAGGGCAAGCTCGAAGAAATGGTCCTCGAGCACATGGAGAAGATCGAGGAACGCAAGGCCGAGCTCGCCGAGCTGGTCGCCCGCATCGCCGAGCAGCAGAAGCTCCTGGACATGGCCAGCAAGGAAGTCGCCGAGGCCGAGTCCGAGGTCGGCGACCAGCTCGCCGAAGTCACCGCCGAGCGCGACGAGGCCGCCGCGCTCATCCCCGCCGACGTGCTGGTGCTCTACCGCAAGCTGCTGGACGATCACGACGGCGAAGCGGTCTGCGGCGTCGAGGAGCAGAACAAGCGCCGCATGGAATACACCTGCCACGGGTGCTTCATGGCCCTGCCCATCGAGAAGGTCAACGCCGCGATCACCAAGCCCGACGCGGTCACTCAGTGCAACTCCTGCGGCCGCATCCTGATCATCCCCGCCGAGATCCGCGAAGGCCTCTCGCCGAGCAAGTCGTGAGCGACCCAGGCGTCCGCCTGACCGTGCATTTCGACGGCGGCTCGCGGGGCAACCCCGGGCCGGCGAGCGTCGGCGTGGTCGTCTCCAGCGCCGACGACGGCACGCCGCTCATCGAGCGCGGCTTCTTCCTGGGACGTACCACCAACAACGTCGCCGAATACCAGGGCCTGCTCCGCGGCGTCCAACTCGCCAAGTCGCTCAGTCCCGCCCACGTCGCGTTCATCAGCGACAGCGAACTGGTGGTCAACCAGGTCAACGGCCGGTGGAAGCTCAAGACCCAGCACATCCGGGAACTCTGCCTCGAGGCCCGCGCCGCCCTGGCGACCCTGCCGCAGTGGGAACTCACGCACGTCCGCCGGGAGCACAACGTCCGCGCGGATGAACTCGCGAATATGGCGATGGACGCCAACGCAGACGTGGAGGGGTGACGCACATCCAAAGCCGGAGATGGCCATCCCCGAAGCCCACGTTCATTGAACGTGCGTCTCTTCATGCTTGACGCGCGCACCGCTCGCGCGACGGATCGTTCCCCCC
>CAZIXN010000108.1:0-4642 GCA_964543215.1 uncultured Phycisphaera sp.
AACCCACGGCCGCCAACCCGACCTTCGCGCAGCCCGCCGACACCGCGCCCGGCACCGTCCCCGCCGTCGCCTCCCCCACCGCCGCTAAACCCGCCAGCAGCGCCCCCGCGGGAACCAGCACCCCCCGCCGACCCAGCGCCGCCCGCAGCGCCGCCACCGCCGACTTGAGCTCCCGGCAGACCCGCGGCTGACACCGCCCCGTCGCCCTGGCGACCTGACGCTGCGTCTGCCCGCGGAAAAACACCTCGACGATCAGCGTCCGCTGCGCTTCGGAGAGTTCCAGCAGCGCCGCATCCACCTCGGCCGACAGCTCCCGCAACGCCGCCGTGTCGATCACCGCCGTCTCGAGCGTTCCCCCGCGGGCCGACGCCGATGCCGCCTGCTGCCGGGCCGCCGCCGCCTCGTGCTTCTGCCGCGTGCCTCGTTGCCGGCCAAGGTCCATCGCCGTCCGCGCCGCCGTCGTGTGCAGCCACGAACCCAGCGTGCCCTCGAGCTTGTTCTGAATCGTCGCCGCCGCCCGGGCCAGCTTCATGAACGTCAGCTGCGCTGCATCCTCCGCGTCCGCCCCCCGTCCCAATTGCCGAACACACACCCCGAACACCAGCGCCTCATACCGCCGCACCAGCGCCGCAAACGCCTCCACATCCCCCCACCTCGCATACCGCATCAACGCATCGGTGTCGGTCATCGTCAAGTCCTCGGGAACGTTCCCCATCATGATGACGGACGGCGAGCGATTTCGATTCACAAATTTCCACCGACGATCATCATCCGCCCACCACGCTTCGCAACGCCGACCACAACGCCTCATACGCATTCCCCCAAGCGTCCGGCCGAAAGAACCGCGTGGGCAAATCCGGGTTCCCGATGAACGGTCGCAACAGCCAACCCATCTGAATCCCCACAAACGCGTAGATCCCCAGCCACACCACGAGCAGTTTGCGGTGCCGTGCGTCCCGCGCGATCAGCGGTCGGTACGCCCGACGCAGCACCACCTGCCCCGCCAGACTCGACACGCCGAACACCGCCGCGTTGAACAGGATCGCGCTCTGGTAATCCGGCACGCTCAAGTACCACACCGCCGTCACCGGCCCCAACGACGCCAACACCACCGTCAGCGCCGCCTGCGTCCGCAGCAAGGCCCGCACCGCCTCGGAGAAATCTCGCGACAAACCCAGCAGCGCATGCACTACAAAAAAACTCGGCAACCCCAACGCAAACGTCAGCAACAACAACGCCGGCACCTTCACCGCGCTGTACCCCATCTGCCACCATCGGTCCGGCGACACTCCGCCAAATGCTCCCAACGTCAATCCGTACGCCGCGCCAAAACCCAGCACCAACAGCAACAGCGCCCACGACGAACTCGGCCAGGCCCGCCCCCGCAACACCCCATCCGCCGCCCGCATCGGCCGCGTCGCTTCACCCGCAAGCCGTCCTGAAAACGTACCCGCACTCACGACACCCCCATCAGCGTCAGCAACGCCTCGAACACGTCGGTGAAAAAATTGCTCTGGCGATCACGGAACCACGCAAACGGCAACGCCGGGTCGCCAATGAACGGCCGCAGCACCCAACTCATCTGCGCCCCCACCAACGCAAACACCACGATCCAAACCCGGAACACCACCTTGGCTCGGTCGTCTTTTTCACCCGCCGAGGCCGCTCCCGCAACCGCCGCGCCCTCCGACGCTTCACCTTCCGCCGAGGCCGCAGGAATCACGAACGGCTCCGTACGCCCCGCCAGCAGCCGCAGCGTTCGCCATAAAAACGCCAACCCCAACGAGCCCGCCACCGCAAAGCACGCCACATTCAACAGCTTCATGAACGGATAGCTCGTCGTGCTCACCCCGAAGAACGCCACGATCGGCCCCAGCGACGCCAGCACCGCCAACGCCACCCCCAGCATCGCCACCAGCAGCCGCAACACCGACCGGGCCGACAGCCGCGAACCCACCAACGCGTTGAATACATAAAGCGAAGGCAGCGTCACCACCAGCGTCGCCGCAAACAGCAACGGCACCTTCACCATCGTCGCCAGCAACTGCCACCACGCGTCACTCACCACCGAGTCGCGAACCGTCTCACCCAGACCCGTGCCCGTGTACGCCCGGATCAATCCGAACGATCCCATGCACAAGCCGTACACCACCCCCAAACCCAGAAGCGCCGGCAACAACGCCTTCGCCGATACCGGCACCTCGCCACCTTGCAACGCCTCGGAACGCGTCGCGTCGCCGCGCAGCACACCGTCCAACTGCTTCCAACGCCCACGCGATACCGGCCCGTCGTGCTCGGACATAACCGTTCCTTCCCGGAGCGCCCCGGCCGACCGACTGCACACGAGCCGATCCCACCAGGACGCAGACATGTTCCACACCCATACGCGAACCGCCTGCACCAGTTCGCTCGGCCCGGAAAGCCGATAACCCAAACCCCCAAGCCCACGGTCTCCGGCCGTGGGCCGCGCCGCATCACCCCGCCCGATCTCCTAAACTCCACCCCGCTCCGGTCAGAGCCTTGATCCGAAACTCCGTCCCCGTGCGCCCGACTCCCGGGTGACGAAAGCGATCCACATGCTCGGCAACCTCTCCGATAAATTCGAGTCCGCCCTCCGCAAGCTCTCGGGCAAGGACAAGATTTCCGAATCCAACGTCCACGAGGCGATGGAGGAAGTCCGCGAAGCCCTGCTCGAAGCGGATGTGCACTACGAAGTCGCCGAATCTTTCTGCTCGCGCGTGCAGAAGCAGGCCGTCGGCACCGCCGTCCTCGACGCCGTCCGTCCCGGCGAGCAGATGATCAAGATCGTCAACGACGAGCTGGTCCGCCTGCTCGGCGGCGACGAGATCGCCGACGATCAGCAAGCCGGCCTCGCCGAGCAACCCATCCTCTTCGTCTCGCCGGGCCCGACGGTCATCATGATGGCCGGCCTCCAGGGCTCGGGCAAGACCACCACCTGCGGCAAGCTCGCCGCGATTCTTAAAAAACAGGGCAAATCGGTGATGCTCTGCGCCGCCGACCTGCAGCGCCCCGCCGCCGTCCGCCAGCTCGAAGTCCTCCGCGAACAGGTCGCCGCGCTCGAAGGCTCCGCGCCGATCCACTTCCACGGCGAGCCCGACAAGTGCAAGGCCTACGGCCAGGCCGTCAACGTCGCCGTCGACGTCTGCCGCAACGCCCTCAAAGCCGCCCGCGCCGCCAAGGCCGACGTCCTGATCCTCGACACCGCCGGCCGACTCCACCTCAACGACGACCTGATGGGCGAGCTGCGCAAGGTCAACGCCGCCGTACAGCCGCACCACATCTTCCTCGTGCTCGACGCCATGACCGGCCAGGACGCCGTCAACTCCGCCAAGGCCTTCGACCAGCAACTCGAAATCGACGGCATCATCCTCACCAAGTTCGACTCCGACACCCGCGGCGGCGCCGCGCTGTCCGTCCGCGAAGTCACCGGCAAGCCGATCAAGTTCATCGGCGTCGGCGAACATCTGGACCAACTCGAAACCTTCCACCCCCGCCGCATCGCCGGCCGAATCCTGGGCATGGGCGACGTCGTCAGCCTCGTCGAAAAAGCACAGGCCGAGGTCAGCGAAGAAGAAGCCCTGCGCATCCAGGACAAGCTCGCCCAGGGCAAGCTGACGATGGAAGACTTCCTCAAGCAGCTCAAGAGCATCCGCCGCATGGGCAGCATGAAGTCGCTGCTGGGCATGCTCCCGGGCGTGGGCAACGCGATCAAGGACCTGGACCTCGACGAGTCGCAGATCGACCGCACCGAGGCCATGATCAACTCCATGACGCCGCGCGAACGCCGCGATGTCGAAGTCCTCGACAACTCCCGCCGCCGCCGCATCGCCAAAGGCTCGGGCGTTCAGGCCAACGACGTGTCCCAGCTCGTCAAGGGCTTCAACATGATCGGCCAACTCGGCCAGGCCATGTCCGGCATGGGCATGATGGGCAAACTCAAAGCCATGCAGCAGATGGACCCGAGCATGATGCAGGCCGCGATGGCCGGCGGCGGCAAAGGCTTCAAAGGCCTGCCCGGCGGCAAGGGCTCGACCAAGGCGCAGCAGAAGTCCAAGTACAAAAAGCGCAAGCGCAAGTAAGCCTCGCGCGTTTGTTTTCCCAACCGAAGCCCGCGGACACCGTCCGTGGGTGGCTCTCACCCCCACCACCGCCCCATGCTCGACCACACCTCCAACCCGCTGCCCCCGCAGTACCAACCCGCCTCCGTCGAACCCGACATGGCCAAACGCTGGGACGCCGCCCACGCCTATCGCGCGCAGCCCTCGGCCGCCGGCGAGCCCTTCGCCATCGTCATCCCCCCGCCCAACGTCACCGCCGCGCTCCACCTCGGCCACGCCCTCAACAACACGCTGCAGGACATCCTCACCCGCGCCGCGCGGATGCAAGGCAAGAACGCCGTCTGGCTCCCCGGCACCGACCACGCCGGCATCGCCACGCAAACCGTCGTCGACAAACGACTCCAGGCCGAAGGCAAAAAATCCCTCAAGGATTACAAAACCGACGAAGCCGAAGGTCGCCCGGGCCGTGAACAATTCATTGCCGAAGTCCAGAAATGGAAAGACCAATACGAAGGCCGCATCACCGATCAGCTCAAAGCCATGGGCTGCTCCTGCGACTGGGA
>CAZIXN010000108.1:4742-9064 GCA_964543215.1 uncultured Phycisphaera sp.
CACAGACTTCGCCCCCAGTGCCACAGACTTCGCCCCCAGTGGCACAGGCTTCCAGCCTGTGATCGCTGCGCAGCAGCGACCCACCCTCCACCAAACCCGCCGCAACCTCCCCCATTTCTCCCGCGATGGCAGCATTTACTTCCTGACCTTTCGCGTCAAACAAGGCCAACTCACAGAACCCGAACGCCAGATCGTCCTCGACGCCTGCACGCATTGGCACGGCCAACGCATGACCCTTCACGCCGCCGTGGTCATGCACGACCACGTCCACCTCCTGCTCAACCCTGCGCCCCGATCCGACGGCACCGACTACCCGCTCTCGGAACTGCTGCACAGCATCAAAAGCTTCAGCGCCAACGCGATCAACCGACACCGCAACGCAACCGGCCCGGTATGGCTCGACGAGTCTTTCGATCGCATCGTCCGTGACGCCGAGGAGTTCGATCAAAAGGCCCGGTACATCCGCAACAATCCCGTGAAGGCCGGGTTGGTCGAACGCAGCGAGGACTATGCCTTTCTGGCGTTTCCCTCGGCCGTCCCCGCCGATCACCGGCTGGAAGCCGGTGCCACTGATAGAAAAGACCGCGACCCCACCACCGGCCTCAAATTCACCCCCGCCCGCTACGCCAAAACCTTCCAGACCTGGCACGAAAATCTCCGCGATTGGTGCATCTCACGACAACTGTGGTGGGGACATCGCATTCCGGTGTGGTTTGTCCAGACCGAACCGGGACAAGCCAAAGCTTTCAATAATGAACTGGACAAAGTGATCTGCAAGATGGGACTGGTGGGCGAGCTTTCGACTCGCGTCGAAGGGGAAAATCTTGTCTTGATCTGCAGCGAAAATGGAGCGGGTGATGCCGTCGCACAAGGCATCGATGCATGGATGCTTGGCGATAAGGCGAAGGCGAAAGAACTAAGGGCTAATTGGCATTGGCTCGACCAAATTGATTGGGATGCTTTATGTCAGAACGTAGAGTCTTGCACCCAAGATCCCGACGTCCTCGACACCTGGTTCTCCTCCGCCCTTTGGCCGCTCTCCACGCTCGGTTGGCCCGACGACACGCCCGATCTCCAAACCTGGAACCCCACCTCGGTCCTCTGCACCGCGCGCGAGATCATCACGCTCTGGGTGTCGCGGATGGTCATGTTCAACCTGTACTTCCGCGGCACGCTGCCCTTCAAAGATGTGTTCATCCACGCGATGATCCAGGACGGGCACGGCCAAAAAATGTCCAAATCCCTGGGCAACGGCGTGGACCCCATGGACATCATCCACTCCCACGGCAGCGACGCGATGCGCTTCACCCTCGCGTCCATGACCACGCAGACGCAAGACGTCCGCCTCCCCGTCGACATGCTCGACCCGCACACCCCCGGAAGCGGCGAGTCGTTCACGCCGACTTACATCACCACCAGGGCCGGCCACAAAGTCGCCGCGCCGATCCAGGAACGCAACGGCAAGCGCATCACCTCCTCCTACGGCGCCGCGTCCGGCGAAGCGACGCCCACCGCTTCCGGGGGCGACGCGCCGCTCGCACGCAACACCAGTGAGAAGTTCGACCTCGGGCAGCGTTTCGCCAACAAGATGTGGAACGCGACCCGCTTCGCGCTCACCAAGCTCGATCACGCGGGTGCTCATCCAGCGGGGCCGGCGTCTCCAGTGGGGCGGCCGTCCCGCCCGCCGGCGGCCGAGACGGCCGCCCCACTGTCGGATATCGCGCCGTCGCTGCCCGAGCGTTGGATTCTGTCGCGCCTGGCGCGCACCGTCGAACAGTGCAACGACGCCTTGAAAACCTACGCCTTCAGCGAGTACGCCACGGCGCTGTACGACTTCTTTTGGCGGGACTTGTGCGACTGGTACATCGAAGCCATCAAACCGCGCATCGCCGAGTCGCCGACGATGCAGCGCACGCTCGCCGCGTGTCTCGATGCGGCGCTTCGCCTGCTGCATCCGGTGATGCCGTTTGTCACCGAGCGGTTGTGGGAAGCGCTCAACGACGCCTGGCCGGACACGCGCTCGGTGGACGGCCTGATGCTGCAACCCAGCGAGCTGCTGGTCACCGCCTCCTGGCCGCGGGTCGCGGGCGTGCTCATCGACGAGGCGGCCGAGCAGGAATTCGCTCGCCTCCAGGAGGTCGTCGGCGCGATCCGCGAAGCCCGCAACCGCGCGAAAGTCCCGCCACGCGAGACGATCGAACTGTCCAGCGAAGAACCCGCAGCGGTCGCCCGCAACGTCGCGGACAACCGCTGGATCGCCGAAACCCTCGCCAACTTCCGCGGCCGGGAGTTCGGGCCCGACGTTCAGGCGCCCGACGGCGCCGCCGTCGTGCTCGCCGGGGGGTGCAAGCTCTACCTGCACGGCCTGGGCGGCAACGCCGCCGAGGAAACCGACCGCCTCGACAAGGAAGCCGAAGCCCTCCGCAAGTCCATCGCCAACTTCGAGCAGCGCCTCAGCAACAAGAAGTACGTCGACAAAGCGCCCGCCCATCTCGTGCAGGAAACCCGCGACCAGCTCGCCGCCACCCAGCAGCAACTCGCAACCATCGAAGCGCAGCGCGCCGCGCTCGGCTGAGCTCACCCCGACCCGTCCCACGGAGCCCGCGTATGCCTGGCTGGAAACTCCTCGCCGTGTTGAGCCTCTGCCTCACGTCCACCGCCGCGCTGACCCAAGAGGCCCCCAGCGAACGCACGCCCCTGGCGATGGGCGAGCTCTACGTGCCCGACCACCTCACGCCGCGCGACGGCCGGGTCGCCCTGGTCGTGCATTTTCACGGCGGGCGAAACATCATGCCCGACGCGATCGATGCGCTGCGTCTCAATGCCGCCTGCGTGATCGTCAACCGCAACGGGTTGTCCTCGGTGTATCGCGAGCCCTTCGAGAATCGGCCGAACCGCTTCAGCGAACTGCTCGCCGACGCCGAGTCGGCCCTGCGTGGCCGGCAAGGCTACGAAGACGCCGCGCTGGGCCCGGTGTGGATCGCATCATTCAGCGCGGGCTACGGCGCGGTGCGCGAGATCCTCAAGGAACCCGCCAACCGCGATCGCCTGTCGGGCGTGCTGCTCACCGATTCGATGTACGCCAGCTACGCGCCCGAACCCCCGGAAGGTCAGCAACGCGAACGCGACGCCGATCTTCCGCGGACCGTCGAGCCGGCCCACGTCGAGCCATACGTCGCCTTCGCGCAGCGCGCGATCGCCGGGGACAAGGTCTTTGTCGTGACGCACACGTACCTCCCGCCGGGCGGCTACGCCGGCACGCACGAGGTCGCCGCCGCGCTGGTGGCGCGCCTCGGGCTGGGCGTCGAACGCGTGAGCGATAAACAGGCCGCCGAACACGCCGAGCGCTACGCCGTGAACGAACTCCACCTCCGCGACCGCACGACGGCCGGCAACTTCGCCGTGTTCGGCTACGCCGGCGACACCGGGCAGGACCACGGGCGACACCTCATGACCACCGCCGCCTGGCTGCCGATGCTCGGAATCGAAATGCTCCCGCAATAAGCCCGCCGCGTCACGGCGTCTGCCCGTCACGCGTGAGCGTCGTCAACACCACCGGGGCCTCGAACTTCCTGGGCGCGTTCACCGGCGGCGGCGGCGGCTGCGGAATATCCTCGAACACGCGGATCATCGCGATCTCGTCGCACGCCGCGTTCTTCGGGCAACGCACGCAGTCCGCCCACACCTTCATGGGCAGCTTCTGCCGATCAACAATCACGAAGCCGAGCTTCTCGAAAAATCGCTGCTCGTACGTCAGCGACATCACCCGCCGGATCTTCAGCGCCCGCGCTTCGTCGAGCACCGCCTCCACCAGCTTCCGGCCCAACCCTTTGCCGCGATGCCCCGGCGACACCGCCAGCGAGACGACCTCGGCCAGATCGGCCCAGATGATCGACAGCCCGCACACGCCCAGCACATCGTCCTGCGCATCCACCGCCACCTGAAACTCGCGCACGTTCTCGTACAGCTGCGCGTAGCTCTTGGGCAGCATCAGCCCGAACTCGGCCGCATCGTTGATGATCCCGCCGATCTCGGGCACGTCGTCCACGCGGGCACGGCGGAGTTGGATGGCGGATGCGGGTTCGGTCACGGGTGCGTGAGCATACTCACGGCGGTGAATTGATAAAGCGGCGGCCGGTGGCCGCTGCCGGGTGAGGGAAGATTCCTCCCCGACGCAACCCCAGGCCAGCGTGCCTTCTCGCCGTCCACCGACCCGGCAGCGGCCACCGGCCGCCGCTTTGTATAAAACAACCGGCCCCCGCGTGGGCGGGGGCCGGTGTTGGGATGCGTTGGATTGTCGTGAAGCCGGTCGCGTTGGATTA
>CAZIXN010000109.1:0-8926 GCA_964543215.1 uncultured Phycisphaera sp.
TCGAGCAGATGCGCGAGGTAGCGCGTGCCGACTTGCAGGTTGTAGTCCGGGTCGAACAGGTCGCCCTCGGGCAGGTCGAAGCGCTGCATCGCATCGGTGTGCGTGACGGGCGTGATCTGCATCAGGCCTTTCGCCTGCGCGCTTGAATACGCCGCCGGGTTGCCGGACGATTCGGCGACGACCACCGCCTGCACCAGTGCCATCTCCAGCCCCGCCGCGCGGGCGTGCCGCTCGATGGGCTCGGCGAGTTGCGCCATCCTGTAGCCCACCACCGCGTCGCGCCCGCCGTCACAGGCCTTGGGCAGCACGAAGCCCACCACGAGCACGCCAGCGACCAGTAGCGGCCCGAGAACCGCTCGGTCGTCGAGGATGTGTCGCCAGTTCCTGCGTCGCATACGGGGAGCCTACGCCGAAGGGTTCTCGTTGTTGCCGAACCGCGCGGATCGCCGATCATCCTTCTATGCCCGGAGTCTCGAAAGCCCTGTTGCGTCCGTCGTCGTGGGCCGTGCTGATCCTGCTGACGGGTCTGAGCCTGCTGGGTTATCGGGTGGCCCGGGACGCGGTCACGGCCGACATCTTCCGTGCCCGCCTAAGCGCGCTGCAGGAAGAACACGCCGCGCTGACGGACCGGTACAACGCCGCGGTGACGCGGGCCGCCGTGACGGAATTGATCGTGAAGGGCGACGCGGTTTCGGTGGTCGTGCGCGGGGCCGACGGCGTGCTCGAGCGCATCGAGACGCCGTACTCGGCCAAGGACGAGGTGTTCATCGACTACGCCGTGCTGGACGGCAAGCTTTGGATCCGCCGCGTGTTCGACGAGCACACGCCGCCCAGCCGGGGCACGCTGATCGACTCGGCGCTCGCCAGGATCGATTGGGACGACGCGCGGGCCGAGCACGGCAAGATCGCGTACCGCTCGCTGGAGGACGGCCGGTGGATCGTGTCGGTGTCCGGCGACGGCTCGGTGGGTCTCCGCAAAGTCAGCGACGACACCGCGATCGAGTTGGTGAACAAACCCGCGGTCACGGAGTTCTCGCCCGTGCAGCAGGCCGAGGCCGACGCGTCGAACATCACCGTCGGCGACGTGGTGTCGCATTTTCTGAATCGATGAGTGAAGGCATCCCCTCCCAGACGTTTCACGCGACGCTCTGTCTTCAATCATCCCTAGCCCACCATCCGCACCGGCAATCCCGCGTCGCGCATCGCCTGCTTCGTCTGCGCAATCGTGAACTCGCCGTAGTGGAAGATGCTCGCGGCCAGCACCGCATCGGCCCGCGTCTGTTGCAGCACGTCGATCATGTGTTGCGGGTTGCCGCAGCCGCCCGACGCCACCACCGGCACATCGACGGCTTCGGAAATCAGCCGCGTGATCTCCAGGTCGTAGCCGGTCTTCACGCCGTCGGCGTCCATACTCGTGAGCACGATCTCGCCCGCGCCGAGTTCGACGACTTTGCGTGCGTACGCCACCGGGTCCAGGCCCGTGCCCTTGCGCCCGCCGTGCGTGTGGACCTCGAAGGCGAAGCCCGGCCGGGCCGACGATTCCGTGGGCGACGCCGCGTTGTTCAGCCGAGCCGTCAACTCGTCGATCGGCACGCGCTTGGGATCGATATTCACCACCGTCGCGCAGCGTCCGAACCGTGCCGCGGTCTGACGCACGATGTCCGGATTAAGCACCGCGGCCGTGTTGATGCTCACCTTCTCCGCGCCGGCCTGCACGAGCTGCGTCACATCCTCGATCGTGCGGATGCCCCCGCCGACCGTGAAGGGCATGAAGCAGCGCTCGGCCACGCGGCGCACGACGTCGAGCATGATGCCCCGGCCCTCGTGGCTCGCGTTGATGTCCAGGAACACCAACTCGTCCGCACCCTGCGCGTCGTACGCCTCCGCGACTTCCACCGGATCGCCCGCGTCGCGGATGTCCACAAAGTTCACGCCCTTGACCACTCGGCCGTCACGGACATCCAGACACGGGATCACGCGGTGCGTCAACATGCTCCAAATCTACCGACCCACGGAAGCACAAAAACCTCCAGGCGATTTCCGCGGGAATAGCCGCCGCCGAGGAAACGTTGGTCATTGCGGTTTCGGATCGTCCCCGCCCGGACCGCTACACTGCGGAAACCGGTCGATCCATCACACCGCCCCCACGCAAGGAGCCCACCATGGCCAGCGAAGCCGTTAAAGAGTTCACCGACGCCAATTTCGAAGAAGAAGTCGTCAAGTCCGACAAGCCCGTGCTTGTGGATTTCTGGGCCGAGTGGTGCATGCCCTGCCGCATGCTCGCCCCGACCATCGACGAAGTCGCCACCACGTTCGAGGGCAAGGTCAAGGTCGGCAAGGTCGACACCGACGCCAACCGAGACGTCTCCACGAAGTACGGCATCCAGGCCATCCCCACCGTGCTGGTTTTCAAAGGCGGCGAAGTCGTCAAGAAGTTCGTCGGCGTCACCGGCAAGCCCGAGTTCGAAGCGGCGCTGAAGGAATTGGCGTAAGCCGTCGACATCATCAAAATCCGAAGCCCGCGTTCATTGAACGCGGGCTTCTTTTTTGCGCTTCACGGTTGCGGCGTCACAAACCCGTCGATCTCCAGGCCGTAGCCCGACAGGGCGGTGGGCGTGAAGGGGTGGGCGGTGATCAGGCGCATGCGTCGGATCCCTAAGTCGCGGAGGATCTGGCAGCCGATGCCGTAGTCGGCCTTGTTGGAGGGCGGGGCGGTGCCGGGCGTGGCGTGGTTAACGCCGAGTTGGATGCGTTCGTCGTGCGGGTCGGCCGAGCCCGGCGGAGGGGTGCCGGTCTGCAGGGCTTTGAGCAGGCCTCTGCCCATGCCTTCGTGGCGGAGATACACGACCGCGCCACAACGCTCGCGCTGGATCATCTGCATCGCGGTGCGGAGCGTCTGGCCCGAGGGTTGCGTGGTGTCGCCGAAGACGTCGCCGAGCAGGTTCTGGCTGTGCATGCGGACGAGCACCGCTTCCTGCGTATCGATCGCTTCGCCGAAGTCGTCCCACTTTGCGAGCTGCTCACCACACACCAGCGCGACATGCGGGAACGGGTCCACCGCCGAGCGATACGCCACCAGCCGCCAGTCGCCCAGCTCGTTGGTGAACGGCACGACATCGATGCGCTCGATGAGTCGGTCGCGCTCGAGGCGGTGTTGGATGACGTCCGCCACGGTGCAGACCTTGAGATCGAACTTCGCGCAGAGCGCATCGATCTGCGGCCGACGCGCCATCGTGCCGTCGTCGTTCATCACCTCGATGCCCACCGCACAGGGCGAAAGCCCCGCGAGCCGCATCAAATCGATCAGGCCTTCGGTGTGTCCCGCGCGGACGAGCGTCCCGCCGTCGCGCGCCCGCAGCGGCTGCACGTGGCCCGGCCGGTCGAAGTCCAGCGGCGAGGCCTTGGGGTCCGCAAGTTTGGTGATGGTGGTCGAGCGGTCCTGCGCGGACACGCCGGTGGTGACGCCGAGTCGGGCGACGGCGTCGACGGTGACGGTGTAGGCCGTGCCGCGCTGCGTGGTGTTGACGCTGTGCTGCGGCGGAAGTTGCAAACGATCGCAGGCCTCGCCGGTGAGCGACACGAACAACATCCCCCGGCCTTCACGCAGCATGAAGTTCACCACCTCGGGCGTGGCGAACTGCGACGCGCAAACCAGGTCGCCCTCGTCTTCCCGGCCTTCATCGTCAAGGAGCACGATGACGCGGCCGGCACGCAAATCGGTGAGGATGTCTTGGATCGGGTGCATGGCGGGTGTAGACCGAAAGAATCGCAGAGTAGGCAGAGGCGCAGAGACGCAGAGGCCGGTCAACGATGAGAATGAGCGACGCGCGCGACGCCATCGACCAGACGCGGGTGGTGGAAATGGATCACCAGGCCAAGCGGATGGCCGGTGGCTTTGAGATAAGCCGCGACCTGACGTTTGAACTCGTCCGCATCGCCTTTGGTCGCTTTGAGTTCGACCACCAGGGTTGCTTCAATCAAGAGATCGATCCGGCCATCACCGACCGTCTCTCCGCGATACTTCAGCTCCACTGGAACCTCCGATGCGAAGCCGATGCTTCGGCGGCGCAATTCGATCTCCAACGCCCGGTGATACGTCTTCTCCAGAAAGCCCGGCCCAAAGTGCCGATGGACCGCGATGGCCGCTTCGATCACCCGCTCCGTCAACGCGCCGCCCAAATCCTGCTCGTCCATACCTTCCTCTCTACGCCTCTGCGCCTCTGCCTCCTCTGCGATTCCTTCGGCCGCGGTCACGATCCACCTCCCGGCTGCTGACGCAGGATCGTTTTCGGCGAGAGCGGGAAGGTGCTGAGCAGCGACGCGACGTCGCCGGGCGTCACCGCTTGCAGCGCCGCGAGTTCGGCTTCCAGAGAGCGGTACCGGCCGTGGTACAGCCAGCGCGACCCCAGCCCGTGCATCCGGCCGGAAGGGCGCTCGCCCTGCAGCGTCGCCAGCGTCGCGAGCTTGTTCACCGCCCGCTCGACTTCATCGGCGGTGATGGGTTGATCCCGCACCGCCGCGTCGATCGTGGCCAGCAGCGCGTCTTCGACGTCATCGGCCCGCGCCGGGTCGCACGTCGCGTAGCCCAGGAACGCGCCGCTTCGGTCCTGCGGCATCGACGAAAAATCCGCCTCGTCCGCCAGACCCGGATCGATCAGCGCCCAGTACAGACGCGAGCCGTCCGCATCGCCCAGGATGTCCGAGAGCACCTTCGCGGCGTAGCGGTGATCGTCCTGCGCCGAGGGCCCGGGCGTGAGGAACGCGAGATACGTCCGGCTGATGCGCGGGTCTTCGATGACCAGGCGTTTGCCATCGGGCTCGGCCGTGCCGTGCTCGCGCGTCACGTGCGCCGCTTCCCATTGCCCGCAGCGCGCTTCCAGGTCGCGGCAGAGTTGATCGAAGTCCACCTTGCCCGCGGCGGCGACGACGATGTTGTCCGGGCTGTACCGGCCCTGGAAGTAGCTGCGCATCTGCTCGGGCGTGAGGGCCGAGACGGTGTCGGAGGTGCCCAGCACGCGGTACCCCAGCGGGTGATCGCCGAAGTGTTCTTCGAGCAGGCGGTCCTGGAGACGCCACTCGGGTCGGTCGTCGTACATCCCGATCTCTTCGAGGATCACCTTTTTTTCCATGTCGAAATCGTCGGGGCGGAGCGACGGCCGAAGCATGTCCGCCAGCAGGTCCACGACGCGCGGCAGGAACTCGGGCAACACGTGGGCGTAATACACCGTCTGCTCGTGGCTGGTGAAGGCGTTGTAGTCGGCCCCGATCTCGTCGAACTCGCGGTTCACATCGTCGGCGCTGCGGCGGGGTGTGCCTTTGAACATCATGTGTTCGAGGAAGTGCGAGACGCCCATGACCGCGGGAACTTCATCGCGTGCGCCGGCGCGGACGAAGAATCCCAGCGCCGCGGTGTGCGCATCGGGATCGATTTCGGCGAGGATCGTCAGGCCGTTGGGCAGCGTGTGTCGTTGAAAGGTGATGGGCATGGGCTCGTCGGGATCGGGGTTCGGGGAACAGGGACCGGGGAAGTCAGAGCGTATCGCGTTGTGCTTGGGTCACCGCAGGCCGTGGGCCTTCGGCTACCGATGGCATGACGGGTGCCCGATCCCTGCTCCCTGCTCCCTGCTCCCTGTTCCCTGCTCCCTGCTCCCTGTTCCCTGTTCCCCGCTCCCTGTTCCCCGCAATCAGCCCGGCCGCTGATACCGGCCCAGCAGGTTGACGATCTGCGGCTGGTTGGGGCGGATGCGCAAGCTGGTGCGCCAGGCGTTGAGGGCTTCTTCGAGTTGGGCGCGGTTCTTGCGTTCGCCCTGGATGTAGTACGTGACGAGCACCGCTCCGATGCCGTTGTGCGCGGCGGTTTCACGCGGGTTGAGCTCGACCGCCCGTCGGTAGTGCTGCAGCGACGTGCGGAAGTCGCGTCGTTTGAACTCGGCGTAGCCCAGGCGTTCGTAGGCGGTGGACGTCGGCCGGGCGCGGATGACCGATTCGAGCGTGTTGGCCGCGCGCTGGAAGTTGCCCAGCTTGAGGTGCGTGTCGGCCAGGCCCAGCAACACCGGGTCGTCCAGCGGGCCCAGCTCGGTGGCGAGCCGGTAGCAACGCAACGCCTCGCCGTATTGACCGAGCAGGTTGTAGACCGCCGCGAGGTTGCACCAGGCGGCCTGATCTTCAGGGTTGAGCTCGGTGGCTTTCTTGGCGTAGGCGACAGCGTAATCCGGTCGGCCGGCCTGGACGTAGGCGGTGCCCAGATCGCGGTTGGCGTCGGTCTTGGTGGGATCCAGCACGAGCGCCTGCAGGTACGCCCGGATCGCGTCGTTGACCTGCCCGAGCACCTGCGAGGTGATGCCGATGCCGTAGTACGCCTCGGCGCGCTTCTCGTTGTCCTGCGTGTTGGTGGCCAGCGCTTGCTGGAACAGGCGGAGCGCGATGTCGTTCTGGCCACGCTTGCGGTAGATCTCGCCCATGCCCAGGTGGGCTTCGATCAGGTCGGGGTTGTCTTCGAGCGCCAGGCCGAACTCCGCCAACGCCGCGTCCAGCCGGCCCTGGTCCATCAGCCGTTCGGCGATCTCGACGCGTTCCTGGGCGCGCTCGTCGATCCGCGTCTCGCCCGCCGTACCGCCGCGGACGCGCGTCGGGCTGCCCGCGCCGGTGACACAGCCACCCAGGAACACCGCCGAAATCAGCAGCGCAGAGACGGGCGGAACAACGGAGGCGGCAGCGGGGCGGCGATCAATCATGCGGACATCATCCGGGAAAGGGCAAACGGCGAACAACCCGACAGCTTACTCGGCCGCGCGGGCCGGACACCGGGCAACGCCCGGCCGGTTCACACGCAGCCCGGGTCCGCCGGGTTCGTCCAATACGCATCGACCCATCGCCGCCACCATGTCCACCGCTGGACAAAAGACGCCGCCGGGTCCGAGAACCCGCGGTCTGCATCGCCGGTCGGCTCGCATTGCGGCGCTCAACGCTCAGAGCTCGTACGCCGCGTCCATCTGCTGCAGCGAGCCGTTGTAGATGTGCGCCCCGATCGCCCAGTCGCCGACCTTCGCCCCCAAACCCATCATCGCCACCGCCAGGCACACGCAGCACGCCCGCTGCACCGGGTTGCCGACCTTCCACCCAACGTAAACCACCCCCAGCCCGATCGCCAACGCCACGAAAACCGGCAAAAACTCCCACCACGGCGAACCCGGAATCCCCTTCAGCATCGCCGGCACCGCCACGCACACCAGCCCGCCCGCCCACGGATGCCACCAGCCCCGGCCATCCAGCAGGTGCAGGTCGCCGTCGTACGGCGCATCTCCCACGCCCCGATAAGCTCCGGCCGTCCGCCGCCGCGACGGACGCTGCAACGCCTCCACGTGCGCACGCTCCAGCCCGTCCGCTTCCCAGCGCTTGCGCTCCATGCTCACCGGATCCGGCATCGCCTGCGACATCGCCGCTTTCTCCAAATCAAATCAAGGTGGGTTGGACCTCCCCGCGGGCCTCTCTGGCAGTCAACCATAACACGCCCGCCCACGCCGGCATCGGGAACATCCCGCAAACGCACCAAATTTTCACCGTCCCGGGAACCCCAACCCTTCCAACTGCGTCCAACGCCGTAGCCTGAAGGGTCGCCCCGCCACCCTCCGCTTCCCAGCTTCACACCCCCGGAACCAACCCGCCATGCCCCGCACGACTCCCAACGCCCGAACCACCCGCCTCTCCGTCGCCCTGCTCCTGGCCACTCTCCCCGCCGCCGCCACCCTCGCCGCCACCCCCCCAAAGCCGACGGCTGAGCAACGGCAAGCCGCGGACCCACAAGCCCCTCAAAACCCCCTGCCCCTCAAACGCGTCACCCTCTACTCCTCGGGCGTCGGCTACTTCGAGCACGCCGGCCCCATCGACGCCAACGCTCAACCCACTTTCCGCTTCACCGACGCCCAACTCAACGACGTCCTCAAGTCCCTCCTCGTCCGCGGCGCATCCGGCGCCGTCGCCGTCGACTATCCCGGCCAGGAACCCGTCGAACAGCGCCTCGCCGGCTTCGGCATCGACCTCTCCCAAGCCGCCTCCCTCGCCGACGTCCTCGCCCAACTCCGCGGCATCGAGCTGGTCCTAAGCACCTCGGGCAACCGCGACGAGCTCGTCGGCCGACTCCTCGGCGTCTCCGAACGCAAACGCATCGTCGACGACGAAACCTACACCGAACACCTCCTCACCCTCGCCACCGACCGCGGCCTCCAGAACGTCCCGCTCGACCAGATCACCAACGTCGCCATCAACGACCCCGCCCTCAACGACGAACTCAACAAAGCCCTCACCCTGCTCGGCTCGACCCGACAGCGCGACGCCAAGCCGCTCACCCTCAACTTCGCCGAAGCCTCCGACCAGGTCGCCGTGTCCTACCTGCTCGAAACCCCGCTCTGGAAATTGACGTATCGCCTCGACCTCACGCAGGAAGAGCCGCTGCTCCAGGCCTGGGCCATCGTCGACAACACCACCGACACCGACTGGGACGACATCCACATCTCGCTCGTCTCCGGCCGACCCGTCAGCTTCGTGCAGAATCTCTACGCCCCCGAATACCTCAGCCGCCCCGTCGTGCAGCCCGAACGCTACGCGGGACTCCGACCGCAGAAGTACGACCAGGGGTTTGCGATGGTCGAATCCGAGGCCAGTGACGCAATTGGCTTCATGGGCGGCATGGGCATGGGCCTCGCCGAAGACGCGCGCGGCCTCTCCCCCCAAAGCGCTCGCATGCTCCAAAGCGTCGAACTCAGACGAGCCGCTTCACCGGCCAGTGCCGCCCCCGAATTCGCTGACGCCTTCAACACCCTCGAATCCGCCGTCACCGCCGCCGCCTCCGCCGCCGACTTGGGCAGTCTCTTCGCCTACCACCTCGACCAGCCCGTCACGCTCCAGCGCGGCCAGTCCGCCATGCTGC
>CAZIXN010000110.1:0-8878 GCA_964543215.1 uncultured Phycisphaera sp.
CCACCCACTTGCGGGTCGGCGTAACCGACTTTGGAAAGCGCGCCTTCGCGTTTGGTCGCGCCCGCCTGGAAGCGCCCATAGAAATCGATGGCCATGCCCGCGGCCGCATCCCCGCGCGCCACGTCCAGCGGGACTTTGCTGGCCGAGGCGGAGAAGTACCGGCTGTTCGCGAAGATCCGTCGCAGCGTGGACCAGCCCTGGTTCCAGCCTTGACGACGCAGCACCGTCTCGAGCGCAGCGCCGATCGAGCCCGAGTGCCCCGGGTCGGCCATCGCGATCCAATCCGCGAAGCGCGGGTCGGCCAGGTCCTGCCACGTCGTGGGCTCATCGATGCCGAGCATGTCGAGCAGGTCGCGGTTGTAGACCAGCCCGAAGGATGAGAGGGCGGTGCCGATCCACAGTTCCTCGGGATGCACGAGCGCCTCGCCGCCGATGTCGCGTGCCGCGAAGACTTCGTCGAGCAGCCCCCCCGGAAGCTGCGGCACGGCGGCGACGGGTTGAGCGGTGTCGCCGACTTTGATGCCCGAGGCGAGCTTGGTGTGGTCGTACTCGCCGCCGCCGAAGAACAGGTCGGCCCCGATGCCATCGTCGATGGAGCCGCGTGCGGCCACCGCTTCGTATTGACTGAGGATGCCGCGTCGCAGGTCGGACGTTCCGCCGGAGGTGCGCCACTCGATGCGCACCGGCGGCTGGCCGAGCGCGACGCGGTGGCGATTGAAGCCCAGCGTGAGCTCATCGCGGATCTGCTCGTTGTGCGGCGAGTAGATGACCAGCCGCGGCGCATCGTCGGGCAGGTCGGCCGTGGTGCTCTGAGTGGCCAGGCCGGCGGCGCGGAGGACAAACGGCAGGCCGACGACGAGGAGCAACAGGCCGACGATGATGAGCTTGGGGAGTTGGTCACGCATGGTGGGGAGTTTACGGCCCGGCCGGCGAGGGCGTACCTTGGCAGGATGGCTGAGGAGGATCGGCAGGACGAGCGCGACGCAGCGTGGATGGCCCGCGCGCTGACGTTGGCCGAGCAGGCCGCGGCGCGCGGCGAGGTGCCGGTGGGGGCCGTGGTGGTGGATGAGCACGGCGAGGTGCTGGCCGAGGCGTTCAATCTGCGCGAGTCAAACGCGGACCCGACGGCCCACGCCGAAGTGCTCGCGCTGCGCGACGCGGCGCAGCGGCGGGGGCTGTGGCGGCTGGACGGCTGCACGCTTTACGTCACGCTCGAGCCCTGCCCGATGTGTGCCGGAGCGCTGGTGAACGCGCGCGTGTCACGGCTGGTGTACGGCGCGGCGGACCCGAAGATGGGCTGCGTGCACACGCTGCACGCGCTGTGCACGGACCTGCGGTTCAACCACCGGCTGGACGTGACGGCCGGCGTGCTGGCCGAGGCGTGCGGGGGTGTGTTGCGGCGCTTCTTCCAGGCACGACGCGGCGTGGAGAAGCCGACCAAGCCGCGCCCCGCGATCGAGTGACCACAAGCCACGAGCCACAAGCCACGAGCCACGCGTCATGAGTCGCGCTTCACTCCGCGGGTTCGAGCACGATGCGGCAGGCGAACTTCATGAGGTTGCTCGCGGCTTTCGGGCCCGGCGGGCCTTCGATGTTCCACGGCGTGTCCAGCGGGAGCGTCCACTGCCCGGTGAACGACAGGCGCGGTTGGCCGTCGTCGCCGACGAAAGCCTCGACGCTCATGGGGACCGTCAGCGGGATCGCGACGCCTTTCATCGTGAAGATGCCGTGCAGCGTGACGGGCACGAGCTCGCCGAGCGTGACGGGCTGATCGGCGAAGGCGGGTTGAACCTCAACGCGTTGGAGGGTGAAGGAAGCTTCGGGATACGCGCCGACTTCGAGCACGCCCGAGTGGATGTACGCGTCGAGGTCCGGCTCGCCCATGGTGACGGATGTCGGATCGACGGTGAACCGGCCGGTGAGGTCGGCGTAGCGCCAGCCGTTGGTCGCGTCGCCGCCGAGGCGCACGTCGCCGGCGAGCTCCGTTGCCTCGCCGCTGTACGCATCGACCGGCGGGGGCCAGGTGAACTGCACGGCGGGTTGGCTTTCTTGGGCGGAGGCATCGACCGTCCACGAGCCGGGCATGGCGAAGTCGGCGGCGACGTCGGCGTCCGACTGCGCGGGCCTGGCCGGAAGCGGCAGGCCGGCCTGCTCCCAGGACACGCTCGGCACGGCCACGACGTCGAAGCCGTCGCCGAGTTGCGATTCAGCGAGCTGCCGGGTGATCTCCGCCTCGATGCGCGCGGCGGCTTGCGCGAAGACAGAGTCGCGGTCGGCGATCGGACCCGACACCGGAGCATCGAGCCAGGACTTCACCGGCTCGTGACAGTGGAACTGCGAATACAACTCGGTGCTGACATACAGCGTGCCGTCTTCGCTGACGTACGGATGGAAATCGGCGTACCACGACCGATCGCTGCGGCCCAATTCAACGCGCTCGGCCAACGCGAAGCCCGGCATGCCGGCCGCGATGATGTTCGGCAAGTCGTCGCGGAAATCGGCCGTATCGGCTTCGACCCCGCCGGGGCCGGCGAACGCCGTGACCTTGATCGGCACCGCCAACTTCATGCGGCCCGATTCGCGCACCGGCACGCTCTCCCGGACAAACGGCGCATCGCCCTGCGACTGGAAGCGCGCGGTCCGCACGAAGTTCTTCACGCGGTCCAGCGTCGTGTACCGGCCCTGATAGATCGACGTGCCGCGCCAGTTCTGAAACGCGATCATCGGCGTGAGGCCCACGCCTTGCGGCGTAACGCCGCGCTGCGCCACATCGAACACCTCCACCGTCACTCCCAATTCCTCGCCCAGTTCGCGCAGGGCCGGAAGCTGCTCGTCTGCGAAGGCCTGCTGCAACGCCGAGCCGCCGCCGTCCACGAACACCACCAGTCGTTCCGCCGACGCCGACCATGTCGCGATGCAAACGCACCACGCCGCCAAACTCAAAAGAATCGCACGCATCACAGTTCTCCGCAGGAGCGAATAGGTGCTCAAGGCCAACAGCGCAAACCAGGCCCACCGCGTCTGGCGGTGGGCCCCGGGATTCCTGGCTTTACTCCGCCGACTTCGCGTAGCCGGCGATGGGCACGGTGATTTCGATCGACCGCGCGACCTTCTCGACGCCGGGGTCTTCGATGCCCAGATCGAAACGATCCACCGTGAACACGCTCCGCAGCACGAGCAGATCGCCCGAGCCGGCCCCGCGCTGCGTCCCGCCGTCCTGGATCACGGTCGGCTCGATCACAAACTGCTTGTCCAGGCTTACCGGCCCGAAGGTCAGCGTGCCATTCACAGTGAGCACCGTCGCGTGGTGGTCTTCGTCGGCGTGCTCGGTGTTGCTGTGGTCGTGTTCGTGGTGTGCTTCCTCCACCGACGCCACGTCGTGGAAAGTCACCGTGATCGTTGGCCGCTCCTCCACGTTGAGCCAATCGCCCCCGAACATCACCTGCGTCATCCGGTCGTTCACGAGATGCAGCGTTGTCGCGTCCAGCGAAATCGCGCCCGAGAAGCTTTGCGGATTCTCGGGGTCGTAGGTCACCTCGCCCGTGATGCCCCCGCCGATGCCGACGATGGGCTCGAGCTGCGAATCCAGCACGAACATCACGCCGTTAACGCCCTTGGGATCGGCGAAGTCGTACGTGGCGGACTCGGCGCCGGCCGTGGTCCCTGCGAACATGCCGATCGCCAACGCCGCGCCGATCCGAAAGTTGCTGTCGATCATCTCTGGAGACTCCTGGGTGGGGGGATAAAATGCTTGGTGCCACAACGATGCGGTGGCCACGATCACGACCGGCTAGCGTAGGAAGAAATTCCCGCGGTCGAAGCACCGCACATTGCGCCGCTGCCGCTCGGAAGCGATCGCCGGAGCCGCTATGATCCCCGCGTTGGGGCCTTAGCTCAGCTGGGAGAGCGATTGCTTTGCAAGCAATAGGTCACCGGTTCGATCCCGGTAGGCTCCACTTCGCAAAACCCGCCGAAAGCGTGGAAAAACACGCTTTCCGCTTCCCGCGTCTCGCGGACTCGGCGGCGTCGGCCACCGCGGATTTGTGCGGCATTATGCCGCAGAACTTCCTTGGAGGTCTTCGTCATGCCCCGTCCGCTCAGCACCTCCACGCCTTACGTCAAAGCCGGCCAACGCGTCGTGATGCTCCGCGATCCACGCTCGGGCTAGGGGTGAAGCGTCGACTGCGGTGTTGTAGGAACCGCTGCCGCCCGACGCGAGGCGTCCGGCGTCATCGCGGACCGGGAGCCGCTGATCGTGGTGTGGTTGCATCGGCCCATGGGGTTCGGCGGCGGGACACCCGCTCCGACGGTATCAGCGCGTCACGGAGGTGATCGACTCCGCCTGATGGAGGGCGAACGCGATCTGCTGTTCCGTAAAGCGCTTCTTCATCATCGTGCGCCTTCAGGGGTGATCCAGACATCATCCAGAAAGTCGCACTTGAAACGGAGCAGGAAACGGGGAGTAGACCATCGGCGGGTATCGGATTCCCCCGGGGCGGTGTGCTGGGGGCAACTCCCGGAGCCCCCGCGTCTCTCCCCGGAAGCGCCCGCCCGGGGACGCCGCCGGGTGTCGAGCGGGAAGGTGAGGGGTGTCGGTAACGACGGTGCGTCAGTGGCGGAGTTGGGTTTCCAGGCCGGTGCGGGCAACGGTGAGCTGGTGTTGGGCGGTTTGTTGTTGGTGGGTGATGGTGATGCGGTGTTGGCCGGCCAACGTGGAGGTGATGCGTCGGTTCTTTGATGCCGGTGGCGGTCTGGTGCGCATGGTGACGCTCGCGCCCGAGCACGATGCCGGTCTGGTGACGACACGCTGGCTGGCCAGCCGGGGCGTGGTGGTTTCTGCCGGGCATTGCAACCCCAGCCGGGAGGTGCTGCTGGCCGCGATCGACGCGGGCTTGTCGGCGTTCACGCATCTGGGCAACGGCTGTCCTTCGTTGTTACCACGCCACGACAACATCATCCAGCGGGCGCTCGGCTTGGCGGATCGGTTGACGCTTTGCTTCATCGCCGACGGCGCGCACGTGCCGTTTCTCGCGTTAGGCAACTATCTGCGTACGGCGGGTCTGGACAATTGTGTGGTCGTCAGCGACGCCATCGCGCCCGCGGGATTGGGGCCCGGTCGCTTCACATTGTCACGCTGGGACCTTGAGATCGGCGACGACCTCGTCGCACGCTCGCCCGATGGGGGCCACCTTGTCGGTTCGGCGGTAAGCCTGGCGCTGGCGGCGGAACGTCTCCAATGCCATCTCAAACTCGACGCCGGCCAGATTGAGCTGCTCACGAAACACAATCCCGGACGCCTGATCGCTTTGTGCTGAACACGCCGAGGCGAATCGCGGCCACCTGTTGCGGTGAGCATTGCGGCAGCGGCACCGTGGCGAACCACCGGTGACAGGTGGACGGCCCGCCCGTTGGCGTCGGCTTTTGGTCGGGGAAACCCAGGAAATTCGCAAGGGCTCAGCATGAGCGTTGGATGAAGAGATTTTCATTTGAAGTAGAGGCGCTTCGAGAGTGCGGGCATACGCTGTGGTCGTTCATTCACCCAATTTGGTCATCCTCATGCGTGTACTCCTGGTTGAAGACAATCCCAAGCTTTCTGCTGGTCTGACGCGCGGCTTGCGTGAGCACGGTTTTGCGGTGGATACGGCCGAAGACGGTTTTGACGGCGAAGAGCTCGCATGGACCGATCCGTACGACGCGCTCATCCTGGACTTCATGCTGCCGGGTCAGGACGGCTTGCAGATCTGCAAGAACCTGCGGCGACGAAAAATGCAGACGCCGATCCTCATGTTGACGTCGCTCAGCGATGTCGAGGACAAGGTCGCGGCGCTGGACGCCGGCGTCGACGATTATGTGACCAAGCCCTTTGCCTTTGATGAGCTGCTGGCTCGGCTGCGGGCGCTGATCCGGCGCGGCTCTTTGGCGGAAGACGTCAAGACCCTCAAGGTGCACGATCTGACCCTCGACACGGATCGTCGGGTTGCGTTCCGTGGGGACGAAATGATCGAGTTGTCGACGCGCGAATACATGTTGTTGTCGCACCTGATGCAGAACCTCGACAAGGTGCTGTCGCGGACGCAGATCATCGAGAAGGTGTGGGACATGAACTACGAGCCCGAAAGCAACATCGTGGATGTCTACATCTCGGCGCTGCGCAAAAAGATCGATCGCGGATATGACGTGCCGCTGATCCATACGGTCATCGGGCAGGGCTATCGCTTCGGGACGCCGCTCCAGTTTCAGAGCGCGGTCGACACGGATACGGATCAATAACGCGCCGCTTTGACCTCCAGATCACAAGCGCTGCCACATCGGAAACACTCTGTTGATTGGTTGTTCAGGTGGCTGCTTCCGAGAATGCATTGCAGAATTCGTACGGCCAACGAGGCTTGCATGCACGTTTGCTGTTTCTGACTCGGGATCCCGTGCTTGCAGAATCGGTCCGCGGCGGCTTGTTGCTCGACCCTCTGCTGAACCTGCATATCGACCAGGTGAGTACGGTCGAAGAAGCCTCCACTTGTCTGGCGAAGCACGATTACCAAGCCGTGTTGGCGCAGTTGGGTGGTGTCAACGGCGGTGATCCGCTCGACCAGGCCGCACGACTCCGTCTGGCCGGGGGAGATACGCCGCTGATGGTGGTGACCCGCGCCGGCGAGAAGGGGATGGCAACCGAACTGCTTGCCGCGGGCGCGGAGGATGTCCTGGCGGAAGAGGAGCTGACGCCCGCTCTCATGGTGCGTGTGGTCCGCTACGCGATGGAGCGAAAGCGGGTGCGCGATCTGGCCCGCACGTCGGAGGACGAACTGCGACGCGGACGCAGCGATCTCGCAGACTTCGAGCAGATTCTTTCGCACGATTTGAAGACGCCGCTGGCGGTTGTTCGCATGGAGATCGAGGCCGCCATTCGGGCGCTGCGTGATCCGCGGTCGCCAAACGCCGGCAGCGATGAGTTGGCCTCGGCCCGTCGAGAGATCGATCAAGTCACCGTCCTGATCGACGACCTCACGCGTTTCACCCGGCTGGGCAGAAACATGGGTGAGTTCAAGACGCTTGCTTTAGAGGCACTGGTGCAGCACGCGATGGATCGCGTCCTGGCTACCCTGCCGGACGCGCAGGAGGTGGAGGTTTCGCTTGAACTGGCGGACGATCTGCCCAAGGTTCAGGGCGCCCCGACGCGTCTGCTGGACCTTTTTGTTCATCTGTTGGGCAACGCGATGACGTATCGCGGTGTCGCACCGCTGGTGATCCGCATCGGGGCGCGACGGATCGGCAAACGGGTGGCGGTTTCCGTGTCGGACAACGGCATGGGGATCCCCGAGGCCGATCGGCTGCGCGTTCTGAGCATCTTTGAGCGCGTGCAAGGCCGGCCGCACGCGGGCTCGGGGATCGGCCTGGCGATCGCCCAACGCACCGTCGACCTGCACGGCGGCACGCTGACCATCTCGCACGGCCACGGGCCAGCGGACGCAAGCCTCGCCGAACCTGGGGCAGCGTTTCACTTTACGCTGCCGGCCGCCAACTAGAGCCGCCTCATTTCATTCCCAGCGTGTAGCCGCAGTGTTCGAAGCAGTGCAGGGCATCGAGATAGGTCACGGTGTCGAGCACGGGCTGGATCGCCTGCCATAAGGCGTCTTTCGTGCGGCAGGCCAGGTCGCGCAGCTTGCACTTGATCTTCGAGAAGATCATCTCGATGGGGTTGAGGTCCGGTGAATACGGCGGGAGGAGTCGCAGCTCGGCCCCGACGCTTTCGATCAGTTCCCTCGTGCGGGCTCGCTTGTGGCTGGAGAGGTTGTCCATCACGACGATGTCGCCGGGCCAGAGTTCGGGGATCCGCACCTGCTCGACGAAAGCCTCGAAGACGTCGCCGCCCCCGGAAGTTGACCGGACCCTCGACGGTGGTCGAACACATCACGCCGCCGATGCCCAACGCCGCGATCAAGGTCGTCGTATGCCAGTGGCCGTGCGGCTGCTTGTCGATGACGCGCTGGCCCTTGGGAGCCCGGCCATAGGTCCGGGCCATGTTGGTCTTGGCCCACACCCCGGAAAGTCTCGTCGATGAAGATCAGCCGCTCGGCCTGGACGCCGGGCTGCGCTTCGTGCCAGCATTGCCGGCGTTGCCTGACGTCGGGGCGGTCTTGCTCGGCGGCCACCACCGTCTTTTTTTGTAGGTGAAGCCGTGCCGCCGCAACGCCTGATCGACGGCGCTGACCCCGCAGTCGATCCCCAGCTTGGCGTGATACTCCGCGGCCGTGAGGTCGGGGTGAGCTTCGACGAGTTCGCGTAGCCGACCCGGGTCGATCTTCACGTGCGTTGCCCCGCCCCGCGGCAAGGCGGTGGTGATCCCGGTCTCCCGCTTGCGTTGCTTCACCCCCCGTGCCCAGGCCTTGCTGACCAGGAACACCTCGGCGATCTGGTGGGTCTTCATGCCGCGGTCGTACGCGGCGAGCACGCGGTCCCGCAGTTCCTGGGGCAAGGTCTTCGCCATCCGTGGCCTCCTCGGAGGAAAACCGCCACGCTACGCCCGACCGCCCGATCGCGCAACCCCGAACAAGCGCCGAAATCGCTGGGAACGGAAACCGTTCGCTCTAGTTGAGAGGAGCAGTTGACCACCCTGCGGAACGTGCAGGTTCTGTGAAAATCGTTTGGTCGTAAAATTATTGATGGCAAACGCGCCTTCTCCATCGCGTCGCGCTACGCTACAAGGTCACCAAGTCAATGGGTGCTTTGTTCAACAGCGGCGCGTGGCCGCTGTTTGTTCTACATAATGGAGTTCATGATGTCAGATATTGTTTCGACAGCTGTTGCGGCGGGTTCTTTCAAGACGTTGGCCGCGGCACTGGGCGCGGCGGACTTGGTCGTCACGTTGCAAGGTCCCGGGCCG
>CAZIXN010000111.1:0-8865 GCA_964543215.1 uncultured Phycisphaera sp.
CATCGAGCGCGCCCTTGAACACCTTGAAATCCGTTTTCCCCGCGAGGTCCGAGACATCGACGAGTTCCATTCCGAAGCGCAGGTCCGGCCGGTCGCTGCCGAAACGTGACATCGCCTCGTCGTACGTCATCCGCTTCACCGCCGGCACGTCCACGCCCAGCACCGCCTTCCACACCGCGCGGATCATCCCCTCGGTCATGGCCTGCACATCGTCCTGATCCACGAAGCTCATCTCCATATCCAGCTGCGTGAATTCCGCCTGACGGTCGGCTCGGGGGTCTTCATCCCGGAAGCAGCGGGCGATCTGGAAATAACGCTCGATCCCGCCGACCATCAACACCTGCTTGAACAGCTGCGGGCTCTGCGGCAGCGCGTAGAACTCGCCCTCCTGCAGGCGTGAGGGGACGAGAAAGTCACGCGCGCCTTCGGGCGTGGAGCGGCACAGAAACGGCGTCTCGACTTCGTAGAAACCCTGCGCATCGAAGTAGTCGCGGATCGCCATGGTGACTTTGTGTCGGGTGCGGACGATCTCCTGCATCCGTGGCCGACGCATATCCAGGAAGCGGTATTTGAGCCGGGTTTCCTCGCCGACCTTGTGCGCATCTTCGGGCGTGAAGGGCGGGGTTTCGGACTTGTTGAGGATCGTGAGTTGTTGTGCGTCGACTTCGATTTTGCCGGTGGCGAGTCTGGGGTTCTCGCTGCCTTCGCGGAGGATGACGCTGCCGGTGACTTGCACGACGTCTTCGTGGCGCAGCTTCTGCGCGAGTGCATGCGCTTCGCCTTGTCCGCTTCCGGGGGCGGGGTGGAAGACGATCTGAGTGACGCCTTCGCGGTCGCGGAGGTCGATGAAGCGGACGCCGCCGTGGTCGCGGTAGTGATTGACCCAGCCGGCCAGGGTGACGGTCTGACCGACATGGGTGTCGCGGAGTTGGGCGCAGTGGTGGGTGCGGGAGGGCATGGTGAGGGGTTTCTGGGGTTCGCGGGGTAAGGCCCGGAAGATTACTCGAAAGCGCGGCGGTTCACGGCCGGTCCGGCGTTCGTGCCGAGCGTTGGAGGTTCGGGGTTTGTAGGCTTGGGCGATGTTCACCGGATTGGTTCAACACGTCGGCACGATCGAACGCACCGAGGATTCGCCGGCGGTTCTGCGCTGGTGGGTAGGTATCGGGGCGTGGTGGCCTGGCGGGCAGCGCGGGATCGTGGCGGGCGATTCGATCTGCGTGTCGGGCGTGTGCCTGACGGTGGCGGCGATTAACGCGAACGATGCGCGCCGGCGCCAACTCGCGTTTGACGTGATTCCCGAAACGCTGCAACGGTCCAAGCTCGGGACGCTGTCACGGGGCGGGGCGGTGAACCTCGAGCCGGCGGTGACGGCGAATCAACCGATGGGCGGCCACTTCATGCAGGGCCACGTCGACGGCGTCGGCGAAGTCATCGCGGTGCAGGACGATCCGGCGGACTGGCGCATTTCGGTGCGTGTGCCCGCAGGTTTCGAAGCTTGGCTGGTGCCCAAGGGCTCGATCGCGGTGGACGGCGTGAGCCTGACGCTGGCGAAGGTGCAGTGCGACACGTTCGAGATCGCGCTGATCCCCACGACGCTCGAACACACGACGCTCGACGCGCTCAAGCCCGGCGACGCGGTCAACCTCGAAGGCGACGTCGTCGTGAAAGCGGTCGTGGCGAACCTGTCGCGGATCACCGGGCCAGCAGGCGAGGACACGGATGCTCAAGGCGTCTCTGCGGCATCGCTGCAGGCGGCCGGCTTCATGCGCTGAGGCGTCGATCACGCCGCGACGGCATCGACCATCGGCTTGGCTTGCGGCACGGGCTGGAGCTTCGCGTCGGCGGGCAGGTGCACGCACAGCAGCGTGAGGTCGTCGCGCTGATTCAGCGAGCCGAACTGGCTGTCGAGGTCCTGGCGGAACTGCGTGAAGGCTTCGGCGACGGTGCGATCGCGCAGGCCTTCGAAGGCCTCGATGTACTTTTCGTTGGCGAGATTGCGGGTATCCGAAGCGTCTTCGGGGAAAGCCATCTCGAAGCCGTCGCTGAACAGCAGGAGTCGGTCGCCGGGTCGGAGGACGAACGTCTGCTGGTTGAACTCGTCGGTGTCGAACACGCCGAGCATCGGCCCGTCGCCGTCGAGCGGTTCGGTGGTGCCGTCGGCGTGTAGGAGTCGCGGCAGGGGGTGTCCGGCGCGGGCGATGGTGGTCTGGCCGGTGCGGGTGTCGACGATGCCGTAGACCGCGGTGGCGAAGCAGGTCGAGCCGCCGTCCTGTTCCAGCAGCGCGCGGTTGAGGTGCGTGAGCGTCTCGCGGGGCTCGAGCAGGCGGTAGCCGCGCTGGGCGTCGGGGTCGATGCGTTTGGTGCGGAGCGACTGCTTGATGTAGATCGTCATGAGCGCCGCGGGCACGCCGTGCCCGACGGCATCGGCCAGGAAAAAGCCGAAGTGGTGCTCGTCGAGTCGGACGATGTCGTAGATGTCGCCGCTGACGTAGCCGGCCGGCCGCCAGAGCACCTCGAAGCCGAACGGCCCGAAGTCCGGCAGCGTCTTGGGGAGGAACTCGCGCTGGATCTTGACGGCCATGCGGAGCTCTTCGTCGATGCGGCCGATCTGATCGGCCATGCCGCCGTGGTGGGCGCGGAGCAGGTCGTTTTCCCGGCCGAGCTGCGCGAGCGTGGTGGCGTGGGCCGAGAGCGTGCCCAGGACGGCGGCGACCAGGGCGGCGTCGGCGTGGAGCGGCAGCGCGATCGCGCCGTTGAGCGCGGGCCGGCCGGGGTGAACCGCGGCACCGCCCAGGTCGGCCAGCGCGAGCGGCACGTGCTGGTCCTGCGCCTGTGCGGTCAGTTCGAACCGCCGTGACTTGCCGAAGCTCGGGGAAACCGCGGCCCAGGCGACACAGCCCAACGGGAACCGCGCTTGGTCGTCGGCGAGCGACGCCGCATCGTGTTCGCGGATCTCCGAGAGGCCGGGATGCTCCGCAACCACCTGCTCGGCGACGGCCCGCAACGCCGCGAGGGCGTCGGTCGAATCGCCGATCAGCAGCAGCGGCACAGCGTTCATGACGTGCGGTTCGGGGGAAAGCCAGGTCCGGCTGCGCAGCTTCGTCGCAGCCTCCAACCCCGGCACTATCGGCTTATTTAGCGCGGGTCTTCAGGTCTTCCAACGGCAGATCGATCGCCTGCCCGGGCTGCAGATCGAGGGTTTTGAGCGTTCCGCCGGACAGCTCGATGGCAAATTGGGCTCGGTATTGGCTGCTGTAACGGCGGAGCTGCGGCTCGGGCCGGTCGTACGGCTCGACGGCCATCGCGTGCGTGGCGGTGACCCGGCCGGCGGGGTCCAGGAAGAGGATGTCGATGGGCACGAGGCAGCGGCGCATCACGAACTCGAGGTTGCGCGGCTGGGGGAAGACAAACAGCATCCCGCCGTCGGGCGCGAGGTAGGCCCGGTCGCTGAGACCTTGAAAGCGGGTGTCGTCGTCGAGCGCGAGTTCGAGCGTGAAGGTCCGGTCGCCGATCGTGACGCGCTGCGTGCCGGGGGCTTGCGCTTCGACGTCGGCACCCGCCCGCGCCGGATCGTCCGCGGACCCGGCCGGTTCGCATCCGGCGAACAGGAACAGCGAACCCGCCGCGGCCACGCAGGCCCATGCCGTCACGAATCGGTGTCGAGTAGCCAAGCCAAATCTCCCTGGGTAAAAGTCACGGGCTGCCGTGAGAGTTGCTCCAGCCTAAAGCCTTCGGCGAACTGCGCGGCGGAAAGCATCGACGGCGGATCGATCCATCCGCACAGCCGGGCGAGCAGCGCGATCATGCGCTCGGTGGAGACGCCCTGTTCACGCAGCCACGCCAACCGCGTGTCGCCACGCCGTTTGGCCATGCGTCGCCCTTCCTCATCGACCACCAGCGGAACGTGCCAGTACGTCGGCATCGGTTCGTAGCCGAGCAGGTTGTAGAGCACCCTCTGTCGAGCCGTGGAGCGAAGCAGGTCGTCGCCACGGACGACGTCGGTGATGCCCTGGCGGTGGTCGTCGACGACGACGGCGAGCTGATACGCGGGCAGGCCCGCCTTGGTTGCCACGACGAAATCACCGACCTGCTGCTGGACGTCGTGGACCTGATCGCCTCCGATTTGGTCGACGAAATGAATCTCGCCGTCGGGCACGATCACCCGCGTCGCGGTGCCGGCCTGCGGATCGATCGGTGGGGCGGCGGGGGGGCGGTACAGGCCGGGGTAGCGAAGCTCGTGATCATCGACATGTGGCGCGGAGGCGGCGGCGAGGATCTCGCCGCGCGTCGCGGGGCAGGGGTAGGTGTGCCCCGCGTCGGCCAGTTGCGAAAGGGCGGCCTGGTACGGCGACAGGTCGTCGAGCTGGAACGTCGGCCCCTGGTCCCAATCCAACCCCAGCCAGCGCAGATCCTCGATCGCGTGCGCAATAGCGCCGGGCTGGTTGCGCGGGGTATCGAGATTCTCGATGCGCAGCACGAGCTGCCAATCGTGCTGCTTGGCCAAGGCCCAGTTGATCAGGAACGTCCGCGCGTTGCCCACGTGCAGCGCGCCGGTGGGCGACGGGGCGAGTCGGGTGCGGCGACGCATACGATTATCGTACGGCCATGCCGGCAAGCGACACGCCACCACCAACGCCTTGGCGTTCCCCCTGCCTGGACCGTCCCGTGAAACTCGCGGTGCTGGTCAGCGGCGGCGGCACGACGCTGGGCAACCTCGCCCAACGGATCGCAGAAGGGCGGCTGCACGCGTCGATCGCCGCCGTCCTCGTGTCGCGCGAAGGCGTGGGCGGCATCGCGCTCGCCGCTCAACACGGCCTGCCATGCCGGGTCATCGCACGAAAGCCGTATGGCGACGACATCGAAAGTTTTTCGTGCGACATGTTCGCGGCGATCCGCGACAGCGGGGCGGATCTCGTCTGCCTCGCGGGCTTGCTCTGCCTCCTGCGGATCCCGGACGACTTTCACCACCGCGTGCTGAACATCCACCCGTCCCTGCTGCCGAGCTTCGGCGGCCCGGGCATGTACGGCCAGCGCGTTCACGAAGCCGTGCTTGCCCACGGCGCGAAAATCTCCGGTTGCACCGTGCATTTCGCGGACAACACCTACGACACCGGGCCGATCGTCGTCCAACGCGCATGCCCGGTCGAGCCGGACGACACGCCCGCCACGCTCGCCGCCGGGGTGTTCGAGCAGGAGTGCCGCGCGTTCCCCGAAGCGATCGCCGCCTGGGCACAGGGGCGGATCACCGTGACCGACCGCGTCGCCCACGTTTCGGGCGAACCCGAACCGAACATCCGCCGGGGATGAACGCGCGCACTCATCGATTTCTAGCGCAACCCATACGCGTCCCCGCTGATTAGGATGCGGCAAACCGCAACCCCACGAAGACCTGCACCATGAACCACCTCGACCGACGAGCGTTTCTCCAGTCCGCCGCCGCCGTTTCCGCCGCGTTTCTCGGGCTGCGCACATTCGACGCCCGGGCCCAGCAGTTCGCCGGCGAAGCGCTGGACCCGTCGCTGGGCTACGGCCCGCTGATCCCCGATCCCGAAGGCGTCATGGACCTGCCGCGCGGCTTCTCGTACCGCGTGATCTCGCAGATCGGGCAGCGCATGGATGATGGTCTGCTGCTGCCCGGCAGCCCCGACGGTATGGCCGCGTTCGGTGGCCCCGACGGCACGGTCGTGCTCATCCGCAACCACGAACTCAGCAACGTCCCCGCGGGCAAAGGCCCCTTCGGCTGGTCGCGCGAGCTGGTCGGTCAACTGCCCGCCGGCAAGCTGTTCGACTCCGGTGCCGAAGGCAGCGACCGACCCGGGCAGGGCGGCACCACCACCGTCCTCTACGACCCCAAGCGGCAACGCGTCGTCAAACAGTTCATGTCCCTCGCCGGCACCGAACGAAACTGCGCCGGCGGTGCGACGCCTTGGAACACCTGGATCACCTGCGAAGAAACCCTCGGAAAAGCCGGGCAAGACGGCCGCGGCTGCGACCACGGTTACAACTTCGAAGTGCCCGTCTCACTCGAACCGGCTCTGGTCGATCCCGTGCCGCTGCGCGACATGGGTCGGTTCAATCACGAAGCCGTCTGCGTCGATCCCGCCACGTCCATCGTCTACCAGACCGAAGACCGGCAGGACGGCCTGCTGACCCGCTTCCTGCCCAACGAGCCCGAACACCTCGCCGCCGGCGGCAAGCTGCAAGCGCTGGCGATCGTCGGCCATCCCGGGTTCGACACGCGCAACTGGATCGACAACGACGCCAACGCCCAGACCGGCGGCGCGTTCCAGCAGGCCGACCCCACCGACACCGCGAACAAGGCGATGCCCACCATCGCCACCGGCACCGTGCTCGATGTTGCATGGATCGACCTGGAGAACGTGGATGATCCCGAAGACACCTTGCGCTACCGCGGCTTCGAGGCCGGCGCCGCACGCTTCGCCCGCGGCGAAGGCATGTGGTTCGGCCGAGACGCCGTCTACTTCGCCTGCACCACCGGCGGCATGAATCGCAAAGGACAGCTCTGGCGCTACGTGCCCTCGCGCTTCGAGGGCCAGCCCGAAGAGCGCCGCTTCCCCGGCCGACTCGAACTGTTCCTCGAACCCAACGACCACGAGCTCGTCGAAAACGCCGACAACCTCTGCGTCGCGCCCTGGGGCGACCTGATCGTCTGCGAAGACGCCGACCGCAAAAATCACCTCGTCGGCGTCACCCCCGAAGGCCAGCTCTACCACTTCGGGCTCAACGTGTTCAGCAACTCCGAACTCGCCGGCTCGTGCTTCAGCCCCGACGGCCAAACCCTCTTTGTCAACATCCAGCACGACGGCCTCACGCTCGCCATCACCGGGCCGTGGGACAAACGCTCGGCTTAGCGCAAGAAAGCGTGAAGCCCACGGACACCGCCCGCGGGTTGCCCGTTAGGATTCCCGCATGCCCACGACACGCATGTACGGCCGAACCCGCGAGCTCTATCGCTACGGCCTGTTCACGCTGATCCTCACCATCCTGATCGTCTTCCTGCTGTGGCCGATCGGCCTGACCGTCGCCCAGGGTTTCCTCGACGAAGAGGGCGGCTTCACCCTCAAGTATTTCATCGGCGAAGGCGTCGGCGTCCTCCGCGACCCGCTCTACCGCGAAGGCTTGTGGAACGCCTTCCTTATCGCCGTGTGCACCACGACGATCTGCCTGATCGTCACGATGCCCATGGCGGTCATCGCCGCCAACTACCGATTCCCCGGCAAAACCGCGATCACCTCGCTGGTCCTTGTGCCGCTGATCCTGCCGCCGTTCGTCGGGGCCATCGGCCTGCAGGCGCTGCTCGGCCGGTTCGGCGCCATCAACACGCTGCTCATGAACCTGGGCATCCTCGATCCCGACGGCCCGGGCATCGATTTTTTAGCGGGCGAAATCCTTCCGGGCGTGGGCGGGCGCTTCGGCGCGGTCGTGCTGATGGAAGCGCTGCACCTGTACCCGATCCTATACCTCAACGTCACGGCGGCGCTGGCGAATCTCGACCCTTCGCTCGACGAAGCGGCTCAAAATCTCGGGGCCAGTCGTATCCGAAGATTCTTCAAATGTACGCTGCCGCTGATTCTTCCGGGGGTGTTCGCCGGGGCGACGATCGTGTTCATCTGGTCGTTCACCGAGCTCGGCACGCCGCTGATGTTCGAGTACAAAACCGTCACGCCCGTGCAGGTTTTTTATGGTTTGCAGGAAATCGAGAGTAATCCGAGGCCGTACGCGCTGGTGGTCGTGATGCTCGTCGCGGCCGTGGGCCTGTACCTGCTCGGCAAGTTCGCCTTCGGCGGCCGGGCCTACGCCATGCAGAGCAAGGCCACCGCCGCGGTCACCGAGAAAACGCTCACCGGCTGGAAAGGCTTCGCCGCCGCCGCCTTCTTCGTGAGCATCACGCTCGCGGCGGTCCTGCCGCACCTGGGCGTGATCTTCACGTCCTTCGCGGTCGACGGCTCGTGGTACCGCACCCTCCTGCCCGCCGAATTCACGCTGTCCCACTACCAGGGCGCCCTCACGCACGACCTGGCCATGACGTCCATCGCCAACTCGCTGATCTACGCCACCGCCGCGATGGTGCTCTGCGCGATTCTCGGACTTTCGATCGCGTACCTCAATGTCCGTTGCAAGCTCAAAGGCAGCGGCATCCTCGACACCCTGGGCATGCTCCCGCTGGCCGTCCCGGGCCTGGTCATGGCCTTCGGCTACGTCGCGATGAGCCTGAACTGGCCGTTCCCGCAGCTCGCCGATTTCTTCCAGAACACCCTGGCCGACGGCGACCCGGACAACTTCTGGCACGGCGTCGGCTCGCTGTTCACGCTCCGCGGCGGCATGCCCAACCCGCTGGTGTTCCTGGTCATCGCCTACACCATCCGCCGGCTGCCGTACATCCTGCGCTCCGCCAGCGCGGGGTTGGAACAGACCTCCGGCGACCTCGAAGAAGCCGCGCTCAATCTCGGCGCCTCGCCCATGACCGCGATCCGCCGCGTCGTCGTCCCGCTGATCCTCGCCAACCTCATCGCCGGCGGCATCCTGGTCTTCAGCTTCGCCATGCTCGAAGTCAGCGACTCGCTGATCCTCGCCGAGAAGGAACCGCACTACCCGATCACCAAAGCGATCTGGACGCTCTTCAACCGCCTGGGCGACGGCCCGTACATCGCCAGCGCGATGGGCGTCTGGGGCATGGCCCTGCTGACCGTCACGCTGGTGGGAGCCAGCGTCCTGATGGGCAAGAAACTCGGCGCCATCTTCCGCGTCTGATCCGCAGACACACCGCAAGCAACGTCGCGGGAATGCCGGCGCTTTCACGGTCAAACCGCCCCACGTCCTCGAATTGAACATAACAGGCATTAT
>CAZIXN010000112.1:0-8852 GCA_964543215.1 uncultured Phycisphaera sp.
TTCCACACGAACATGCCGGAGTTCCAGAGATATTTCGAGGGGCCGGCGGCGAAGTATTGGTCGGCCTTGGGTTGCTCGGGCTTTTCTTTGAATTCACTCACGACCGACGCTTCACTGGCGAGTTTGTCGCCGAGTTGCAGGTAGCCGTAGCCCGTGGCGGCGTGGGTGGGCGCGATGCCGAAGGTGACGAGCGTGGGTTCGTCGCGTTCGGCGAGCTCGAAACCTTGCCGCACGATGTTCTGGAAGTCGGCGACGGGCTCGATGATGTGGTCGGCGGTGAAGACGGCGAAGACGGCGTCGGGGTCGAGGGTGTGCAGCACCGCCGCGGTGAGTCCGACGGCGTTGAGCGTGTCCCGGCCGGTGGGCTCGCCGATGAATCGCTCGGCCGAGAGCTTGTCGAGCTTGTCGAGCATCACGTCGCGGGTCGTTTCGCCGGCACAGACGTAGAGCTGCGACTCGGGCAGGAAGCCGTCGAGCCGGTCCATCGCGATCTGGAGCAGCGACCTGGCCTGGCCGGTGCCGCTTTGGATCAACGGGATGAGCTGCTTGGGCAGGGCCTTGACGGACATCGGCCACAGACGAGTGCCCGAGCCGCCGGCCATGATCATGGCGTATCGCATGGCCGCAGGTTAGCAACGTCGGGCGACGGGGTCGCTCAACCTTGAATGCGGAAAAACACGTTGAACGCGGTCATGGCGGCGCCGACGCGCACGGCCTCGCGGAGCTGGTCGTCGGTCGCGCCCAGCGCCCGGGCGGCGTCGGCGTGAAACTTCGCACAGGCGGGGCACGCGTTGAGGCCGGACACGACGGTGAGGATCAGCTCGGCGGTGCGCTGCTCGATCGGCGGCTTGCGGATCAGCGTGTGCGGCAGGCCCGAGTCGGCGGAGAGCTTGAGCGACGGATCGATCTCGCGGTGGCGGTGGTAGGCGTTGAGCATCGAGCATTCGGCGACCAGGCCGAGGATCGCGGTCACGTCGTCGTCGGACCAGCCGAGCTTCTTGGCGCGGAGCGTGTGCGATTTCGCGCAGTCGGCACAGCCGTTGGCGACGGACGCGGCGAGCGCGATGGCTTCGCGGGTCTTGGCGTCGAGCACGTCGTCGTCGGCGTGGAGGTGGGCATCCTGCATGTCCATCGCGTCGTCCGCGAGTTGCGGGGCGCGGGCCATCATGCGGTACTCGCCGAAGACCCGGCCGTTGCGGCGGGCGCGGACGCGGTCGTACAGATCGGCGACCGGGCCTTGCGCGTCGGCGTCGGAAATCGGGGGCGTGAGTTTGTCGGGGGTGGCCATGGGTAACTCCGTGCAAGGAAGGGAATCGTTGGTCGAAACACAGGCAACCTAGCGGATCGGTCCAACCGGGCTGCCTAGGCTTCAACTCGCCGGTGCGACCGTTCATTCCTCCATCAACCAAGGATCGCACGATGAGCAAGCACACCAAGTCAAAAGCCGTGATCAAGAAAGCCGGAACGCTCAGCGACGCCAAGCGAAAGGAACTGATCGACCTGCTCACCCGCGCGTATCACGCCGAGGTCGAGACGGTCGCAAACTATCTCGCGAACTCGATCCACCTTGACGGCATGCTGGCGATGGAGATCAAAGAGTCGCTGGGCAACGACATCGAGGAAGAACTCGGCCACGCCAAGGCGCTCGCCGCACGGCTCAAGGTGCTCGGCGGGCCCATCCCCGGCTCGATGGACCTCAAGTTCTCACAGAAGACGCTCCAGCCGCCCAAAAGCACGGTGGACCTCGCGTCGGTGATCGTCGGCGTGATCGACGCAGAGGAATCGGCGATCGACATGTATCAAGCGATCATCGGAGCGGCCGGCGACGACGACCCGGTGACCGAAGACCTGGCCATCGCGCACAAGGCGGACGAGGAGGAGCACCGCCGGGAGTTTGTCGGCTTCCTCCGCGAGTACGAAGCGCTCAAGGAGATGTTCGGGAAGAAGTAACCGCGTGGGGGCACGTCGATCTCACCGGATGGCAAGAAGCCCACGCCGATACGGGGTGGGCTTCGTGGTTTCAAGGGCGGCGATGACGGCTTCAAGCCGCGTCGCGGGTCATGCGTTTGGCCAGCGCGATGAGCTCGTCGCTGACCTCGGGCATCGGGAAGTGGCGGCGCAGGAAGCTGCGGAGCTGCTGGCTTTCGGCGATGCGGAAGTAGGTCGGCACTTCGAGCGTGCGCGTGGCGAACGTCACGGCACGCGCAAGGCGCGAGCGGTCGGCGGCGATCAGCAGCTCGCCGTTTTTCTCGAACCGCACGGGCGCCATTTCGAACTGCCAGGCTTGCCTTCGGTGGATGGTGCGCAGGGCGCGTTCGTCGATTTTCTGTTCGTCCAGATCGATCGTGCCGGTGAAGCGGTGGTACTGCTCGACCCAGGCTTCTTCGATGGAGTCGACGGTGACGTCGAACATCTCTTCGGCGAGGACGCCGAAGGGCTTGCGGCGCTGCTTCTGGGCGGCGGCGATCTCGAAGGCCTGCTGCTGGGTGAGCACGCCGTGCTCGACGAGGATCTGGCCGATCTGCAACGGGCGGGGCTGATTCCGGGGGGCGGGCTTGGACAAGGTCGGTTCTCGCGTGGGGGGCCGTGGGGCACGGCGTGAGGCGGGGCCGGTGAAACGACTGACCGGCGGTATGCGAGAGATCGACGGGTAAAGGGTCGAGGATGAGCGGAGTCACCGGGAGACGTTTTGCCCGCCGATGAAGGCGCGGACAATCCGTTGGGCTTGGCCCAGCCGGTACAGATGGAACAAGAAACGTGCCCGGTGATGGATTTGTGCGTGTTGCTTCGTGACGTCCGTAGCCGCCGGTCAACGACCTGCGCCTAGCACGCCGAAATCCGAAGCTCACTCAGTTGGCGTCGAGCACGCGGACCTGCTGCGCGACGATGAGTTGCGCGTTGAGCGACGGGTCGTACTGTCGCGTGCCGCGGACGCCGACGATCTGGCCCAGGCTCAGCGCCGGGTCCACGCCGGCGGCGGGCTGGACATACGCGATGGTGCGCCGCGTGGCGGGGTCCACCACGCGGAAGGTCGTTCGGCCGTCGCTCGAAAGCACGGTCGAAACGCTCATCACGCCCACCGCGGCGTACGGCTCATCGGCCTGGGGCTCCACCGCGAGCGGTTCGAGCGCGGGGACAGCGGCCTGACGCTGCTCGATCTGCTTGAGCGCCGCGGCGAACTGGCGGTTGCGACTCACGGCCGCCAGACGGTTCTCCACAATGCGGGCGTCGATCCCGGTGAGCTCGTTCTCGTCGGCGACCTGGCTGTACGCGGCTTCGATCTGGTCCAGCGGCTGCGTCTCGACCGGCTCGTCAAACAACGGAAGCATCTCCAGTTCCACGGCACGCAGCGCTTCGTTCACCGCGAGGGTTTCGACGGGCTTGGCCGGGGTCTGCTCGCCGGCGTCGCCGTCCGCGCTGCCGGGCGTCGATTCTTCGGCCTCCGCGATCGCCGGTGCGTCACCGACGGCCGGCATCTCGGCGACAGGCGTCGGCAGGGGCGGCGGGATCACCAGCGGCGGCAACGTCGTCTCGGCGTCCGCCGTCGTCGCTTCGGGGGTCGGCTCGGCGGCCGGGGCTTCCGCGTCCAGCGGCACCATGTCGCCGGCGGTGCCGACCGTTACGGCTTCGGCGGACGCTTCTGCGTCGGCCGCGTCGCCGGGCAGGGCCGCGGGCGTCTCGTCGGGTTGCGACGCGTTTGCCGGGGCGGGCGTGGGCACCGGTGCGGGGGTTGGCGTCGCCTCATCCGCATCGAACTCGGGCTGGTTCTCCAGCGGCGTCACGCTGCCAGGCGGCAGGAACACCAGCGATCCCTTGGGCGCTTCGATCACGAACACGCTGCCCTGCCGATCCAAAATGTTCACGGTGTCGCCTTTGCTGAGCGTCAGCAGCGTCTTGAAGCTGTCGTCTGCGTTGCGGTCCACGCCCATGATCCGCACCTGCGCGAAATCCGAAATCACCACGCCCCGGCTGCCGTCGCCCCCGGCCTCGACGTCCGCCTGATTCACCCACGCCCGCACCGACGCGGGCGCCTGCACGCGGAACCACGTGAAGTAATCATCGTCCTCCACGATCACGCGGTCGCCCTTCTTCAGCACCGCCACCGGATAGAACACCCGCCCCGCACTGCCGCGTGCCTCCACGGAATCCGCGGAAATCACCCCCGTATACGGCGGCTCGGGCTGGGCGAACGCCGAAGCGGGCAGCAACATCACCAGCAACGCCAGCACCACGGACGCGACCCGTCCCACCACACACACACGGGAGACACATAAAACGGCAAGGGGCGTCGGGAGCATCGCGGAGACTCCGAAATCGGGCGGATCGAAAAGGTGAATCCCTACAGCTTACGCGCTCGACGAAACTACGCGCGCCGCCGGGTACCGTCAAGCGTTGCGCCGCCGTAGCATCCGCGAATGCAAAGGCCCTTCCAACGATGGTTCGTCCCGGCCGTGTGCCTGTTCTCCAGCCTCGCGGCGCTTGATCCCGCCGCGCTCGCGCAGACCGCCGTGCCGCCTGACGGCCTCCCGCCCGAGGAATGGGTCCCCGTCGATCCCGTTCCGCCGGGCAATGAGATGCGGCAACCCACCACGCCCGGGCAGCCCCTGACTCCGCCGCCGCCGAGCAACCCGCCGCCGCCCCCGCCTCCGCCGAGCACCGCCGAACTGCTCGATTACGACGCCGCCTTCGACCGCCTCGGCGACCGCATGCCGCGCGGCTCGGCCGTGGCCCTGGGCATCGTCGAGGGCGACCCGGGCGCTTACGCCCCCGACCCCGAGCACCCGGCCATGCGCGGCTTGCCGCTCACGCCTCACTCCGGCCCGTCCAACCCGTCCGGCCACGCGCTCACCGTCATGCAGACCCTCGCCGGTCGGCGCGGCCTCGTCCCGGATCCCAAGGCGGTTGGCAGTTGGTCCGTTCAGCACTGGATGAGTTCGGGCTTCCTGCAACTCGGCACGTCCCGCCCGCCCCGCCTCGATCCGGACCTGGGCCAGGACACGCCCCGCGTCTGGTCGCACTCCTGGATCGGCACCGACGCCGCGCGGGCGCTGCCGGTGCTGCGCCGCATCGACTTCGCCATCGACAGCGACGCCGTCGTCATGTGCGTCGGCGTCAACAACGGCAAGGAATCCACCGTGCCGCCCATGCTCGGCTCGGCGTACAACGTCATCGCCGTCGGCGTGGACGACGGCAACTCCTCCGGCGGGTTCACCAACGTCGAAGGCAACGGCCGGTGCAAGCCCGACGTCGTGGCGCCCGGCAACATGACCAGCTTCTCGACCCCCGCCGTCGCCGGCGTCGCCGCGCTGCTGATCGACTTCGCCGAAACCCAGCACGCCGACGATCCGCCCACGCGACAACGCGCCACCCGCCCCGAAACCGTCAAGGCCGCGATCATGGCCGGCGCACAGAAGCACCACCGCTGGCAGCCGCTGCCCCAGCGCCCGCTGGACGAGCGCCTCGGTGCCGGCCGGGTCAACCTCGACGCTTCGCTGCGCATCATCGAAGGCGGACCCATCGAACCGGGCCACCGCATCACCCGCGGCAAAGCCTGGGCCTTCGCCGAACTGCCGCCCCGCGCGACGCACCGATTCATCCTCGAAGCCCCGCGCGACCTGGGCGAGTTCTCCGCCGTGCTCACCTGGCACCGCCGCATCGACGGCCGATCCCTCGCTCTCGAAAACGACACCGCCGCCGACGCCCGGGCGCTGTGGCATCACGAGCCCCGCCTGGCCGACCTGGACCTCCGCCTGCTGCGCGTGGACGACAAGGGCCGGACGATGAGCGAATACCTCGTCAGCGCCAGCCGGATCGACAACGTCGAACACCTCTACCTCCCCGCCCTGCCCGCCGGCCGATACGCCCTCGAAGTCGTCCGCGACGCCGCCGCCGATCCGATGAAAGACGAGCCTTGGACCTACGCCCTGGCCTGGCGGCTCGAACCGCCCCGTCCGTGACGCCGCGACGCGCCGCGACGATTCCGTATACTCAAGGCTTGAAATTCGCCGGAGAAAGCCCGCCCTCTCACGCCGCAAGGAGGCGCTTCGCGTGAGCGAAAGCCCCACGCCCCCCGCCACCCATCACGACCCCAGCGCCGCCCCCCACGCGCTGCCGCCGATCCCGCGCCCGGTCCACATCGACCTGCACGAAGCAGACGACGACCCCCACCCCTCCGCCGACATCCGCTTCCCCCCTCAAACACACCCCAAGCCCACGGATGAGCAGCGCGAAACCGCGGATCCCCCCACCAACACCACCGCGCTCATCCAACCCCCTATCCAACCCACCGTCCTGCCCAAGCCCGCCTCCCCGCGCATCGTCGCGCTCATGAACCAGAAAGGCGGCGTCGGCAAGACCACCACCACCGTCTCCGTCGGCGCCGCCCTCGCCGAAGGTGGCCACTCGGTCCTGCTCATCGACCTGGACCCCCAGGCCCACCTCACGCTCAGCCTCGGCTTCGACCCGGCCCAAATGACCGCCGACGGCGACAAGACCATCTACGACCTCCTCGCCGACGAATCCGTCGCCGCCATGGAAGTCGTCCGACAGGTCGAGGGCTACGACAACCTCGCCGTCCTTCCCGCCGAAACCAACCTCGCCGGCATCGAATCCGAACTTGCCGACCTGGTTCGCACCGGCCTGGCCCAGTCCATCCTCCGCAACAAGTGCCGCGACCTGTTCACCCAGTTCGACACCGTCCTCATCGACTGCCCGCCGTCGCTGGGCCTGCTCACCATCAACGCCCTCACCGCCGCCACCGAAATCATCGTCCCCATGCAGGCCCACTTCCTGCCGCTGCAAGGCATGGGACAACTCTTCGAAACCGTCCGCATGGTCCGACTGGGCATCAACCCCAACCTCAAAGTGTCCGGCGTCGTGCTCTGTATGCACGAAGCCAACACCATCCTCGCCGCCGACGTCATCCGCGACGTCGAAAACTTCTTCACCGCCGCCCGCGGCACCGACGCCCCCTGGGCCGACGCCGTGCTCTACAGCCCGCCGGTCCGTCGCAACATCAAGCTCGCCGAAGCTCCCAGCTTCGGCACGCCCGTCCACCGCTACGCCCCTGACTCCAACGGCGCCGCCGACTACCGCCAACTCGCCCGCAGCATCGCCGAATACGCCATCCACAAATAACGCCTCAACCCAAGCCCACGGACACCTTCCGTGGGATGCCCGCCAATCCGTCAATCCGTCAATCCGTCAATCCTTGGGAGGACCACCATGTCGCACTCGTTCCTGCGTGTCGTTTCCGTTGTGACCTTCGCGCTGCTCTGCGCCTTCTCCATCGCCCCCGCCTTCGCCGACGCCGCCGCCGACCTGGACAAGGCCAACGGCCTGCTCCGCCGCGCCGAATCCAACCTCCAATCCGTCCAGCAGAACACCGCCAACCGCGACACCCCGCCCACAGGCTCGGCCGGCAAACTCCTTGCCCAACGCCTCCAACAAGCCAAAGACGACCTCGACCCCGCCGGAAAACTCCTCGAAAACATCCCCGACGCCACCGACGGCGCCGCCGACGCCAAACAACGCCACGCCGCCAGCGTCGCGCTCTACGACCAACTGAACGAGTTCCTCACCGGCGTGCCCGCTTCACCGGACACCACCCAAGGCACGAAACTCAACTACCAACAGGAAGACCTCCTCAAAAACGCGAAGTTCAGCCTCCGCGAAGTCGAAGGCAACGCCGCCGCGCTCATCGCCATGTGGGAGAAGTTCCAGCCCCTCGACGACCAGCTCGCCATCAACCACCGCGACGTCGCCAACGCCATCGCCACCCTCGACAACGCCCAGCGAAAATCCGGCTTCGCCAGAGACGCCCTCAAGCAACTCCCCGCCGACGGCACCGGCGTCCCCGAAGTCACGCAAGCCCTGGGCATCGCCGACGCCAAGCTCCAAACCGCCGACCAGTACTTCCGCCCGCTCGACCAACAACTCCAGCAGCTCATCGATCCCGCGAACTACCCCGACCTGCAGACCGACCTCAAACGCCTGCAGGAGCTCGGCGGCATGTACCGCGACCCGATGGTCCTGCAGACCGACATCCCCCAGGCCGTCGCCGTCCTCAAGCAGGCACCTGAAGCCCAGAAAGAAGTCGTCCGCATCGCGCAGAAGTACGCCGGGCTCATGACCCAGGAAACCGAAGCCGGCAAACACCTCGAAGGCTCGGGCAACTACTTCCTCGAAAGCGCCCGACAATTCACCCACGCCGCCCAGCAGCGCGCCGCCGAACTGCCCGACGTCATCCGTGGCCACCTCGGCGAAGCCACCACCTACGCCGATCAGGCCGTCCGCGAACAAAAACCCCTCTTCTTCACCGGCGGCATCCCGCAGCAGATGGACTTCGCGCGGGAACAACTCGCCCTGCTCGAAACCCTCGACCCCGCCGCCGCCACGCCGCTGACCAAAGAACTCGAACAGCTCGAAGCCGACCTCGCCGACAAAGCCAAGTCGCTCGAAGACCTCATCATCCAGCAGAACCCCCTGCCCAGCGACAGCTACACCGGCCCCGACCGCGACGCCATCGTCGAACGCGCCATCGACGCCTGGAAACACCAGCAACCCGACTTCGAAGTCCTCGCCGTCCGCATCCCCCGCGACAACTGGAAACGCGAAACCAGCTGGCAGTACAGCAACGGCACGTGGTACTTCGTCGATCGCTCGCGCCTGCAAGTCCAGCTCATCGTCGCCGACGACGCCAACCCCGACCGGGCGATCCTCCGACCCATCAACATGATCCGCGACCATCAGGACGGCGACACGGTCATCGGCGTGCCGCTGTGGTCCTTCGAAGACGACGTCCCACCCAGCAGCCGGATGCTGCGATCCAAACTCCCCTGACCCTCATCAAA
>CAZIXN010000113.1:0-8848 GCA_964543215.1 uncultured Phycisphaera sp.
CACGCCGGCCACCTCAACGTCCACACCGACCCCGGCCGCGGCACAAGCTTCACGATCACCCTGCCAACACGCACCTAGCGTCCGCCACTCCGCTGCGACGCGTCGCGTCGCGGCTCAAAGCCTTTCCCATCCGTGGCGCGTCCGCCGCCACGACGCTTCCGAATCCCGGTCCAACGCAAACAAGCGGACCCAGCCGTTGTGCACCAGGTCTCGCACGTGCGGCTGGCCCGCCATCACCGCGTCGATGCGTGCCCGCTCCGCCTCCACCACCACCTGAAGGCGCCGCGGCTCGTGGAACCAGCTGCCGTCCGCCGCGTGCACCGTCTGCTTCGCCAGCCCCGTCCGCAGGTCGCCGCCGTTGCCCAGCACCACCCCCAGCGTGCCGACGCGGTTGTGCAGCGGCTTGTCGCCCGCGCCCAGCACGTGGTTGTCCACGGTCGACGCGAAATACTGCAGGTTGATCCACGAGGCAACCACCATCGGGGCCGACAGGATCAGCGTGAGAATCGAATCGTCCGCGTCGTGCGCCGCGTCGTACTCGTGGAGGAACGCCCGCCCACCCAGGTCCACGCCGCGCGTCCGCGACCGCCGCGCCGCGATGAACGCCGCGTTGCGCGCAAGCGCCCATTCCGGCCGAGTCTCCGACCAGTCCCGGCTACGCCGACCCAGCAACGCACCCAGCCTAGACGCAGGCTGCTCGGTCAACCCCAGCGACTCGGCTCGCTCGGCCCGCACCCGCTCACCGGCCCGGACCAGCGCCGCCTGAAACCGCTCGACCTCCGCCGCGTGACTCGCCGGGATGTCCGCGACATCCAGCAGCGTCACCACGTCCGTTGTGGTGTTGTGCAGCCCCGGCACAAACCGGGTGTCCGCCGGGATCACCGTGCCCATGGCCGCCAAACGCTCACGCACCGCCGGATCGTTGAGCAGGCCCGCCGCGATCCGTGCGTTGATCCCCCCGCCATGCCCGCCGCAAGCGCCGCAGTCAAGGCCCGCCGCGTGCGCGTTGTTCGCGCTGCACCCGCCGTGGCCGCACAGCAGAACGATCCGCGCCATGTTCGCACCGCACGCCGCCAGACCCGTGAACTTCAGGATCGTCGACGCGGCCTGCACCTTCGCTTCCAGCGGCAGCGGCCGCCACGTCGCCATCTCGCGCAGCTCCGCCGGCCTGGTCGTCTCGCCGTCGGGCCGCGGCTTCCGCCACTTCCCCGCGTCCGCGGCGAGCTTGCCGACGTAGCCCAGCCCCAGCAGCTCGACAAAAGAAAACGTCGAGGCCGGACCGAACTGCAACGGCTTGACCCACGCGCCAGGTCCACCGCTCTCACCACGCGCGGCCCCCTCCAGTGCCACGCCGCAGGCCGGCTGCAGCAGCACGGGACAGCGCGCACTGTCCCGCCCATCCGCCTCACGCACCCCCAGCGACACCCCGAAGAAGCCCGCAAAGCCGCGTGTCTCGATCGTGTCGTCCACCGCCTCGAGATACCGTCGCATCGGTTCGGAACGCACGTCGATGCAGAACAGCGCCTGGGCCGACGGCCGCACGCCTGAATCGACCGACGCATCGCCGTGTCGCTTCAACGAACCGAGCAGCCGCCGCGCGTAACCATCCTCCCACGCCTCCTGCAGCGCGACGCGCACCGACTCGTCTTCGATCGGACTCACCCGCGTGCGGTGCGTTTCGTCTCGGCCCGACAACTCCGCGATCGCCGCATCGCTGCACACCCGGATCGCCAGCAAGTCCGCCACGTTCCCCAGCGCGGGCTCACCCCCCGCAAGCGACGCCGCCCACGGCTCCCGCCGAAAATACGACGCCCAGCCGTACACCCCGCCCAGCAGCCGGTACAGATACGCCGTCCGCGATTCGCTCGGAATTTCAAGGCGATCCAGCAACATCGCCACCGCCGCCGATGCGTCATCCGGCAGCGCCGCGATCCACTTCCGCCAACCCCGCAGACCCGCGATGTCCAGCGTGCGGTCGATCGACTCCGCCTCCAGCCAGCCGTGAAATAACCCCAGCCGCTCCTCCTCGGGCATCGCCCACGCCGGCGTCCCGCCTGAAGCAAACGCGCTGCACCACCGGCTGTGCGACTGCACCAACAACGTGTCCCAGTACGTGCCGTGCGCTGCATCATGCCGCTGCGCAAACGTGCGGAGCACCCGGGCCAAACGATGCGGCACGTCCGCCCTCCCACGTAGCACGTCGAGCAACGCCGTCGCGTCGCAACCCAGTCGAGCCGAAGCGGCCAGGACATCACGCTCCTCAAAACCGCCCCGCGCCCACCGCTCCCGCAGATAGGCCACCGGCGGCAACGCATTCGCGTCCAAGCCGTCACGCATCGTCCGCGCTGCCTCGGCCGGCCCGACACCGGCGAACCCCAGGAACGGATTCACCGCCACATAGTCCCGCAGCGACCACAGCGGCGGCACCCGCAAACACGCTTCACGGACCGCCGCCTCCGTCGCGGCACGCAATTCGTGCTGCGCCGCCGTACAGTCGTGGATGATCGTTTCAGCTTCGAGCGTGAGCGTGTTCATGACAATTCTCCGATTCGGATTCCCTCTCGCAAAACTCATCCACCATCGTGGCAACGTCCCGTCACGGCGTCGGCTTGCCCGGCCAGATATGCCCCACCAGGCGATCCGCCATCGCGCCGAAATAAAACCCGTGCAGGGCGTGGACGTACCACGCCCGCCCCCATCGCCGATGCCCGATCGCCGGCAGCAGCGCGTGCAGGATCACCAGCAAGCCAATAGCCATCACCGGCAGCGCCGACACCACCCAACCGGAGACGCCCGACCACGCCGTCGCATCGCCGACCACCGGAGCCCACAACCACGCGCTGCCCGCGTACAGGCCGACGGCCAGCCACGCACCGGCAAGCGTGCTCACGACCGAAACCAGCACGCCCCGGCCGACGCTCCCCGAGCTACGGAGCATCACCACCCACATCTGCCCCGCCGCCAGGGCGAGAATCGCCACCAGCGCCGCCTTGCCCGGCGACTGGACCAACTCGAACGAGAACCACCACGCCGCCGCCACCAGAGCCGGCGCCGCCGCCGCCGTGCCCAGCGCCGCCACGCCGAGCGTCCAGCCCGGCGACTTGACCGGCCAGGCCGCCGACGCCGGCGGCACATCCCCGCAGCGCAGGAAGTTCCACGCCTTGTAGCAGCCGTGCGCGACGATGTGCAGCGTCGCCGCCGCGAACACGCCCAGGCCGACCTGGATCATCATGAAACCCATCTGCGCCACCGTCGACCAGGCCAACGTCCGCTTGATGTTCGTCTGCGTCCACATCGCCAGCACCCCCAGCGTCGCCGTCAACGTCCCCACCGCCACCAGCATCGCCAGCGCCGCGGGCACCTCCGCCAGCATCGGCGCAAAGCGGAGCAGCAGCGCCCCGCCGGCGTTGATCACCCCGGCGTGCATCAGGGCCGACACCGGCGTCGGCGACTCCATGGTTTCGGGCAGCCACGAATGAAACGGGAACTGGGCCGACTTCGTCAGCGCCGCCACCGCGATCAGCAGCATGAACGGCGTGAGCGACTCCTGCCCCACGCCCGCCGCGGCGAGCTCCTTGAGCTGCGTGATGTCCAGCGTCCGCCACTGCCACCACGCCAGCACGATAGCGCCCAGCAGCATGAGATCGCCGAAGCGCGAGATCAGGAACTTCTTGCGGGCGGCGCGGAAAGCCTCGATCCGGCCGTGGTAGTGCGTGAGCAGGGCGTGCAGATTCACGCTGGTCAGCAGCCAGACCGCGAACAGCAGCAGCAGGTGGTTCGAGAGCATCAGGCCGTACGCCGAGATGACCGTGAACGTGAGCCGGCCAAGGAACGCCGAGCGATTCGGGTCGCCGTGGAGATACCGGCGTGAATAACGGAACACGATCCACCCCACCGCCGCGACCAGCAGGCTCAACGTGGCGCTCAGGCGATCGACGATCAAGCCCGCAAAACGCACCGGCTGGAGATCCACCAACTGCCAAAGCAGCATCGCCAGCGACGCAACGGTCAGCAACCCCAGCAGGGCGTTGCCCACGGCGATGGCGCGGATCGTCCGAGCAGGCGAAGGGGTGGCGGCGTGGAGTTCGGCTTGCGAGTCGCTGGACATCGGGTACGATCCCGTTTCAGGCGATGATAACTACGCGAAACACAATATACGAATTAAGCTTCGTAAATTAGCGATTTGGAACCCCGACGTCCAATGGCCAGGAAAACCTCGAAAAAGTCGCCCGTCGCGCCCCGACCCCGGGCCGGGCACAAGACCGCCGGGTCACGCCGCACCGCCGTCGCCGGCAAACCGGCGGGCGACCGTGCGCCCTGGACGTTCCTGACCAACCACTCCCACGTGCTGATCTGTCTGTGGCGCAGCCCCGACGCCCGGCTGCGCGACGTCGCCGAGCGCGTCGGCATCACCGAGCGTGCGGTACAGGCCATCGTCGCCGACCTCGCGGATGCCGGCGTGCTCACCCGCACGAAAGAAGGCCGCCGCAACCGCTACGAAATCCACGAAGACGCACCCCTGCGTCACCCGGTCGAATCCGCCCATCGCATCGGCGAACTGCTGCATCTGGTCGGGAAATCCCAACCCCCGCTGGAGTCCTCGCGATCCCACGCTTAACCCCCAGGCCCGCACGGTTGCCCTCCCTCCCCACCCCCATCGACGAAGCGCACGTCCACGCCGTCCAGCAGGCCTGGGCCGACGCCATCGTCGCGCTGGGCAAGGCCAAACTCGCCGGCGCCAGACACGAACGTCTCATCGCGCTCGCCGAAGCCGCCATCGACGAGCTCTACGCCTTCGACCACGGCCCGGTGCTGTTCAAACCCACCCGCGCCGTCGCGCAACCCTTCCGCTCCACCCGCGAAGGCGCACTGTCCTACTTCGTCGGCGGCGAGGTCGCGGAAGACCAGGGCTTTGCGCTTCAGCCCTGGACCGCGGTCGAATTCGCCAACGACCAGATCGCCGCGCTGGGCAGCACCGCCCTGGCCATGGGCCATTACACCTTCACCGAAGCCGGCACCCTCCGCCGCGTCGTCGCCGAATACACCTTCGGCTACCGCCGCGATCCGCAAGGCAAACTCCGCATCCACCTGCACCATTCCTCGGTGCCGTTTTCGCCGACAAGCTGAACGCCGCTTTGCGCACCCGCGAGGTCAGCTTCCCTCGGCCCGGGCACCTTCCGAAACCTTCGGCGATCGCTGGCTGCCGGGATCGGCCAAACCCGCACCGGTCCACGTGCCGATCATCACGCCCGCCACGCCCGCCAGCAGCGACACATCCGCGATGTTGAAGACCCACGGCCAGACCTCCGTCGAACCGGTCAGCCCGCCCTGCCCCGGCCACCGCAACCCCAGCGGCAGATCAACGCCCGGCAGCATGTGCAGCATGTCGCGCACCGCGCCGTAGACCACGCGGTCGTAGAGATTTCCGAGCGCCCCCGCCATGACCAACGCCAACGCCACGTGATACAGACGCGCGTTGCCGGGGCTGTGCCAGAACAGCCACAAAAGCACAAACACCGCGACGATGCTGACGCCCACAAACACCCGGCGTTTCCCGGCACCCAGACCGAAGACCGCCCCGGTGTTGGTGTGCAGCTTGAGGTTCAGCACCGAGGGCATCAGGACCCGCGCGGGCATCTGCGCCAGCTCGCCGTGCGGATCGTCGCTGACCACCACCAGCCGGGTGTGGTCGCCGTTGATCCACCAGTCCTCCACGGCCTGCCAGTCGCGCACGAGCGTGACCGGCCGATCGCCGACCCACGCGAACGCGGCGTACTTGCTCGCCAGGTCCGCGCCGAGCATCAGCAGAAACACCGCAAAAAAACAAAGCCAGGCCCCACGCGTGCGTCCTGCGGCCACGACCGGCGTCAACTGGCCAGCCCCCGGCGCTCCCGCTCCCGCGCGATCTCGATCCCGTACTTCGCCCAGGGCTTGATCTCCAGGCGGATGCGCTCGATCGGCCGGCCGGTGACGTGGCAGACGCCGTAGGTCCCGTTGGCGATACGCAGCAGGGCCTCGTCAATCTGCCGGAGCAGCTTCTTCTCCGATTCCAGCAGGCCCAGGTTGAACTCGCGATCGTAGTTTTCGCTGCCGACGTCGGCCATGTGCAGCGGCACGTGGCTGATCTCACCGCCGAAGTCGTTGCGCGCGAGGTCGAGGTTGGCGACGTCGCCGAGGATCTCGGCCCGGCGTTCAAGCAACTCGGTCCGGAAGAAATGGAGTTCTTTACGCTTGAGCCCGGACTTGGCCCGCTTGAGCTGCGACGCCGAAAGCTCGTCGAGGCTGATCGCCTCGCCGTGATGGGCGGGCAGGCTGCCTGAACCACTGCCAAACGAAGCCCGGCCGGTCGCCGCGGCAACGGCTTTGCTCCCCGAACCCGCCTTGCCACCTGCCGAGCGATTCGCTTTTGCCGTGGCGTTGACGGTGATGTTCTGCGCGAACGAACGCTTCGCGGGCGTCGTGGATGTCGCCTTTCGCTCGGTCCGGGGGCCGGACGTCGCGGTCGAGGCGGTCGAGGCGGTTTGCTTCAAGCTCGACTTCTTGACGGTCGGTTTTTTCGCTGGGGCCTTGTTCGCCGCCGGTTTCTTGGGCGACGATTCTTTGGACGTCGTCTGTTTCGACGTCGCGTTCTTACCGCTGGATGTCGATTTGCCGGACTTCGTTTTTTTGACGGATGCTTTCTTGCCCGACGCTTTTTTTGTGAGGGTTTTCTTCTTGGGGTTGGCCTTGGATGCCGACGGCTGTTTCGCTGCCACTTTGATCCCCGGCGCTTTCGTCGATTTGGACCGGCCAGCAACCGGCTTGTTCGCCGCCTTCTTTGCGGACTTGTTGGTGGACGTTCGCGTGGCGGAAGATTTGCTCCGCGACGGCGACGCCTTTCCGGCCGCCGTTTTGCGGGAAGACTTCCGTGGGGGTGACTTTTGGGGAGTGGATTTTTTCGCCACCGTCGGCTCCAAGCCAGACCGCAAATCCGCACACGCGGACCGACGGACCGGATTTCCGGCAAGCCAAGCATTGTAGCTCCACGCAAACAAATCCGCAAAGCCATGACAGACAGGTCTTTACACAGCCCCAGCCGGATTTGGCCTCCCGGCTCCGTCAGTCGTTGTACAACTTGCGCAGTCGGCCCGAAAGCCGCAGCAGCAACGCCACCCGCTCAAACTCATCGACCCAGTCCGCAAGCTCGGCATCCAACTCTTCCTGCGGCACCGCCGCGCCCGGCAGCGGGCAGTTCGCCCCCAACTGCTGCCTGGCCATGATCCGGTAACGCGTGAGCAGCTTGTCGCCCGCCCAGCCGACCGGCTCGAAATCCTCGGCCGCAAAAATCACCACCGGCACGCGGTTGCCCCCGTTGATCGTCACCTGCGTCTGCGCATCCATGTGCTCATCCCGGTCCAGCCAGCGCACCGCGCACGTCGCCCCCGCCTCCTTGCCGTAAGCATCCGCGATGGCCTGGATCATCGGGCCCTGCCGCACGCAGTCGCCGCACCAGATGCCCGACACAACCAGCACCTTCAGCTCCCGCTTGCAGGCGCCAAGCAAGCCGCGCTGCGCCTCGGTCAGCGCGACCTGTCCGCCGATGCGCTCCCAACCTTCCCGCTGCGCATCTTTGCCGGTCCGGAGGTAGTCGGCGTAGATCAGACCGGCGGCGAACTTGTTGCGGAGAAAGTCGGCGTTCATCGGTGGCTCCTTGAGAGTGGACGGAACGGACTATACGGCTTGGCGATTCCCGCCCGTCCTGGTTCGGAGCGACCGGTACACTCCGCGCATGCCCCCTGCGACACGAAACGCCGTCCGCGTCAAAACGCCCCCTCTGCTCGCCGGCCGCTTGTCGACCTTCCGTAAGCGGCTCCGCCACGAAAACCTCGACGCCGCACTGATCGTCACCCCCGTCGATATCCGCTACCTCACCGGCTTCATCGGCGACGACTCCTGGCTGCTCGTGCCCGCCTCCGGCCAACCGCTGATCCTCAGCGACAGCCGATTCACCACCCAGATCCAGCGCGAATCGCCCCACAGCAAAACCCTCATCCGCAAAGGCGCGATGGCCGACGCGGTGAAACTCGCGCTCGGCCGCAAACCGATCCCCACGCTGGGCCTGCCCGAAGACCACGTCACGCTCGGCCAGCGCAAGAAACTCGCCGCCGCGCTCAAAGGCACCGACACCAAGCTCGTCTCCTTTACCGACAAACTCAGCGAGCAGCGCGCCCTCAAGACCGACGACGAAGTCAAAGCCATCATCCAGGCCGGCCGCATCCAGCAACGCGCCTACCTCGAAACGCTGGCCTACCTCGAGCCCGGCCTGACCGAAGCGCAGGTCGCCGCCCACCTCGAGTACCGCATGCGCGACCTCGGGGCCGACGGCGTGAGCTTCCCGAGCATCGTCGCCGCCGACGCCAACGCGGCGTTGCCCCACGCCATCCCGGGCTCGCGCAAGCTGAAGAAGGGCTCGCTGGTCCTCATCGATTGGGGCGCGAAGTACCGCGGCTACTGCTCAGACATGACCCGCGTCGTCGCCCTGGGCAGGATGAAGCCCAAGCTGCGCGAGATCTATCAGATCACCCTCGACGCCCAGCTCGCCGCCATCGACGCCATCGCCCCCGGCAAGCGGCTGCGCGAAATCGACGAGGTCGCCCGCAAGGTCATCCGCGACGCGGGATACGCCGACTACTTCGGCCACGGCCTGGGTCACGGCATCGGCCTCAACGTCCACGAAGAGCCCCGCCTCTCGCCGCTGGCTCCCGAACAAGGCGTGCTGTTGCCCGGACACGTCGTCACCGTCGAGCCGGGCATCTACCTGCCCGGCATCGGCGGCGTCCGCATCGAAGACGATGTGCTCGTCACCGAC
>CAZIXN010000114.1:0-8838 GCA_964543215.1 uncultured Phycisphaera sp.
CGCCAGCGGTGGGCGGCGCAGGTGATGTCGCGTTTGGACGGCAGGTCCGAGCGCGAGGGCAGGTGGTCGGTGAGGTCGGAGAGGTGCGGCAGGCGCGGCATGCGCGGCATGTCGGGCAGGAGGTCGCGTCGGCTGAGGTACCAGAAGGTGCCGACGGCGGCGACGGCCCCGACGGCGGCGGCCATGAGGGTCAGGCCTTTGGCGGAGGTCAGCGAATCGGTGACGGAGTGTTGGTGGGAGGACCTGGCGGTAGCGCGTTCGTCGCTGCTGGGGGCGGTGTCGAAGGAGTGTTGGTGGGTGATGGTGCCATCGGGGCCGTGGACGACGATGCGGCTGGGGGCCTGGTTGCGGGCGAGGGCTTCGGCGTATTCGATGGCTTTTTCCTGCGAGTCGACGAGTCGGGAGGCGCGGTCGCTGCCTTCGCGTTTCACCGCCCACTGCTGATCTTGCGGGACGATGTGGTAGATGCGGGTGATCATGGTGGAGGCTTTCACGTGTGAGGGTGGAGGGCGTGGAGGTTGATTCGCGCAGGCGTGCGACGCGCGTACGAGTCGAGGTCGGGTTCACTGAAGAAGACGCTAAGGGCGGGGGATGAAGGCGCGGTGAGGTTGGGGTGTTGGGGTCGTGAAGGCGTCGGGGGTTGGCGGGAGATGAACGCTGAACGCGTTTCGGGGGTGCGGCGGCGGTGGCGGGGCGGTGCGGTTTGAATTGCGGCTGAAAGTTAGTTCAGGCCGGGGGTGCGGCTTAGCGTGGTGGACGATCGAGGTCGTGCTTGCCCCGCCCATGGCCTCGGTGCGCTGTTTGGATTGTTTTGGCGGGTGGCCAGCTTGAACGCAAAGGAATTGACGATGACTTCGAAACGAACGAACGAACGGAAGGGCCACGAAGAAGAAGACCTGAACCGTGACCCGATCAGCGGAGCCAAAGGTGCTCACCCGGTGGGCTCGGGCGTGGGCGCGGTGGGGGGCGGCGTGGCCGGTGCGGCCATCGGGGCGGTGGGCGGTCCGGTGGGCGTGGCGGCGGGCGCGATTGTCGGTGGCCTGGTCGGTGGCTTGGCCGGCAAGGGCGTCGCGGAATACATCGACCCCACCGTGGAGCACGAGCACTGGCGCGGCGAGTTCGAGAACCGCGACGACCGCGCGTCCGACCGGACGTATGACGACTACGGCCCGGCGTATCAGTACGGCTGGGAATCGTCGGCCCGGGAGGTCGGCAAGAACAAGAAGTCGGCCCGGCGGTTTGATGAGGTCGAGGCGGATCTGGGCCGCGATTGGGAATCACACCGCGGCGAGAACGACCTGGCGTGGGACGAGGCCAAGCCGGCGACGCGCGACGCGTACGAGCGCACGCACAATCACCTCTACAAGAAGGTGTGATCCTCGTCCGTCGCGGGGCGTCGGCGGTGATCCGCCGAGCGCCTTTGCGGGGACGATTCATTCTGCAGCGGCCCCGGCTCAGGGTATGAGCCGGGGCCGTTGTTGTTTTTGTCTGCTTTGCGACGTGACGTGTGGTCGGGGCCCCGGCGCACAAAGCCGCCGCCGGGCGTGACCCGGCGGCGGCACAGAGCAGATCAGGATTTTCCCACGCGGAGGGATTCAGTACGACGGGGTGGTGCCGCTTCCGCGGTTCTGGCCCTGGACGTTGGTGGAACGCTGGTCGCCCCTGTTCTTGTCGTAGTCATCGCCGATGCCCATTTCCTTGCCGATGGCCATGGATTTGGTCATGAGCAGGAGGTCTTCGATCGAGTCGTCGTCGCTGAAAATGTCTTCGACGATGCTCTTATCATCTTTGAGCGAATCCTTGATGGCCTGCTTCATCTCGCGGGCTTCGGAGGTGCCCATGGACTGTTTCATCTGGGCCTCGACCTGGGGATCGTTGAGCAGCTGCAGGGCGAGCTGGGCCTTGACGATCATGCGGGCGAGTTCATCGGCGGCTTCCTTGCGGTCGTCCGAATCGGAGAACTCATCACGCATCTCGCGCATCTGTTCGAGCACCTGTTGACGCTGCTCGTCGGTGAGTTCGACGGAGAGCTGTTTGTCTTTCCAGTTGTCCTGCGGCGGCGTGTTGGCTTGACGCATGTCTCGCTGCTGTTGCTGTTGCGGATTGCGATTGGGGTCCATGTTGTTCTGTGCGGTCAGCCCGGGTGCGAGGGTGAAGGCCCCTGCAGCGGCGCACAGCGCGGCGGTGGTGAGAAGCGGACGGCGAAGGTTCGAAGCGTTGGAACGAGTCATGAGAATCTCCTTGGAGCAATGGCAAAAGCCGGGACGTAAGAAACGGCGGATCGGCCCGACACGGAATCGGGCGCATCAATCGTTACGCAGGAGCATGACCGTTGCCGTTGAACCGAGCGTGTGCGGTTGATGAAGCGCGCTTCATTCGCGCGCCAACGGTGCGGGTCGGTGGAAGGTTCGTGCACGCGACGCAGCAGAGCGTGAATGTTGCGTGGGCCGGGACGCCTGCGTCAGGGATTACGTTGCGCGAGTTGTTTGCGGCAGCGCCATTCGACGGTGCCGAGCAATAGCGGCCGGTTGATCAGAGTTGCCGCCGTCGGCCAGCGCGGGGCGGGGTGTCGGGAGCGCTATCGTGTTCGCGGGTCGCACGGCCCTCTGACGAAGGAAGCGATATGCACACGGCGAAGCGGCGGATCGGGATGGGGCTGGTTGCGGCGGCGTTGGTTGCGGCGGGTTGCGTCGCGGCGGCGGAGGGTGATGCGGAGGAGACGGCCGGCCGTGAGGCGGTGTTGTTGACGGACTTTTCCGAGCCGGCGATGAACGCGCGGTGGGAGGTGGTGAACGACAACGTGATGGGCGGTCGGTCGGTGGGACGGATGTCGTTTGTGGAAGTGGACGACGGTGTTTCGGTGATGCGGCTGAGCGGGGTGATCAATACCGATGGCGGAGGGTTCACGTCGGTGCGCATGTTGGTGGATGCGGGGATGCTGTCCGAGCCGGGCGTGATGGAGGAATACACGGCGGTTCGTCTGCGGGTGCGGGCGTTGGCGGGTGCGGTGGGTCGGCCGTTCGCGCTGCGGTTGGAGGATGATGTGGAGCGTCGCCTGGGGATCAACTTCCGGGCGGTGCTGCCGCTGGATGGCGAGGTGGCGCTGGGGGAGTGGCAGACGGTGGAGGTGTCGTTGGAGGACTTATGGCCGACGCATCACGGCCGGGCGTTGGACGCGGCGCGTTGGGCGCCGTTGGAGAAGTCGCGGGTGAATCGTTTGGGGATCATGCTCAACGACACGGGTGATGGGCCGTATGAATTCGAGGTCGAACGGATTGAGTTGGTTCGGCCGGCGGCGGATGTTGCGGAGGCGGAAGCGGAGGGGAGCGGGTCGGCGTCGTGAGGGGCGCGTGGAGGGGCCGTGGTGGAGGCGGTCAGGCGTCGAGCAGGTGAGCGGCGGCGGTGGCCAGGACGATGGCGACGGTGTTGGCGACGTTGAGGGAGCGGACGTTGGGTTGTCCGTTGGCGGGGCCGGGCATGGGGATGGTGATGCGTTGTGCGGACGCGAGGTGGCCGGAGGAGGCGTTGTGCCAATCCGGGGGCAGGCCGGTGTTTTCGTTGCCGAAGATGAGGACGTCGTTTGGGCCGTATGCGGTGCGATCGAAGCGGGTGTCGCCGAATTTGGTGACGAGCCAGACGGCGGCGTTGGAGGCGCGTTGGTGCTCGTGGAGCCAGACGAGGAAAGCGTCGTCGCTCTGGTGTTCGGTGAGTTGGACGGAGGGCCAGTAGTCCAGGCCGGCCCGCTTGACGGCGTGGTCGGTGATTTCGAAGGACATGGGGTGGATGAGGTGCAGGTGGGCGCCGAAGGCGACGGTGGTGCGTGCGATGTTGCCGGTGTTCTGGGGGATGGCGGGGTGGTAGAGGGCGACGTGGAGCATGGGGGGAATTTAGCCACGGATGGACGCGGATGAGCACGGATGGGCGAAGAAGAAAGAAGCAGGGGGGAAACCGCAGATTTCGTAGGTTTCGCAGATTTCGCAGATGAGAAGAAGGCAACGCAAGGCGATCTCGCCGGTGACCTTTCGGCCGAGCGTTCAACGCCGCGTTCTGTCGTTGGCTTGGTTCTGAAAGCCGCGTCATCTGCGAAATCTGCGGGTGCCTTTCGATCGGTGTCCGTCCGTGTTCATCCGCGGTTTGTGCGGGCCTGTCCGGATCGGGCAAGGCGGCGGGGTAGATTGATGGTGGCGGGTGAGCCTCTTGGAAAGGAATTGGCCGTGCAGACGATTGTGCTTGAGGAGCCGGGGCGGTTGATGCTGGCGGAGACGGCCGAGCCCGCGCGGCCGGGGGTTGGTGAGGCGCTCGTGGCGGTGTGGGCGGTGGGGATTTGCGGGACGGACATTCATGCGTTTGCGGGGCGTCAGCCTTTTTTTTCGTACCCGCGGATTCTGGGGCACGAGTTGGGGGTGGAGGTGCTTTCGGTGGGTGCGGGGGTGACGCACGTGGGGGCGGGGGATCGCTGCGCGGTGGAGCCGTATTTGTCGTGTGGGGCGTGCCACGCGTGCGTCGTGGGACGGATGAACTGTTGCGTGGCGATGAAGGTGTTGGGGGTGCAGACCGACGGCGGGATGCGGGAGCAGATCGTGGTGCCGGCGAAGCTGCTGCATCCCCCGGCCTCGCCCCCGGAAGCCGAGGCGCTGAGTTACGAGGCGTTGGCGTTGGTGGAGATGCTGGGCATCGGTTGTCACGCGGTGCATCGGGCGCAGGTGGAGGCGGGTGAGACGGCGGCGGTGATCGGGCTGGGGCCGATCGGGTTGGCGGCGGCACAGTTTGCGTTGCTGGCGGGGGCGAAGGTGGTGGGCGTGGATGTGTCGGAGCATCGCGCGAGCCAAGCGCGGGAGGTGCTGGGGATCGAGACGTTGGTGTTGGGGACGGGAGCGGGGGCGGCGCGTCTGTCGGAGCAGTGGCGATCCGCGTACGGTTCGTTGCCGACGCAGGTGTTTGATGCAACGGGGAACAAGCGGTCGATGGAGGCGGCGTTCGAGTTGCCGGAGCACGCGGGGAACCTGACGTTCATTTCGCTGGTGCTGGGGGAGATCGCGTTTGACGATCCGAACTTTCACCGGCGGGAGTTGACGGTGCGTTCGAGCCGCAACGCGCTGCCGGGCGAGTTTGCGGAGATCCTGGGGCACATGGCCGCAGGGCGGATCGAGGCGGAGCGTTGGATCACGCACCGCGTGGACGCGGCGGCGTTGCCGGGGAAGTTTGCGGCGATGATCAAGCCCGAGGCGGGGATGTTGAAGGGCGTGGTGCGATTCGGGCTTTGAGAGGTTGGGGAGTTTCGGCCTCGGGCCGATCACAGGCGGGACGCCTGTGCCACCACTGGCGTGGGCAGGCCCAGGAAGTTGGCGAGCATGGCGGGGCCGTCGGGGGTCATGAAGGATTCGGGGTGGAACTGGAGGCCTTCGACGGGATGTTCGCCGAAGACGTCGGGTTTGGCGCGGAGGCCCATGACGACGCGCTGCGGGGTGCCGTTGATGTCATCCTCGCACCACGCGGAGACTTCGAAGCGGTGGGTGTCGAGGGATTCTTCGGTGACGATGAGCGAGTGGTAGCGCATCGCGGTGAAGGGGCTCGCCAGGCCGCGGAACAGGCCTTGACCGTCGTGGTGAATCTCCGAGGTTTTGCCGTGCATGAGTTTGGTGTGTCGCTGGACGGTCATGCCGAAGCGGTGGCCGATGGATTGGTGGCCGAGACAGACGCCCAGCAGGGGGACCTTACCGGCGAAGGTTTCGATGATGTCGCAGGACACGCCGGCCTCGCGTGGGGTGCACGGGCCGGGCGAGACGATGACATGGGAGGGTTTGAGTGCGACCGCTTCTTGCGGGGTGATTTTGTCGTTGCGGACGACGCGCATGCCCAAGCCTTGCGGGTCGTGCGGGTCTCGGCCGCTTTCGACGAGGAGTTCTCCGATGCGCTGCACCAGGTTGTAGGTGAAGCTGTCGTAGTTGTCGATGAGCAGGATCACGGGAGGAAGATACCGCCTCACCGCCGCGCTGAGCGAATCTCCAGAATCACGAGGCCGCCCACCGCGTCATCCGCCACTGGCGCAGCACCGCCGCCAACAAGCCCAGCAGCAGGCCGATCAACTGCCACGGCCCGAGGACCGGTGCCAGTCCGATGGTGCATACGGGTCCGACGACCAGGCCCGCGGCGTAATACCACATGAACCGGTCGGCGAGCATCGGTTCGAGCGCGATCAGCAGCAAGTAGATGCTCAAACCCAACCAGGGCAAGACGACGATGCCGCCGATGAGCGGCCCGATATCCACGAAGGTCTGCCGCGTCGCGTCCCACCGCCCGTCGGCGCTGGCCCCGACCACCAGCCAAGGGTTGAGCCACACGCTCATCATCGCGCCGAAACCGTGCCAAGCTGCCCAAGGCACGAACGGGAACCACGGCTGCTCCCAGAAGCGCGGCGGCGTAGGCGGCGGAAGGATCGTGAAGCTGGTCGGGTCGTCGGGGTCAAAGGCCAGCATGCACCGATCGCAGGCCGTCGGGTCGCCGGGCGGCGGCAGGCGGGTTCCGCAGTCGAGGCAGTATCGAGCGCGTTGCGCAAGGATGGGGTGCCATCGTCGCGGCTCGTCGCGCTCGGGCGGCTCGATGACGAAATCGTCATCGGGTAGGGCGGGGTTTGGGATGAAAACGCGGTCGGATTCGGGCATCGCAAACCCTCCCGAGTCCAGACGCAGGCCGACGAACATCGATTCATCGGCGGGTCAGTTCGCCACGATATTGATGAGCTTGCCGGGGATCACGATCACCTTGCGGATCGTCTTGCCTTCGAGGTGGATGGCGACGTTGGGCTCGGCTTTTGCGGCGGCTTCGATTGTGGCTTGGTCGGCGTCGGCGGGGACGGTGATCTTGCCGCGCAGCTTGCCGCTGACCTGCACCGGTAGTTCGACGGTGTCGGAGACGAGCAGCTCGGGCCGGTAGCTGGGCCAAGGCACATCCGCGATGGATTCGCCCGCGCGGCCGTGGCCCAGGCGCGTCCACAACTCTTCGGCCAGGTGCGGCGCGAGCGGGGCGAGCATCGCGACGAGAGAGTCCGCGACCTCAAAGGGCACCTGCTTCATCGGCACCAGCGCGTTGTTGAGCTCGATGAGCGCGGCGATGGCGACGTTGAACTGCATCGCCTCCATCGCTTCGGTGACGCGTTTGACGGTGTGGTGCGTGAGGCGGAGCAGGTCGTCGTCGGCGGGGGCGTGAGCGACTTTGAGGTCGCCGGTGTCTTCGTCGACGATGTTGCGCCAGAGGCGGTTGAGGAAGCGGTGGACGCCGACGATGTCGGCGGTGTTCCAGACCTTGGATTGATCGAGCGGGCCGAGGTACATCTCGTAGAGTCGCAGCGTGTCGCAGCCGTACTTGTCGCAGATATCGTCGGGGGCGATGGCGTTTCTCAGCGATTTGCCCATTTTTCCGTAGAGGCGATTGACGGGCCGGCCCTCATATTCAAAGGCGCAGTCGTTCACGTCCCGGTCCTGGGTTTCGCTCGCTCGCTTGCCGGTTTTGGTTTCGACGACGTCGGTGGCGGGGACGCGCGTGCCTTGCTGGTCTTCGTAGTAGTAAGCCTGGATGTAGCCCTGGTTGTAGAGCCGGCCGAACGGTTCGGGCGTGGAGACGTGGCTCAGGTCGTAGAGGACTTTGTGCCAGAAGCGTGCGTAGAGCAGGTGGAGCACGGCGTGTTCGACGCCGCCGACGTAGAGGTCCACGCCGCCCCCGGAAGTTTCGGACTGGTCGCTTGAGCGACCCGTCCGAGCGTTCATCCAGTAACGCTCGACCTGCGGATCGACGAGCGCCTGGTCGTTGTGCGGATCGAGGTAGCGGAGGTAGTACCAGCACGAGCCGGCCCAGTTGGGCATGGTGTTGAGTTCGCGGGTGTAGGTGACGCCGTCGCGGACGACGGTTTTCCAGTCGTCGCCTGCACGCCCGAGCGGGGGGGCGGGCGGGGCGTGGGGGTCGTCGGTGCCGCGCGGCTTGAAGTCGTCCATCTCGGGCAGCTCGACGGGTAGGTCGGATGCGTCGAGCGCGACGATTTCGCCGTTGGGGCCATGGAGAATCGGGAACGGCTCGCCCCAGTAGCGCTGGCGGGAGAAGAGCCAGTCGCGGAGTTTGTAGTTGGTGGTGGCGTGGCCGTGCTTTTTGTCTTCGAGCCATGCGGTGATGCGCTGCTTGGCGGCGGGGACGTCCAGGCCGTCGAGGGACAAGTCGCCGTACGCCGAGTTCGTCAGCGTGCCGTTGCCGGTAAAGGCTTGATGTTGGACGCCGGAATCCGGGGTGTGGATGACTTCGACGATGGGCAGGTTGAACTTGGTGGCGAAGGCGTGGTCGCGCGGATCGTGCGCGGGGACGGCCATGATCGCCCCGGTGCCGTAGCCCATCATCACGTAGTCGGCGATCCAGACCGGGATGGGTTGGTGGTTGACGGGGTTGACGGCGTAAGCGCCGGTGAACACGCCGGTCTTTTCCTTGGCGTCCTGCTGTCGTTCGACGTTGGTCTTCTCGGCGGCCTGTTTGCGGTATCGAGCGACCGCGTCGCGCTGCGCATCGGTCGTCAGATCATCAACCAGATCGTGTTCGGGCGCGAGCACCATGTACGTCGCGCCAAAGAGCGTGTCGGGCCGGGTGGTGAAAACGGTGATTTTTTCGTCGCTGTTTTCGACGTTGAAATCGACGTGGGCGCCGCGGGACTTGCCGATCCAGTTGCGTTGCAGCAGCTTGACGGGTTCGGGCCAATCGACGCCGTCGAGATCGTCGATGAGGCGATCGGCGTAGGCGGTGATGCGGAGCATCCATTGCTTGAGCGGGCGTTTGTGGACCGGGAAGTTGCCGCGTTCGCTT
>CAZIXN010000115.1:0-8817 GCA_964543215.1 uncultured Phycisphaera sp.
CCGCTGCCATCCGCCTCTCTGGCCGTACTGATCACGCGATGCGTCCCTTGCAGACTCCACTGTGCTTCGGCATTACGCGGCCGGGCATCCGCCTGCCCTGCGGTCAGCAGCCGGTCTGCTTCATGCCGGTTCGCCACGATCGGTTGGGGACTGTGTCGAACACGCTTCATACCTGCCATCTCGAGGCGCCTTGGGCCAAACGGCCAGTTGGGACTCTCGTTCAAGCCGGATCAAGTTTCCCCAAGCAGGTCAGCGACGACGGTTGGCGGAGGTTGAAGCCACGCGGCGTGATTGCGGAAGGCGCTGAGGGGGAAGTGCGAGACAGCACGGACTGCCGAATGCCCACTGCCTGATACGCCCCGGTCCGTGCAAGCGGGTCGGGGTTTTCTGTTTGTCCTGCGCTGTCTTCATCTCTGGTCATCGGGGTACCTCCGTGGTGACCACTTCCGGGTCGGTACGCTGGAAGGATGTCGAAGCGGCGTCCGAACGTGGTGGTGTTTTTTGTGGATCAGCAGCGGGCGGATGTGACGGGGGTGCACGGCTGCCCGCTGGATCTGACGCCGAATTTCGATCGGCTGGCGCGGGCGGGGACGGATGTGCATCGGGCGTTCACGTGTCAGCCGTTGTGCGGGCCGGCGCGGGCGTGTCTGCAGACGGGGATGTACGCGACGACGCACGGCTCGGTGACGAACAACATCCCGCTGGATGCGGCGCTGCCGAACCTGGCGGGCTGCTTCCGGGGGGCGGGGTATCACACGGGGTATATCGGGAAGTGGCATCTGCGCGGCGGCGGCCACGAGCGGCAGGCGGTGCCGCGCGAGGCCCCGGGGGGGCGGGGGAATTACGAGTCGTGGCTGGCGTGCGAGGCGCTGGAGTTTTCGGAGCACGAGCTGTGCACGGTGCTGTATGACCAGGAGGATCGGCCGGTGCGCCTGCCGGGGTATCGCAGCGATGCGGTGGCGGATGCGATGATCCGGCATATTGCGGATCGGGCGTTGCAGGATGGGGACCGGCCGTTTTTGTTGGTGGGTTCGTTCATTGAGCCGCATCATCAGAATGACACGGACAGTTACCCCGCGCCGCCGGGGTATGAGGAGCGGTATCGCGGGGGTTGGTGTCCGCCGGATCTGATGGCGTTGGGCGGCTCGACGGCGCAGCACTGGGCGGGCTATTGCGGGATGGTGAAGCGGCTGGATGAGGGGCTGGGGCGGGTGGTGGAGGCGCTTGAATCGCTGGAGATTTTGGAAGAGACGATCGTGTTGTTCCTGTCGGATCACGGCTGCCACTTCAAGACGCGCAACGGCGAGTACAAGCGCAGCGGTCACGAGGCGTCGGTGCGGATTCCGGTGATGCTGCACGGCGGGATGTTCACGGGCGGGGGTCGGGTCGGGCGGCTGGTGAGTCTGGTGGATCTGCCGCCGACGCTGCTGGAGGCGTGCGGGATCGCGGTGCCGGGGACGATGCAGGGGCGGTCGATCGTCCCGCTTGTACGCCGCGACGTGCAGGCGAGCGAAGACTGGCCGGACTCGGTGTACGTGCAGATCAGCGAGTCGACGCTGGCACGGGCGGTGCGCACGCATCGCTGGAAGTACATCGTGAACAATTCGGCGGTGTCGGCGCATGCACCGACGGCGGAGGTGTATCACGAGGCGGAGCTCTACGACCTGAAGTACGACCCCTATGAGCTGACGAACCTGATCAACGCCGCGTCGCACGCGGAGGTTCGCTCACAGATGCGCGAGCGGCTGAAGCAGTGGCAGGCGCGCGTCGGCGAGCCGCGTGCGGAGATCGTGCCGGCGGTGGCGCAGCCGTCGGGCCAGCGCGCGGCCGCGGCGGAGCGCGGGTGATTTCGGGGTGGGGGTGGCGCGAGGTGTTGCGGAGCGCGTCACAGCACCGACCGCGAAGCCTTCGCAAAGTTCGTGCGGGTCGGGCTGGGCCGGCCTGGCGGTCTTGATCGTGCGGGTGTGCGGGACGTACGCGGTGAGCCGGTCGAGCGTTGACGCGGGCGCGACGCGACGTGGCGGAGCGGCCGGGGTGCACGGGCGCTGATTCGACGGGTTTCTGGTCGGTTCGGCAGGGTCGGTGGGCCGGGGTGCACGGGCGGGAGAGTGAGCGTGAGCCAGGCGGCGCGGGCTTGGAGTCGTTGAGGCAGCAAAGGCTCGAAGACTTGTTGCCCCCTCACCCCCCAGCCCCTGAGCCCGGCCCACAGAGTCTCAGATTTCAGAGCAGTATCACCGCCCAAGCCCGTTGCGGAGCACCCGCTACCAGGTCACGCCAAGCCGGCGGCAGTGGTCTTGCGCGGTCTGGTTGCCCTGCTCGGCGGAGCGTCGATACCACGCGATCGCCTCGTCACCGTTGGCGTCGGTTCCGAGTCCTTTTTCGATCTGCCAGCCCAGACCCGCCTGAGCATGGGCGTGGCCCTGCTCCGCCGCTTGGCGATACCAGCGTGTGCATGCCTCCTGATCCGCATCCACGCCCAACCCCTGCGAGTAGGCCCAGGCGAGGCTGGCCTGGCTTGAGGCGTCGCCCTGCTCGGCGGCGAGCCGATACCAACGCACCGACTCGGCGCGGTCCTGGGCAACATCGATGCCCATCCAATAGCGGCGTCCCATCTCCCGCTGGGCGTAGATGTTGCCACGCTCGGCGGCAGACTGGTACAGCCGGGTAGCTTGGGCCTGGTCCTGATCGACGCCGTCGTCTTGATCCAACACCCAAGCCAGCCGCATCATCGCGTCGGCGTCGTCTTGCTCGACGGCGCGGCGATACCAGCGGGCGGCCTCGGTGTGGTCTTGCGGGACGCCGTAGCCCTTCTGGTACATGTTGCCCAGGTCGACCATCGCCGGCGCGTAGCCTTGGCCGGCAGCCTTGCGGTACCACCGAAGTGCGGCGTCGTAATCGCGAGGCCGTCCCTCACCATCGCGGTACAGATCCCCGAGGTTGGACTGCGCGACGGCGTAGCCGCCTTCCGCGGCCTCACGCATCCACCGCACCGCGGCTTCGAGGTCGCGGCCTACACCTTCACCACTCTTGTACATCAGCGCAAGCTGGGATTTGCCCCGCAGGTGCCCCTGCGCCGCGGCCCGGGTGTACCAATCGACCGCGGCGATCGGATCGCGCGGCACGCCGCGCCCCTTCTCGTACATCCAGCCGAGGTTCGCCTGTCCGTGAGCGTATCCATTCTCCGCGGCAATGCGATACAACGCGGCGGCCTCGCCGAAGTCCTGCCCTACGCCTTGTCCGTTCTCGTACAGATAGCCCAACGCGGCGGCGGCGCGGACGTGGCCCTGGTCTGCCGCCGGGCGGTACCACGCCGCCGCCAGTCTCTGGTCTGGGAACGAGCCGCGGCCCTTCTCAAACATCCAGCCCAGCAGATACTGGCCGTGCCGATCACCCGCCTGCGCCGCCGGCCAGGCCCGCCGCAGCGCTTCGGCGTCGCAGCGAACCACGCCGCGGCCTTCGAGGTACGCCTGGACCACGCGCGACTGGTCGCGCGGCACATCCGAGTCCAGCAGTTCGATCAACTCCTGCCGCTGCTGTCGGTAGGTGTCGAGTCGGTCGGCACCCACCAACCCACGCAGCGCGGCAAGCGTCTCCTCAGCGCCCGGCGGCGGCGCATCGGCGATGCCCAGACGCTCTATCGCTTCGACCGCCGAGACCGCCAACACCGCGTCGCCCGACACCGCCGCGATGTGCCCGAGCAGCCACCACGCTTCAGTGTTGTCCGCTTCGGGATCGATCAGCAAACCAGCCGCGCCCTGCTGGACCTCGTAAAGCAGGACTCTAAGCAGGACTCTTGCCTGCTGGGCATCGCCTCGTCGATGGGCCGCGACCGTCACGATCAGCCCGGCCCGCACCGCAGCGAGGGCCTCGCGAACCGATGCGTCGTCCGTGGGGTCTAGCTGGGTTTCGAGCAGACGCCGCAGTTCCGCAACCGGCAGGCCGACCGGCGGCTCGGCTTGCAGCTCTGACGCACGGTCCAGCGCGGTCAGGCCGAGCTTGCCTTCCCCGAGCGCCGCGGCGGCCACCGCCATCCGAACTTGCGGCGCTGCCTGGTCCGGCGCCGCGTCTGCGGCCCGGCGGTAATGCTCCATCGCCGCAGGCACATCGCCCCGCCGCATCGCAACGTCGCCGGCATCGCCCCGCCCCGCCACTGCATCCGGCCACCCGGCGGCGCCAACTTCAACGGGCCAGCCGACCGCCAACGCCCCCACCATCCAGCAGACCAAACACGCCGAAAACACCGAAAAAACATGTCTAGATGTCACTGTGCACGACATCAGATCAGCGTATGCGGCCTGTGCGCGGCAGTAAAACAAGGACGAAACACCCGACCATCAGTGCCGGCTCCGGGACTACCACACCACGGGAATTCGGACGGTCGGCACCGCCCCAGTTGTTCAGGACACGGTCGAGTTCTTCCTGATCGACGTTGGCCGTAGCGAAGCCCTCGGCGTTGGCGACGAAGCCGCCGGCGCCGGAAGGTCGCGGCCCGCCCCAGTTGTTGAGGACCAGATCCAGGTCGCCCTGCTCCACCGACCCGCTGCCGTTGTAATCCCCCGGAACCGCCAACACGCTCAGAAAATCAAGCTGGAACGCGAGCGATCCTGCGTCGCTGCGGCCGTCGGTGTTGTTCGTGAACGCCGACACAAACGCATTGAGGCGGTACGACCCCGCGTTCAGACGAATCGGATCTGGATAGGCGTTGGATAAAGAAACCGTGCCCGTCGGCGACAAGGAAATCGGAAACACGTTTGACGAGCCCACCCGCAAAATGATGCGACTGCTCCCGCCCCCGCTGCTGCCCCCGTCGATGTCCCCGGTCAATACCACATCCACCGGTTCGGCCAAGCTGAACCGAAGGTCGTACACGCTCGAACTGCCCGCCCCGTCGAGGGAAAAATCCGTCCGCGACGCCGACGCCGACAACACGCCCCCCACACCCTGCGGCCCCAGCGTGATCGCCTGCGCCGCCGACGCGATCGACGTGCCCTGATTCGGCACGTTGCTCACCGCGCCGACCTCCTGGTCGTAAGGCACCAGCCCGATCGCAAAGTCGTTTCGCTCATCCACGACGGCCCCCGCCGCCGCCCGCAACGCGTAGTCGTTGGTCGCATTGAGGATTGTCGCCCCACCCGCCGGCACCCATCCGCACACGCCCAATCCGCACACCGCCCAACCACCGATCCACCAACCCCGCGACCGGCCTCGCGACCGGCCCCCGGACAACGCTCGCCTCTGTTTGCTCACGCTCAACGCTCCTCGCTTCGTGTGTTTCGCGATACCTCCGCAACATCGCACCGTACCGCCACCGCCCCCACCACCCCACCCCGGAAATACCCGCGCGCGCCACCCACCACGCACCCCCCAACGCTCACCGCCTCTTGCCTCTGGACCGCTCCGTCTCCCCTCACGCAACACCCTTCGATGGCCGCTCGCCGCCCCAACATCAACCCGCCCAGCACCAGCCCCACCGCCGGCACCCCCGGAACCGCCCCCCCGCGGAAGTTGGGGGTGGCGTTCGCGCCCCAGTTGTTCAGCACGGCTTCGAGATCCGCTTGGTTGATGAGGAAGTCGAGCGTCGCGGTGCCAGGCGAGGAGGGCGGTGAGTTCGCCCACTTGGTTGGGGCCGGGGTTGCCGAGGACCGGGTCGATGCCGAGGGCGTGGCCGTAGAGCGTGTCCGAGTAGAACAGTTGCCGCGCGATGTCGCCCTTGTCCGCGTCGCCGGGGAAGTAGAAGCCGTCGGCAACGGCGGTGGCCTTGCGGCGCGACAATCCTTGCCGGCGGGGATGTGTAGCTCTCCTCGCATTGGACTCCCGAGGCTGCAGCTTGCCCCGAGACGGGCCGGGCGTTGTGGCGGGTCTGGTGTGTTCATTGCCGGCAGCATCACGGGCACGGGTCGCGGGCGGGACATCAAGAGGCCCACCATCGGGAGATCACGCCTTACGCGGCATCGGGATACAACCTCGTCCACGTGGACGCGGATGTTCCGCCGGCGATCGGCGGGGGTAGGGTGGGTGAAGCCCGCGACCTTGCGGGCAATCGCGGCGGTCGGCGGTGCAGCGATCAGTTCCCGCGAGCCGATGCCCTGGTGGATGAACGCCACAGATTGAAGCGATTTTTTTCTTGGGTTGGTTCTGAGAGGCAACGATGCGCGTCACGACGTTCAATGTGCGGTACGCAAGCGAAGAGCCGGGCGCGAACCGATGGTCGCTGCGCGAGCCCAGGCTGCTCGCGGCGGTGCGGGCTGCGGACGCGGATGTGCTGGGCGTGCAGGAATGCGTGGACGTCCAACTGGCGTCGCTGTCGGCGGCGTTTCCGCGGTACGGCTGGTCGGGCGAGCCGCGCGGCGGGCCGGATGTGTCTGGTCAGGAACGCTGCACGATCTTTTGGCGGCAGGATCGTCTTCAGCTGCTGACGTCGGGGACACGCTGGCTGAGTCCCACGCCCGAGTTGCCGGTGAGCGTCGGTTGGGACGCAGCGCTACCGCGGATCTTTACGTGGGTTCGCTTGCGCGGCCGCGAGGAGTCCGACCACACCCCGCCCTGGCTGATCGTCAACGCACACTTCGATCACGTCGGTAAGAACGCACGGCAACACAGCGCGCGGGCGATCCGCGCCTGGTGTGCGGAGCATCGCCGGGAAACACCCTCGCTGCGTGTCGTCGTGATGGGCGATTTCAACGCCCCGCCGGGCGATCCGGTTCACGAGATCCTGACCGAAGCGCCCCAAGGAGAGCCGGCGGCGTCGGCGCTTCAGTCCGCCTGGTCACGGGTTCACGCCGACGAACCGCAGCCGGGCACGTTTCACGGCTTCACGGGCCAGCGGGACGGCGCTTGCATCGACTGGGCGGTGGTGTCGCCAGGCGTCAGGGTGCACGCTGCGATGGTGGACACCGCAACCTATCTCAACGGGTATCCCTCAGACCACTACCCCGTGTCGTTTGAGATGACGTGACATCGCCAGCGCGTTCACGAGCCCCCCTCGGCACACCCCTCCATCCGCGGTGCTTCTGACTCTGATTGTCACCGTCTGTCTTTCAAAGCCGAATCGGGGCGACATGATTTGAACATGCGACTTCCTGCTCCCAAAGCAGGCGCTCTACCAAGCTGAGCTACGCCCCGCAGCCACCACCCTTTCCCTTCCCCCCGCTGCGTCCGACCAGCCTACCAGACCCAGCCCAAAACCCCCAGCCGCTCGCACGGCCGGGGGCGGAAAGGGTTGAGTCTTGAGTCTTGAGTCCTGAGTCTTGAGTGTTGAGTGTTGAGTGTTAAGGATCGAGGATCGAGACACGAACCACGAGCCACGAGCCACGAACCACGAGCCACGAGTCACGAGTCATAAGCCACAATAAAAACGCCCCGACCCGCTCTCACGGCCCGGGACGCAATGCTTCACATCTCAAATCTCAAATCTCAAATCTCACATCTCAAATCTGAAATCTGAAATCTGAAATTCTTCCGGGGCTCAAGCCGCCATCGCCAGGTCGCCCGCGTTGGTCACCGAGGTCAGTACGGCCGGGCACGCCGGGCCGGTCTGCAGGCGGGGGTTGAACCATTGGGCGCTGAGCCAGACGTTCGCGCCCGCCGGCACGCTGCCGGGGATCTCGATGATCGTCGTCGTCGTGCTCGCGTTGCCGCGGAAGGTCCAGCCCTCGGCCGACACCGGCGGCGTGTCGCCGGTGGCGTAAAAAAGGCCCGCGCCCTTGACGCCGGCCGGCTTGCCCCGCCGTTCGCTGGGGTTGCCGTCGCTCAGCCGTTCCCGCAGGTTGATCGTGATCGACCGACCCGACACCTTCGCCACGCTCAGCACCGGGCTGGTCGACGGCTTAGGAATAGGCGAGGGGTTCACATCGGGGATCGTCAGGCCCAGCGCCTCACGCTTCTGGTTCGTCATGCCCGGCCAGGCCTGCATGACTTGAACCAAAGGACGCAGGGCCACGGTACATTCCTGACGAGCGGTTTCTTTGGTTTTAAGAACGGGCGAGGTACGCGTCGAAGGATTGATCGCCAACGCATACGCGGCCGCAAAGGCCTCCTGCTTGGTCGCAAAATCCACGACCTGCTCTGCGGTGAGGCCGTAAGCCGTCGGGCTCGTGGTCAAAGCGTCGTACATCGTCTGCATGAATTGTGCATAAAGCGCCTGCTGCGTCGGGATATAGGTCGCGGCCATGGGCCTCTCCTTGGAAAGTGGCGAGCACGAACGCCGAGCTCGCCGGGTCGGTGGAATCGGCGTCGCGGTGCCACGCCCGGTCCCGGCCGAAACGTCGGAAGTCGCTGCGCCCCGAACCTCTCGAGACGGCCTCCGTCGGCCCAACCCCCTCATTGGCACCCACCCCACCCCCCATGACCGCACCACCCGCAAATCCCAAAAATTCCGCGATATCGGCCGCCAACTCCCCGAAAACCCCCGGCAGCCCCCGGCAGCCCCCGCACCGAGCCGAAATCCGCCTGCTTCGAGCGCTCGAACAACTTTCCCGAGCGCTCAAACTCCCGCCCCGAGCGCTCCAGAAACCTCCCCGAGCGCTCGAACTCCCGCCCCGAGCGCTCGAAAAACATTCTCGAGCGCTCGAACCCCCACCCCTCGCCGTCTTCGGCTCCCGTACCCCCGGCAGATGCGAGCCGTGACACCCTCCAGGGAAACATCACGGAGGACCGCGAAGTGTGGCATCCGGCAATTCAGTGGGCTGGGCGTCCCGCCCGCCATTCGAGCAAGTCAGTGGGGCGGGCGTCCCGCCCGCCATTCGAGCGAAGCTCGAAACCACGCCCGCCCCACTTTCCGGCATGGACACCCGGCAGACAGCCACCCAACCCCGCCCG
>CAZIXN010000116.1:0-8778 GCA_964543215.1 uncultured Phycisphaera sp.
CCCGAACCCAGGGTCGCGTGACGGGCCTTCCACACCTGCGCGAACGTGCCCACCGCCGCGTGCAGACGGGACTTCACCGTTCCCAGCGGCACGCCCAGGCTCTCGGCGATGTCCTTGTACGCCAGCTTCTGGAAGTAGGCCATCAGCAGCACCTCGCGCAGATGATCCGGCAGTTCGCTGACCACCTGCCGCACCAACTCGGCAACCTCCGCGTCGTCGGCGTTGTCGTCGGGCATGGGCAGGTCGGCCTGCATGAGATCGACGAACGAGGCGCCGCCGTCGCCATCGATCGACGCGTCCAATGGCATGGCCCGGTGACGCTTGTTGCGGCGCAGCCAATCGCGGGCCTTGTTCGCGGCGATGGTGTACAGCCAGGGCTTGAAGCGCTTGCTCGTGTCGAACGTGTCGGCCGAGAGGTGCACCTGCAGGAACGTTTCCTGAAACAAATCGTCGGCCGTGGTCTTGGAATTCACGAACCGCGCGAGGAAGTGGAACAACTCCGGCCGATAGCGCTCGATGAGTTCGGTCAGCGCCGCGTCGTCGCCGTTGCGATAGGCCCCCACGAGCCGTTCGTCGGATCGTTCGGGGCGTGCGTCACCACTCTCGTTGGCCTCACCGGGCATGGCGGGATCATACGGCGAGGCGCTTGGACGCGGTTCCGACATCAAGCGGCGGCCGGTGGCCGCCGACGTGTGCGCGACAGATTCCCGATTCAATCAACCGTGAGAGCCCGAGCGCCGTCAAACCCGTGCGTCGGCGGCCACCGACCACCGCTTGATCACAGCAGGCCGAGCGTCTCATCCAGCCCGTACATCGCGTTCATGTTCTGGATCGCCTGGCCGGAGGCGCCTTTGAGGAGGTTGTCCTCGGCGACGAAGACCACGACCCGCGGCCGATCGGCGTAGCCGGTGGTCACGCGGCGCACCGTGATGTCGACGAAGTTGGTCCCGGCGACGTGCTTGACGTTGGGCAGCGCTTCATCGACGCCGCGCACGCGCACGAACGGCTCCGCCGCGTAGGCGTCGTGGAACGCCTCGAACAGTTCGTCCTGCGTCACTTCGTCATCGACCGGCTCGAGCGTGATGGTTTCGAGGATGCCCACGTCGATGGGCAGCAGGTGCGGCAGGAACAGCGGGTCGATCTGTCCGCGTGGCTTGCCGGCCACGCGGCAAAGCGTCTGGGCGATTTCGGGTTGGTGGCGGTGGCCGCCGATGGTGCCGTACGGGCCGAAGGCTTCGTTGACGCTGAGGTAGTGCGTCGCGGGTTTGGCGGCCCGGCCGGCACCGGAAGCGCCGGAGGCGGCGACGATGGTGATGGGGTCGGGCTTGACGAGGGCGTGGGTGAGCAGCGGCGCGATGCCCAGCGCGGCGGCGGTGGGGTAGCAACCCGGATTGGCGACGAGGCGGGCCGACGGCAGATCGTCGCGAAAAAGTTCGGGGAGGCCGTAGACGGCGTGGACGAGGTTGTCGGTGTCCAGGTGCGGCGTGCCGTAGACGTCGCGGTAGTGCTCGGCGTCGTGGAGGCGGTAGTCGGCGGAGAGGTCGATGACGCGCAGGCCGGCGTCCAGCAGCGCGGGGGCGTAGGCCATCGCCGCGGTGTGGGGCAGGGCGAGGAAGGCGACGTCGGCGGCGTCGGCGATGGCGTCGGGATCGATGGGTCGGCACTGGGCGACGTCGTCGTCGAGCAGGCCGGTGAGCCGGGGGAACTCATCGCGGAGGTCGGGCAGCTCGTCGCGGTGGGATGCGAGGTAGGTGACCATCGCGGCGGGGTGTCGGAAGAGGCGTTCGACGAGGATCGCGCCGGTGAAGCCGGTGGGCCCGACGATGGCGACGCGGACGGGGTCGTCGGGCAGGCCGGCAGAAGCGTCGGGCGCAGCGAGGTTCCGGGGATCGGTCATGCGGCAATTGTGCGTGGCGGCGAGGGCCGTGGCAATCGTGCGAGGTGAGCGGTTGAGAATTTCACGGATGCGACGCCCGCAGCCCACCTGGCGATTGGCTGCCGGGTTGACAGCCGCACCGTGGAAAAACGCCGGAAAAACGTGTGTTTTCGGCGATTCTGCCCGGCAAGCGTGTTGGCACGGACGTTGCAAACCTTGGGGCGACCCGCGAGCGATTGGGCCGTGGGCCGATGCCGATTTCCACGTTCTTCTTGAAAGGAGACCGCCATGCTTCCCACCGTACGACGTTCTTTGGACAACCCGTTTGCGATGTTGCGAGAGTTCGACCGCGCGCTGGGCCGGGCGATCGAAGACGCCCCGACCTTCGCCGGCGACACGTTCGCGGTCGATGTGTACGAGCAGGATGACACGCTGGTCGTCGAAGCCGAGCTGCCGGGCTATTCGCGTGATCAGGTCAGCGTCAACGTCGAACAGGGCGTGCTGACCATCGAAGCCAACCGCAGCGAAAAGTCCGAGTCCACCGACGGCGACAAGGCGTCGAAGCGCCGCCACCTGCGCGAACGTACGCAGCAGGTCACCCGCCGGTTCTCGCTGCCCAGCGCGTACGACACGACCAACGTGGACGCCACGCTGGCGGACGGCGTGCTGACGCTGCGGCTGCCCAAACGCGAAGAGGTCAAGCCGCGGTCGATCCAGGTGAAATGATCGGGTGCCATGAACGCGGCGTTGCGGCGAGATGATCGCGGCATCACCGCCAAAAATTTTTTCGCCCGGGACGAACCCGCCTGCCAAAGCCTTCGTAAGCAGTGGCAGACCCCTGCAACCCGCTCTCTCTCCTCCGCGAGGCCCCGACGATTCTGTTGTCCGGGCCTCGTTTTTTTGTTTTGCGTGTCAGCCGTGGCGCTGCGCATCGCCGGGAGACCCCGGCCAGCGACGCGTCGCGTCGCGGCTGGTGTTTCTACACAAAGCGCCGGATCGCCCAGGCGACCGCGGCCTCGGACGACAGGGGGGCGATGACATCCGCGGCGGCTCTGGCTTGGCTCCAGGCGTTGCCCACCGCGACGCCGACGCCGGCGAAGGCGAGCAGCTCCGCGTCGTTGGGCGCGTCGCCGACGGCGAGGACTTCCTCGGGCCCGACGCCCAGCGTTTCGCAGACGCGGCGGACGCCATCCGCCTTGTCCACGCTGGGATGCAGCAGTTGGATCAGGTGTCGATCGCTGACCGCGACGCGGACCCGGCCGGCGAAGGCTTCGGTGATCGCGGCCTCGAGGCGCTGCGTGCGTGGCGTGCTGGCCATGAGCATGAGCTTGGTGATCGGGCCTTCGGCGAGCAGTTGGTCCACCGGCGCGATGCGGTCCATGGTGAAGCGAAGCGAGGTCTGCGTGCGCAGGTTGTCGTGGAGCCGGTCGGTCAGGCCGGTGTCGTTGCGCTCAAGCTCAAGGACCACGGCGGGTTCGAGATCGCGGGCAAAGGCGATCAGCTCGGCGGCGAGTTCGGCGGGCAGGGGTTGGTGGTGCCGCGTGTCGCCGGTGGCGAAGTCGCGGATCAGCGCCCCGTTGTAGGCGACGTAGGGCGTGGTGAGCCGCAGCAGCGCGTGGATGTGTTTCGCGGTGCGCGGCGGCCGGGCCGAGGCGAGCAGGACGTGAACGCCGCGCTCTCTGGCGTCCGCGATGGCCTGGAGATCGGCGTCGAGGACCGCGTCGCCGCGCTGCAACAGCGTGCCGTCGAGGTCCAGCGCGATCAGGCGGACGGGGGCCGGCGGCACAAACGGATCGTTCATCCCCCCAACCTATGCTCCGGCCATGCCCGCGACGAATCCGCCCGTTTCTGAATCAAGCGATCGGCGCCCGCTGATCGGGCCGTACCACTGGTTCCCCGCGGCCGGCGACCCCGCCAACGTGCTCGGACTGGATTACACCGCGCTGGCCAGGCAGCTTCCCTACACCGGCCCGATCATCGACATCCACACCCACGTCACGTCGCCCAAGGCCGCGGAGCTGTTTCTCGAAGTGGCCGAGCGGTTCAACGTGATCAAGTCGTTCACGATGACCGGCTTCAAGAACGCCCAACAGCTCACGCCGCTGGTGGACGGCAGGATCGAGTTCATGTGCGTGCCGGACTTCCTCGAACGCGAAACGATCGGCACGTTCACCACGCAATGGCTCGACGACATCAAGCGATTCCGTGAGCAACTCGGTTGCCGGGTGCTCAAGCTCTGGGCGGCGCCGCGGGTGCTCGACCTGGCCGAGTCGGTGCCCGACCCCGGCTTTACGATCGAAGATGCGAAGCTCGGCTCGGCCCTGCGGCGGCGCGGCGTCGAAATGGCGTACGACCTGGGCTACCGAACGTTCATGACCCACGTCGCGGACCCCGACACGTGGTTCGCCACCGCCTACGCCGACGCCTCACGCTACGGCACCAAACGCCAGCAATACGAGCCGCTCGAAAAGCTGCTCGACGACTTTGCCGACTGCACCTGGATCGGGGCGCACATGGGCGGCAGCCCCGAAGACCTCGACTTTCTGCAGAGCCTCCTCGATCACCATCCGAACTTCGTTGTCGACACGTCCGCGTGCAAGTGGCAGGTCCGCGAGCTGTCCCGGCATCCCCGGGAGTTTGCTTCGTTCTGCGGGCGCAACGTCGGGCGCATCCTGTTCGGCACGGACATCGTCGCCTCCGAGCAGATGAATCAGGTCGGCGACGATTTGTTCGCATCGAGGTGGTGGGCGCTGCGCACGCTGATCGAGACGGATTACGACGGGCCTTGCCCGATTGTCGATCCGGATCTGCACAAGGTCGACGCGTCGATCCCGCCGTGGAGCAGCCCGCACCTGCGCGGCGCTTCGGTGGACGCGGCGCTGTGGCCAGCGCTGTATCACGACGCGGCGGCGGCGGTGCTCGATAAGGTCGGCGGGGTTTGAGGGTGTCCCGCGGACGCCCACGGATTGAATCCGTGGGCGTCGTTGGCATCAAATAAAAACGCCCCGCGGGTCCGAAGACCCGACGGGGCGCGAGAGAGGGCAATTTGCTCAAGACATCCTATGCACGCCGTCATTCGTCGGCGCTGAGTTCGGTGATGGCGTCGCTGTAGGCCCGGCCGTCGCTGCCCACGCCGATGCGGAACACGCGCGGCGGAGCGTCCAGGGCGTCGCCCCAGTCGTCGGCGGCGAGGACCAGGTAACGGGTATTGGTATCGACCTCGACGACCTGCAGGTCCACGACACGGGTGAAGTTCACGCGCAGGTCGATAGCGGGCTCGCCGGGTTTGCCGATGGCAACGACTTCGATGCCCGGCTGCCCGGGCGTGACGCGGAAGTCCAGCCCGGTGGGCGTGATTCGCAGGGCAACGCCGATGGCGTTGAAGGCGGCTTGGAGTTCCTGGGTACCGATCATGGTGGCCCTCCTTTCGGGAGGCGTGGGCCGGTGTCTGTCGACGGTCGGCTCACGGGGTGCGGGGGCCATGCTCTCAAGTCGCATTACGACAAGCATGGCATGTACGGATCACGGGGCAACAAAAAACCCGGCGGCTGGGGGGCCTCCGGGTCGGGTCGTGTCGGTCGGGTGATCGGCCGGCAGTCAACGCGGAGGGATGTTCGGATGGTTCAGACGCACGGCGGCGTGCGGTTTGCGCGAATTCAGGCGGCCGTCAACCTCGGGGGCGATACGAATCGGGCATATGCCGGATTCGGGTTGCGTCATCTGCGGGCTGAGCCATGCGGCAACGCGCCGCATCAGGCCGGTCAGGGTCGTCGGATCGATTTGGTTCGAGGAAAAAAGCATCGGGAACGTACGAGGTCGGTTGGTTGTGGGTGGGCGCCTGGGGGCAGGCGGTTTTGGGTTGGCTGGTCGGGCTAAGCGTACGCCGCTTGGGGTCAAGGTCAAGCTTCTGCTGATTTCAACGTGGAGGTTTCCGCGTTTGTTCCAACGTATTTGTCTTACGGATCAAGCGTACGGGCGGTTCGTCGTCAGAGGTGGGAATCCGTGGCGTCGGGGGCGCAGGATTGGATCGCACGAAAAAGCCCACGGAGGGAATCCGTGGGCTTGGCGGTTTTTTGTGAATGTTTTACTTCGCCGCGTTGGCGGCCTTGAGGGCGGCGGCGTAGTCGGGTTCTTCGGCGACTTCCTTGATGTGCTGGGCGTAAGTGATCTTGTCGTTTCGATCGATGACGAAGACGTTGCGGGACAGCAGGCCGATCTCCTTGATCTTCACGCCGTAGGTTCGGCCGAAGTCGCCGGTGAGGTAGTCCGAGAGGCAGTGGACGTTTTCGACGCCGGCCGCACCGCACCAGCGCTTCTGAGCCATGGGCAGGTCGATGCTGGCGATCAGCACGACGACGTCGTCGCCGAGCTTGGCGGCCTCCTCGTTGAACCGGCGGGCCTCGGTGTCGCAGACCGGCGTGTCGAGCGACGGCACGGTGAGCAGGACTTTGACCTTGCCGGCGTAGTCGGCGAGGGTCTTGTCGGACATGTCGGTGGCCTTGAGCCTGAAGGCGGGCGCGGCGTCGCCGACGTTGAGTTCGGTGCCCAGCAGGGTCATGGGATTGCCCTTGAGGGTGACGGCTTGGGGGCGTTCGGCGGTGGTGGTCATGGGGAGATGCTCGCTTTCTCTCGTGGGGCGGTTGTTCGTCGCCTCGCATGTCAATGCGAGGCCCAGTGGGGCTCGCTCCGCATGTACACGCGGAGTTGCGGGGCCGTGATATTAGTCCCCAGCTTGCGGGGGTGGGTTCAGGATGCCGTGCTGCCGAAAGAACGCTTCGACGTCGGCGAAGAACTGCGGGGGCATCGGGTCGTTGTGGCCCAGGTCGTAGGTGACAAAGGTGATCGGCGGCAGGTTCCCCGGGCGGGCGGCGCGGTTGGTTTCCGACATGGCGTAGGGGATGATCTCGTCGCGTTCGCTGTGCAACATGAACACGGGGCCGGCGTAGATCCGCAGCGTGGCGGTGACGTCCCAGTTGTCCTTGACCATGAAGCGCGGGAGCCACATCCGCGCGGCGAAGTCGGAGATCGAGCTGTAGGTGGATTCGAGCACGAGCGCCGCGCCGGGGCGGTGGTTGGCGAGGGCGGCAACGATGCCGCCGCCCATGCTTCGGCCGTGCAGCACGATGCGCTGCGGATCGACTTCGGGCAGGCTGGCCGCGAGGTCGTAAAACGCCACGTGGTCGGCTTCGATGGCGGGCTTGCTGGGCGCGCCGTCGCTGTTGCCGGTGCCGCGGTATTCCACCAGCAGCACCGACACGCCCATCTGCCGGTAGCCCGCAAGCCCGACGGGGTAGTAGTCCTCGATGAACTCGTAGTTGCCGTGGCTGTAGATCACCAGCGGGCCGGGGTTCTGAGCGTCGATGCCCACGCCGAGATACAGGTGGGCGTGGGTTCTGCCCTTTTCGTGTTCGACGATGAGCGCTTGGGCGAACGCGGGCAACGGCGGCGTGGGGATCGCTTCGCGAAAACGCGACGGATAGAGGATCGACCGCTCGGCACAGCCGATCAACAACACGAAAACTCCCACGAAAATCAGGAGAATCCCGCCGACGCGTCGGGCCGCTTTCCGCCACGCCGCGCCGGTTTGGGGGAACAGTTCCGCCATCGGCTGAGTTTACGCCACGGGTTCGGGCCTGCGCCTGCTCGAAAAGCGACGAGGCGCGGGGTTTCCGCGTTTGGCGCTGTCCCGCCGGACGCCTACGATCAATTTCGGATTCCCGTATTTCTGGAGCGATCGCATGACCACCGCCACCCACTCGCCCACCAGACTGCTGCACGGCCGGACGTACCACTCGATCCTGGGCACGATCGGCAACACGCCGCTGGTGAAGCTCAACCGCCTCGGGCCGACCAACGGCGCGACGGTCTTCGTGAAGTGTGAATTCTTCAACCCGCTTTCCAGCGTGAAGGACCGCATCGGCAAGGCGATGATCGAGGCCGGCGAGCAGAGCGGCGCGGTCACGCACGGCACGCACATCATCGAGCCCACGTCGGGCAACACGGGGATCGCGCTGGCGTTTGTGTGTGCGGCCAAGGGGTATCCGCTGACGCTGACGATGCCCGAGAGCATGTCGCTGGAACGCCGGGCGATGCTGCGGGCGCTCGGGGCGGAACTGGTGCTCACGCCCAGCGAAGACGGCATGAAGGGCGCGATCGCCAAGGCCGCCGAACTGGTCGGCACGTCCGACAACGCCTGGATGCCCCAGCAATTCGAGAACCCCGCCAACCCGGACATCCACTTCAAGACCACCGGCCCGGAGATCTGGAACGACACCGACGGCGGGGTCGATCTCTTCGTCGCCGGCGTGGGCACCGGCGGCACCATCTCCGGCACGGGCAAATATCTCAAGGCCCAGAAGTCCACCGTGCAGTGCTTCGCGGTCGAACCCGAAGACTCGGCCGTCATCTCCGGCGGGCAGCCCGGCCCGCACAAGATCCAGGGCATCGGCGCGGGCTTTGTCCCCAAGAACCTCGACCTGGACGTCGTCGACGGCGTCGAGAAAATCGGCAACGACGAAGCCTTCGAAATGGCCCGCAAGCTCGCCAAGGAAGAAGGCATCCTCGGCGGCATCTCCACCGGGGCCAACGTCTGCGCCGCCCTGCGCATCGCGGAATCGCACCCCGGCAAAAACATCGTGACCATCGGCTGCTCCTTCGGCGAGCGCTACCTCAGCACGCCGATGTTCGACGGTTATCGGGATTGATGGGGTCTTCATCGAAAATCACTGCAAGCCCGCGTTCACTGAACGCGGGCTTCTTCCTGCTGCTGCGGTACGCGTGGGCGTCGCCCAACTCGTTGCTGGGCCTGGCTCTCGCGCTGCTGGCGGTGTGCAGCGGCGGAACGATGCGAACGCATCGCGGCGTGCTCGAAGCGCACGGCGGGTTCGTCGCGTGGTGGCTGC
>CAZIXN010000117.1:0-8732 GCA_964543215.1 uncultured Phycisphaera sp.
TAACAAGGTAGCCGTAGGGGAACCTGCGGCTGGATCACCTCCTTTCTACGGGATAAACGTAGACACCGAACGATGGATCCATCCATCGGCAGAGCAATCTGCCCGGTGAACGTCAACACAACCTCGTCCGGTTTATCCGGAAAGTCGTACGGCAACGTACGGCGAAGGCATACCCAACTGTTCATCTGCCATCGAACGCAATCGAAGGCCCGCCGTTCACGGCGGGTTTTTTCGTGCGCGGCATCAGGCTTTGATCTTCATCGGCCGGGCGTACAGAAGGCCACGCCATGGCTCCGGAGCGAATCCGCAAGTCTCCTGGCCCGGCACGGAGGCGGCGGGAGAGGGCCCTACGAATTTTCGCGCGGAGCCGGCCCAGCCGATGGGTTTCCCGTCGGTGGGGGTGCCAAATCTTCCGATCCACGCTCCCCGAGTAACTCGCGCAGGACCGGCCTCAGCTCCTCGGCCCAGGCCTCGTAGCCGGGCAACTCCAGGTGAAGTCCGTCGCAGGTGAACACGTCGCGCAGTCGACCCTGCGTATCGGCGAGCCTTCTATTGACATCGAGGTAGCGCGTATCGGTCCCGTTCGCGCGCTCCTGCAAACCAAGATTGATGCGTTGAATGACCGGCCAGCGGGGCGGGTTGTCGCTGCGTGCGAAGATGGAGACGTTGACGACGACGGCCTCGGGCGCGCATCGCCGACAGGCCGCGGACAGGGCGTCGTGCCGCGCGAGGATGTCGCTGGCCAGTTCATCGTGCGAAGATCGCTCGGATGGACGAAGCCATTGGGCATCCAGGTTGTTGGTGCCGCCGAGCAGCACGATGACTTTGGGGTGCACGCCGGCGAGCTCGCCGTGCTCGATGCGCCAGAGCATGTGTTCGAGCCGATCGCCACCCCAGCCGAAATTGCCGGCGTTCCACCCGTGAAATTCGGTCCGCCAATGCTCGAGCAAGTGGGCGTAGGTCGGATCGGTACAGCCCCAGCGTCGGGTGATCGAGTCGCCGAGGAAGTAGAGGTCGATCCGTCCCGAGCGGCGCTTGTGGAGCAGATACTGGTGGGCGAGTTGTGAGTTGGTATCCTCGCGCGGCACGCCGACGATGGCGGATCCGACGGGTCGATCAGGGGGGTGGTCCACGCGCAGAGGTTGCCTCGTCGTGTCGCGCTCGTCAAGCCAGCGGCTTCGGGCTGGTTTATGGTGCATGCTGGTAAGGCTTTCGGACGGTCGGATTAGGCTGGCTCGATGAGTAAGCGCTACCCTTCGAAGAATTTCGGTAGTTTTCATCGTTTTGGAATTCTGAAATGCACGTCCTCAACGACAATGGTGCTTGGTCCTGGTTCATGGATGAGCGGGCGCTCGTGCATCGCGGGCGGGGCGGGCGGGTGTTGGTGGGCAGCGTGCGATCGACCGATGCGCACGATCACGCCAAGGCTGACGATCCCGACTGGGGCAATATCGAGTTGGCGATCTGGGACCTGGCCACCAACGCTGTGGAACGCGTGATCCTGCACCGTCATCTGGAACAGGACGATCATGACGGCCCGGCGCTGCACGTCCGGCCGGACGGGCGGGTGCTTGCGGTGTACACCAAGCATTCACAGGAACGCAAGGTCTACTGGCGGGTGAGCGAAGCGGACGATCTCACGCAGTGGGGGCCGATCCAAACGCTGGTGACGCCCGGCGAAGATCACCCGCCCTTCGGCGGCGACAACGTGACGTACTCCAACCTGTTCCAACTGTCCGAAGAGGGCGGGACGCTCTACAACTACTTCCGCAGCGTCAAGCACCAGCAGAACTGGATGTATTCCGACGACGACGGTGGTTCGTGGCATGACGGAGGCATGTTCCTCAAGGGCCATCAGGGCTATGCGCCCTACTTCAAGTACGCGACCAATCACCGCGACCTCATCCACTTTGTCGGCACGGAAGATCATCCGCGCAACTTCGATAACAGCGTGTACCACGGCTTCGTCCGCAATCGCACGATCTACCAGTCCGACGGCAGACGTCTGGCGGCATTGAGCAATACCTCGGAAAAGTCCGGCGACATCTGGGACCTGACCTGCGTGTACCGCGGCGACGCGGACCATGTCGCGTGGGTGATCGATCTGCATCTGGATGCAGATGAGCGGCCGGTGTGTCTGTTCAGCACGCAGCGGGACGGTGCCGGTGTGCCGGTGGGCCAGGGCGGGATGGATCACCGCTACCACTACGCCCGGTGGGACGGTCGGGCGTGGATCGAGCACGAGATCGCCTATGCCGGCCGTCGGCTGTACCCCACGGAGGACGACTACGCCGGCGGGGCCGCAATCGATCCGATGCGGGTCGATCAGGTCTACATTTCGACGGACGCAAACCCGCAGACCGGCGAGCCGTTGATCAGTACGGCCGATGGCCAGCGGCATTACGAGTTGTTTCGCGGTGTCACGCCCGACGGCGGGGCGACTTGGGCGTGGGAGGCGCTCACGGCGGACAGCGATGCCGACAACCTCCGCCCGCTGGTGCCGGCGACGCCGGGGCTGGACCGGGTGCCGCTGATCTGGATGCGGGGCAAATATGAGCACAACCGCGGGCCGTGGTCGACGGCGGTGGTGGCAGAACTGTTGGAGCCCGGTGAAATTCGGCGGTGAGGTTTTTTACAGCGTGTGGAAACTTTTTGGGGCTTCACGGTGGTTTTGACTCGACAAACGCGGGGCCGGCGTTAGTTTTCAAGAGGTAGTAAAACGTTTACTTGCTACTCCGCCGATCTTCCGCTTCGTACCGGTCTCGTCATGCAGGTGTCTAAAGTCGCTCAACTTCAATCGCTGCGGGCCGTTGCGGCGAAACCGGCCCGGAAGCTCAAGGGCCTGCTCGGCGCGGGCGTCCGCATGGGCACGGCGGTGGGCGGGGTCCTGCCCGACGCGTTGTCGCCCATCGAAGCGGCCCTGCTGGTCGAGCAATTCGACGCCATCACGCCCGAAAATCTGCTCAAGCCCGAGCTGGTCCAGCCCGAGGAAGGGCGGTTCACCTTCGCCGGCGGCGATGCGTTCGTGGCATTCGCGGAGCAACACAGACTCGCGGCGACCGGGCACTGCCTGGTCTGGCACCAGCAGTTCCCCGGCTGGATGTTCCGCGACGGCGTGGGCCCGGCGTCGGCCGAACTTCTGATGCGGCGGCTCCAAACGCACATCGAAACGGTCGTCGGCCGATACGTGGGCCGGCTGCAGGGTTGGGATGTGGTCAACGAAGCCATCGCCGAGCCCGGCGACTATCTGCGTCCTACGCCGTTCATCGAGATCGCGGGCGAGGCGTGTCTGGCGCAGGCGTTTCGTTTCGCTCACGACGCAGACCCCCGGGCCGAGCTCTACTACAACGACTTCAACATCGAGCAGCCCGACAAGCTCGCACGCACGCTGCGCTTCCTTGGCCGGCTGCTGGATCAAGGCGTGCCCGTGCACGGCGTGGGGATCGAGGGACACTGGCAACTGGATCAGGTTCCCTTCGACGACATTGAGGTGGCGATCGAGTCCTTCGCTGCGCTGGGCTTGAAGGTGATGGTCACGGAATTGGACATCGACGTGGTCGATCGGCCGGACTGTGGGGCCGATGTCTCGCTGCACCACGCGTACCGTCTCGAAGAGGACGTCTATCGCCGGGGCTGCCCCGACGCGGTGCTGGCGCGTCAGGCCGAGCAGTACGCCGAGCTGTTCCGTCGACTGGATCGGCAGCGAGAGCGTTTGAGCCGGGTGAGCTTCTGGGGCCTGCACGACGGCAAGAGCTGGCTGAACACCTGGCCGGGCATGCGGACGAATCATCCGCTGCTGTTCGATCGCGCTTGCCAGCCGAAGATCGCTTACGAAGCCATCGCGAACATGCTGGAGAAACGGCGTCCGAGCGTGGCTCATTGATGTTTCATGTACGGCCGGCGTCGCGTTTTCGATCGCCGGCCACGTCGGAAGATTCATTTCACTCAGGAGGATTGCTATGAAAACAGCGTCTCGAATTGCAAGCGTGTTTGGGGTTCTGGTGGTGGCGGGCGTTTCGTCCGCGACGGTGTTGGGTACGTTCGAGGGCGGCGTCGCCGAAGCCGGCTGGGGCCACTGGGACGGCGGGGTTCAGACGCCGCTCACCGGAGACCCCGCGCTTTCGTTCTCGACCGAACAGGCGACCAACGGCGTCTACAGCATCAAGGTCATGAACGAAGGTTTCGAGCAGACGCTCGCCTACAACGCCGGAGCCGCGGGAACCATCGCCGCTTTCGAGGCCAACAACGTGCTGACGTTCGACGTGATTTTCACGAAGGACATCTCGCCCAACGGCGGATTCCAGGAAATCACCGAACTTGCGATGAATACGCCCGCGGGTTTCATCGACATCCTGCCGGGCGGCAACGTTTTCCAAGGCTGGGCGGCCAACAGCGAGCCGGGCTTGGTGACGGTGAACGTGTCGGCCGATTACTCCGCAATTCTTGCGGCCAACGGTGGTTCGTTCAGCTACCTCGAGTTGATCTTCGCGACGCAGAATCAGGTCGGAGGCACCGCCAACGAAGCGATCTACATCGATAACGTCCGCCTCGTGCCCGAACCCGCCGCCGTGACGCTGCTGGGTCTGGGGGGTCTGGCGATGCTTCGTCGGCGAGCGGCGTGATTGGGATTGATTGTCTTGCAGAACCCATCCAAAGCGTGCCGGTCGCGTGACCGGCACGCTCTTTTTCATTGGTGAGCACGCTTCGGTCAGCGTCGATGATTCACTTGGGGGGCGGCGCTGCCGTCGATGCTCGAACGACGAGGCGCTCGGGCAGTTGGATCGTCTGCGTCTGACCGGGCATCGATTTGCCGTCGAGCCGATCCAGCAGGAGACGTACGGCCGTGCGCCCCATGTCCTGCCCGGTGACCGCGACCGCCGTAAGCGCCGGGTACACGTCCGCGACAGGGAACAGGTCGTTGAAGCACAGCAGACTCAACTGCTCGGGGATGCGGATCTGTGCGCGATAGGCCGCGCCCAGCAGCGCGATCGCGATCCGGTGGTCGTAGCAGATGGCCGCGGTCGCCCCGTGTTTCTGCACCGAATCGCGGAGGAAGCGATCGCCGGAGACGAAGAATTCATCGTGCCCGGGAACCAGCGTCAGGCCGTGCGACCGACAGTACGCGACAAGCGTCTGATGGCGATCCCGGCTGCTGTAGTGCGGGAAGTAGCCGGACATGGTGTTGGTGTACGCGATGCGTTCGTGGCCCAGGCCGGCGAGGTGCTCGATGGCCTGGAGGGTGCCGCCGACGTCGTCGGCCAACACGCTGGCGACCGGTTGGCCGATCGTTTCGTTGACCGCGACGTAGGGGATGCGCCGCTGTTCGAGCGAGGCGACCAGTTCTTCCGCGGGGCTTTGAATCAGGATCGCCCCGTCGAAGCGCCACGCGGGCAGCGCCTGGCCCTGGCCGTGCGCGTGGTGCGATGTCAGTTCGAAGAACACGTCGTAGTCGAGGCTGTGTACGGCGTCGGCGATGCCGACGAACACCTCGTCGTTGATGCCCTCGCCGATGTGGGTGTGCGGCGAACCGAAGACCCCCAGGATCTGGCTCTTGCCGCGGATGAGATTGCGGGCGGTGAGATCCGGCGCATAGCCGATCTCGGCGGCGGCATCGAGGATCCGCTGGCGGACTTCCGGCCGGGCGGAAAAGTTGCTGTCCCGATTGAGCACCCGGCTGACCGTCGCCGCCGACACGCCGCACAGCTTGGCGACGTCCGTCAGTCGGGGGCGTTGAAGGGGCGGGTTGGGATTGGGCGAATCAGGCAAACAAAGACTCCGCAGGGGTAAGAGGCCCTGGCATGCGACAACTCGCTGTCGCGACCCAAATTACACGACGCCGCCAGCCCGTGCCCCAGCCCCGAACGCCCAGCCCGACCAAACCGCCCAAGACTCAAAAACTCGCTAGATAAATCGTTTACTTCACAGATCGATCGGTTACAATTTCCCGGACGGGCTCGGTCGGAAGTCATCCCGGCCGGTTCCGTGGGTGTTTCGCGCGGGGCAAACCCATGTCCCCGCAGTTCGTCGCTCATCACGTCCTGGTCCACCGTCATGATCCATCGCGTCCACGATTTCTTCCCGGCACGCTTCGCCGGTGCGTTCATTCGTCACGTCGGCCGGGCGGCGTGCGTGACCTGCGCGGTGGCCGCAATCGCTTCACCGGTGCGCAGTGAAGTGCTGGCCGACTTCGACGGCAGCGGCTTGGACTTCCTCTTCGACAACTTCCAACAGACCATTTCGCCGACGACCGTGCGTCTGCAGGACACGCAGAACGGCTGGGGCGGCGGCGTCCTCAACTACGCGCAGCCGCGTGACTTCACGCCCTTTGCCAACGAGTTCTTCGAAGTCGACTTCACGGTCAACCCCAACCACAACACCAACCTGTTCACGCTTGAGCTTTACGACACCGCCGAACGGAGCGTGAAGTACAACGTCCCCACCACCGGCGGCCTGATCGGCCAGCCGCAGACCTTCGCGATAAGCAATCCCTTGGGCCAGCCCACCGGCGGCACCGGGCAGTGGTGGAACTTCGACTTCAACAACGTCACGCGCCTTCAAGTGCTCGGCCAATGGCAATCGCCCGGGCCCTTCGACATCACGCTCGACGAGATCCGGGTCACCGGCGACGCGCCGCCGCCCTACGCCGGCTACCAGCCCGACGCCCCGTGGCGGACCGAGGCCGCACAGCGCATCGACGCGATCCGCAAAGCCGATCTCTCGCTCGCGCTCACCGGGGCCGACGGCCTTCCGCTCAACGGCGCGGCCGTGCGCATCAAACAGCAGGAACACGCCTTCGGCTTCGGCACCGCGGTCGCCATCAACCAGATCCTGGGCACCCGCACCGACGACGTGCTCTACCGCGAGAAACTGCTGGACCTGGGCTTCAACACCGTCACCATCGAGAACGGCCTGAAATGGGAAGCTCTCGAAGACTGGGGCCCGAGCTTCAGCTTCGCCCGCAACGGCCAAGCGCTCGATTGGCTCAACGCCAACGACCTGGATGTCCGTGGCCACGTGCTCGTGTGGCCGGGCGTCAATAATCTGCCCAACTACATCGATCAGATGGTCGCCGACACGCGCAACAACGTTCCCGGCGCTCGCGAAGCCCTGCGGCAAGAGGTGCTGGATCACATCGCCGAGGTGGCGGGTTTCACGCTGGGCCGCGTGGTCGACTGGGACGTCGTCAACGAAATCGGCACTAACCGAGACCTGCTCGAAATCTTCGGTGAATCCGTGATGGACGAATGGTTCGCCGCCGCCCGCGCCGCTGACCCCAACGCCGCGCTGGCCATCAACGAATTCAACATCATCTCCGACCAGGAACGCAGCAAACGCGCCCGCTATCTGCAAAGCATCCAAGGCCTCATCTCCCGCGGCGCGGAGATCGACACGATCGGCTTCCAAGGCCACTTCAGCGCCAGTTCGCTCACCGACATCGCGCCCGGCAACGATCCGCAGACGGTCTGGGACATTCTCGATCAGTTCCACGACGCCACCGGCCTGCCGATCACGATCACCGAATACGACCTCGACACGACCAATGAAGCGCTCAAGGCCGCTTACCTCCGCGACTTCCTCACGGCGGTGTTCGCGCACGAAGGCGTCAACGAGTTCATCATGTGGGGATTCTGGGAAGGGCGGCATTGGCGACCCGACGCCGCAATGATCAACCAGGACTGGACCGAAACAGAAATGGCCGCCGTCTGGCGCGACCTGGTGCTCAATCAGTGGTGGACCGATGAGCAGCTGGTCACCCAGGCCGACGGCTCGCTGGACCTCCGCGTTTTCCAGGGCGACTACCTCATCGAAGTTGATGTGGACGGCGAGACGTTGACCTACCGGTTCAGCATCGGGCCGGACGGGTACCGATTGATCGAATCGTTCGCCGCGTCGCTCCCGGGGGATTTCGACGGCAACGGAGCGGTGGATCAAGGCGATCTGGATCTCGTGCTCAACAACTGGGGTCAAGACCCGGGCAATGCGGTGCCGGCCAACTGGATTCGCCAGCTTCCCATCGGCCCGGTGGATCAGAGCGAATTGGACGCCGTGCTCAACAACTGGGGCAGCCGATCGGCACCCGACTTGAACGCGGCCGTTGTCCCTGAGCCGGCGCTGGGCCTGGGCGTCGCGGCGCTCACCGTGCTGCGGATGCGTCGGGTTTCTCGGCGGTGAATCGTAGCGCTTGCCCGTCCACGATCACGTCATAATCGCCGTAGAAGCCGTGAAATCAAAAGGTTCCATCGTCGTCGACGCGTGTGGTCAAGTCCGTGTCCCACTGCTCCAGTGGTGCGTCGAAAGCCTTGCCCGGCTCGGTGAGATTCCACTGCGGGTCGAACAAGCACGCTTCGGCGGCGCGTTCCCACGTGGCTCCGCGGTAGTAGCCGAACATCAGAAAAAGGTCTCCCTGCGGGTGCCCGAACATCAGCCGCATTGTGTCGGTGAGCACTTCGGCGGCATCGCTCGGCGTCGCGCCGCGGCCGACGCCGAACTCAGTCAACGCGATCGGCAGTCCGGTCAATGCGAGGTTGTGCAGCGCGTGCGCGATCGTTGTCGGGCTGTGCGGCTGCGCGGCGGCCGGATCGGCATCGGCGTAGTACTGCACCCCGATGCCCGAGACCGGCCCGCCGTGATGACGCAGCGCCTCGACGTGTTCACGGTACCAGTTCGCGTACGGGTCCCACGGCGTGTCCTCGGTGGCGTACGGCGGGCGACGCGACCATTGCAACACGTTG
>CAZIXN010000118.1:0-8716 GCA_964543215.1 uncultured Phycisphaera sp.
TGTTGGCGTCGAAGATGAGCTGCGGGTTCAGGTCGCCGGGGGTGAAGGCGTAGACCTGGCCGCGCTGGTCGTTGACGACGAGTCGGCCGTCGCCCCCGGAAGCGTTGGGGGCGGGCACGAGCAGGTCCATCCGGGCGGCGGCCCCGCTGCTGTTGGGCAGGCGGATGACGTCGACCAGCTCGGCCGTGAACGTGGTCTTGCCGATCGTGGCGTTGATCGGGTTGCGGTCGGGGAGGTTCTGGGCGAACGAGGCGACACCGAACGACCATGCCGAAAAACCGGCGAGCAAGGCAGCGGTGGACCGGCAGACAGCGACAGGCATGATCGTTTCTCCAACGGGGGTGAACCGACATTGTCGCACACCGCCGAGCAATCGCCAACGCCTTTGCCGCGGGAAAACGCGGAGGGTGGTTTGAACCTGCGTTGCCCGGGATTTTGGGAGAAATTCAGGTCTGGCCGAGCCAGGGGGCGCCGCCCTGCTCAACGTCGGCGGCCTGGGCGCTGCGGAACGCATCCCGCAGGCGGGCCACCGCCTGATCGCGGAGCGGGTTCTTCGCGGCGGCCTGGAGGTTGATCTCGGCGTGGACGGTGCTGGTGGTGCCGCAGATCGCGGTGTGCACGCCGGGCTGGGCGAGCGTGAACTTCAGCGCGATCTCCGGCCACTCGACCTCGACGTGCCCGCTGTAGCCCAGGTCGCTCGGCGACACGCCCATGGCGGCGAAGCGCTGCGTGTAGGTCCTGGCGTAGTTGCCGTAGATGCCCGGCTGGGTGTCGAGGTCCTTCCAGCACGCGTTGGCCAGCGGCCGCTTGGCGATGACGCCGACGTCGTGCCGGCGCGCGATCGGCAGGACGGCCTCGAGGTTGTGCTGATCGACGAAGTTCACGGAGGTTTCGAGCACGGCCACATCGGGCTGCTCGCACGCCCACGCCGCGGCCTCGTTGTCGCCGGAGTAGCCGACGAAGCGCGTCTTGCCCGCGTCGCGTGCCGCGATCAGCGCCGCCAGCGCATCGCCCTGCTTGAGTACGTCGAGCGAGCACGAATGCAGCAGCACGATGTCCAGGTGGTCGGTCTTCAGACGCTTCAGCGAGCGGTCGATGCTCGCGGCGATGGTGGCGGGGGTGAACTCGGCGTGGTCGTGCGCCTCATCGCCGACGCGGTGGCCGCACTTGGTGGCCAGCACGACGTCGTCCCGCCGGCCCTGCAGCGCCTGCGCGAGCGCCTCCTCGCTGCCGGGGTAGCACGCGGCGGTGTCGAAGAAGTTGACGCCGTGCTCGAGCAGCAGCGTGACGACGCGCTGGATCTGCGTCTGCGGCGTGCCGAGATAGCCCACCGGCGCCGCCCCGAAACCCAGGCGGGACACGGACAGGTCGGTCTTGCCGAGGATGTTTTTCTGAATGGTTTTGGGGAGAGGCATGGCGGGAGTTTAGGGGGGGTGGCGCCACGCCCAACGCCGCGGCCGACGCGAACTTTCGTTGTGAACTTAAGCGTCGTCCCATTCGACCGGCTCATCGCCGCCGTAGTTGTGCGTGATCTCTTCGCCGGGCTCGATGTCGCGGAGCGTGCCGACGGTGAGGTCGTCGAAGTACGCGGCGTTGGGCGCGCTGGCGTGGTTGATGAACTTCAGGTCGTTCTTGACGCGGAGGCCCTGCTTGTCGTCGAGCCAGAGCACGTACGCGCCGTCGCGGTCGGTGAGCTCACCTTCGAGTTTGCCAAGCACGGTGCCCTTGGGGATGCGCACCTTGGCGAACAAACCGCGCCCGTGAATCGCACTGACTTTCACTTCGTACATCGTCGAAAAACTCCTGATCGGCCTGAACGTTGCATGCAGGCAAGCGGAGTCTATCGGTTCACGCACGACGCGGCGCATTGGTTTTGTCGAAGCGGAAAAGTTTCGAGAGGTCCGCGCGATCGTTGACGACGGCGACGCCCTCGTCGCGCAGCAGCGCCGCTTTGCGCTCCAGGCCGAAGGCGTAGCCGGTGAGCTTGCCGCTACTGCCGACAACGCGGTGGCAAGGCGTGCGCGGCGCATCGGGGTTGGTGCGCATCGCGTTGCCCACGGCACGGGAGGCTTTCGGCGAGCCGAGCGCCTTGGCCATCTCGCCGTAGGTCGTGACCCGGCCGGGCGGGATCTTGCGGCAGAGTTCGTAGCAGCGATCGGTGAAGGTCATGGTGGACGAACGCGGGGTGGGCTGGTCGCTTAAGCGACCAGCCCGAGCGGCGGGGGATCAGGAGGCGAACGCGGGCGCGAGCGCCTTGGTGTCGCGCTCTTCGACCAGCGACGCGATGAATTCGTCGAGCGTCTTGGGGCCTCGTTCGCCGTGGTCGCGGTGGCGGACGCTGACGGTGTTCGCGGCTTCGTCTTTGCCGCCCACGACCAGCATGTAGGGCACGCGGTCCTGCTGCGCCTGCGCGATCTTGCCGCCGATCTTGCCGGAGTCGTCGTCGAGACCCACGCGGATTCCCTTGTTTTTCAATGCTTTCACGACGGTATCGGCGTAGGCGGCGAACTTCTCGCTGATGGGCAGGACACGCACCTGCTGCGGAGAGAGCCACAGCGGGAAGCTGCCGCCAAAGTGTTCGATGAGGCAACCGACGAAGCGTTCCATGCTGCCGAAGGGCGCGCGGTGGATCATGATCGGGCGGTGTTCTTTGTTGTCGGGGCCGGTGTAGCTGAGGTCAAAGCGTTGCGGGAGTTGGTAGTCCACCTGCACGGTGCCGAGCTGCCATTCCCGGCCGATCACGTCGCGGACGACGAAGTCGATCTTCGGGCCGTAGAACGCCGCCTCGCCGGGCTCTTCGCTGAAGGGCACGCCCAGCGACTTGGCGGCTTGTCGGCAGGCGTGCTCGGCGGCGTCCCAGTCTTTGGGGTCGCCGACGAACTTGCTGCTGTCGGGGTCGCGCAGGCCGACGCGCACGCGGTAGTCGTTCATGCCCAGGGTGGTGAAGACCGTGCGGACCAGTTCGATGCAGCCGAGCACTTCGGCGGCGACCTGCTCGGGGGTGACGAACAGGTGGGCATCGTCCTGGGTGAAGCCTCGCACGCGGGTCATGCCGCCCAGTTCGCCGGACTGTTCCCAGCGGTACACCGTGCCGAACTCGGCGAGTCGCACGGGCAGGTCGCGGTAGCTGCGTTTGTCCGAGGCGTAGATGCGGATGTGGTGCGGACAGTTCATGGGCTTGAGCATGAAGCCGTCGATGTCGCCGGCCACCATGTTCGCGGCGAGATCGGCACAGGTGCAGCCTTCGTCGGCAAGCTTCTTGAGGGTGTCGCGCTCGATGAGCGGAGGGAACTGCGACTCGGCGTAATAGGGGAAGTGGCCGGAGGTGCGGTACAGGCCGAGCTTGCCGATGTGCGGCGTGAAGACCTGCGAATAGCCTTGCTTTTCCAGGTGATACGCGATGAAGGTCTGGAGCTCCTGTCGGATCACCGCGCCGTTGGGTTTCCAGAGGACCAGGCCCTGGCCGACCTGTTCGTCGATGGTGAACAGGCCGAGCTTCTGGCCCAGGACGCGGTGGTCGCGCTGCTTGGCCTGCTCGAGTTGTTCGAGGTGGGCGTCGAGGTCGGCGGGGGTGAAGAAGGCGGTGCCGTAGACGCGCTGGAACCGGTCGGAGGTGACGTCGCCGTGCCAGTGCGAAGAGGCGACGGCGGTGACTTTGAACGCCCCCGGAAGGATGCGCGAGGTGCGGTCGAGGTGCGGACCCATGCACAGGTCGGCCCAGAAGCCGTCGGCGTAGGGCTGGCCCGCGCGGCGGGCCATGATGGCCTGCCCGGTGTCGATGCCGCCGGGACGCGGTCCGGTGATGTACCAGCTCAGCGTATCGGAGCCGGCTTCGACGGCGCGCTGCGCGTTGTCGATCTTGTATTTGTTGCCGACCTGCCGAACGATCTGCGTGCCGAGCTCGGCGGAATAATCAACCCGCGTGAACGGGTCGTCGCGCTTCACGACGTTCTGCATCTCGGCTTCGATCTTCTCGAAATCGTCGGAGCTGATCGGGGTTTCCAAGGCGACGTCGTAATAGAACCCCGTTTCCAACGGCGGGCCGTAGGCAAGGCGCGTTTGCGGCCAGAGACGTTGGATCGCTTCGGCCAGGACGTGAGCGGTGGAGTGGCGGAGCAGGTAGAGCGCATCTTTTTCGTGCTGGCCGTCGCGAAACTTGCTCCGGCCTTGCTTGTCGGTGCGCGGGACGGTGATCAGCGACAATTCGCCGCTGGTTTCGAGCGGCCGATGAGCGTCGATGAGTTCGCCGTTGAAGCGGGCGCCGAGGGTGGCTTCGGCGAGTTTTTCGCCGATGGATTTCGCGACGTGGTGGGGGGTCGAGCCGGCGGGGAAGTCCTTGATGGAGCCGTCGGGGAGGGTGATCTGGAGGGTGCTGGCCATGGCGGGGATGATGGGGGAGATTGGAGTGGGACGCAAAGCCGGCGGTGAATAAGCAACCCACGGACGGTGTCCGTGGGCTTCGGCGGGTTGCAGCGCGGGGCCGCGCTTACGGGGTGTTGAGCGTGAGACCGGTGACGAAGGCGGCGAGCTCGGCCATGGAGTCGGAGGGCTTGATGCGGGGGTGTGGCTTGAGGGGCTGCCGCTTGAAGCCGCGCCCGCCGACGACCATGACGGCCTTGTGTTCGTCGAGGTATTGGATGAGCGGCTTGAGTTCATCGTCGCCGGGTCGGGCGTCGGGCGCAGAGCACGACAGCCAGAGCAGGCGGGGCTGGTACTGCTCGGCGGCGGCGGCGAGCGCGTCGATGGGCGTGTCGGGGCCGAGGTTGATTTCGTGGAAGCCCTGCTCGCAAAGCGTGAGCGCGATGGCGATGGAGGGCAGGAGGTACGGGTCGCCCGAGGGCGCGCCGCCGAGCGCGACGGGTGCGGGCTTGTCGCCGGAGCCGGCGGCGGGTCGGCCGACGACGGCGCGCAGCGCGGTCATGGCCTGGAGGATGGTGTCGGTGGCGCGGTGTTCGAGATAGATGCCGCGGGCCCCCTCGCGGCGCCAGACTTCGCCGAGTTCAGCCATGACCTGGCGGACCGGGCCATCACAGATGGCGGCGACATTTTTGCCGCGGAGATAAAGATCGATCAGCAGGGCGCGGGTCTCTTCGGCGTTGCCTTCGGTGAGCAGGGTGGCCAGGACCTCGCCGGCGTCGGCGTCGCGGAACGGCTGGGCCTTGGCGAGTTCGGGCAAGCCCAGGATGTCCGGCCGGAGGATCGGCAGGCTGGACTCCCGCGCGAAGCGGATGGCCTCGTGGAAGGTGATCCGGCGGTGGCCGCCCACGGTACGGATGACGTTGAGCCGGCCGTCGTCCGCCCACCGCTTCAGCGACGATTCGCTGACGCCGATGGCCCGAGCCATGTCTTTGGGGGAGTAGGTCTGCTTCACGGTGGGTCGGGGGTCAGGAAGGACGGGCGGCGCAAAAAACGTTCACGGGTTCCTATAATCATAACGTCTCGGCACGCAAATAAAGCCTTGAACCGCCGTTCTTGATCGACAATCGGTCGAATTCAATCGCCATTGGTCGATTTGCGAAGAAGAATCCGTCCAAAGTCGGATCATCGGTACTTGACTCTGAACGATTTGGACGATATTCTTGCGCTGTGGCAAAGGCCACACAACCTCGACCCGTGCGACAGGTCTGCTGGATGGTCCGGCAGGCCTGTTTTTTTACGGGCGCATCGACGGGTGCTCTGCATCGGCAGGCGCTTCCGTGAAGATTCACGGGCAACCGGGGCACGACCGGGCGGTAATCTGACGCGATGCCCACGTCGCTTTCTTCGAATCAGCCGCTGGATGTGACCGGCTTCGGCTGGACGCGCGACGAGTTACCCGCCTCCGAGGCGGGGGAGATGTCGCCGGCGGCGCTGCGGTCCTGGTTCGGGTTGCCGGGCGAGCTTGCGCGTCCGCTGGATCTGGAGATCGGGGCCGGCAAGGGCACGTTTCTCATCCAACACGCGCCGCTGGAGCCGGGCACGGATTTCCTGGGCATCGAGATCGCCAAAGCGTTCTGGCGGCATGCGGCGGATCGTGTGCGTCGGCACGGGATCGACAACGCCCGCCTGCTTTGGCACGACGCGCCCACCTTCCTGCGGACGCACGTCGCCGACGCCACCTTCCGCCGGGTGCACATCTATTTCCCGGACCCCTGGCCCAAGGCCCGGCACCACAAGCGTCGCCTGATCCAGCCACCGTTCCTGCACGAGTTGCACCGCGTGCTCCAGCCCGCTGGGCAAGCGACGGGCGAGCCGGCGGTCGCGCCGGAGGTCCGACTGGCCACCGATCACGCCGAGTATTTCGACGGGATGCAGGAAGCCGCGGCCGTGGTGGTCGGCGAGGGCCTGTTCGAACGGCGCGAGTTCGTGCCCCTGGCCTCGGCGGGTCCGGGCGAATTGGTCGGCACGAATTTCGAGCGCAAGTACCGGGCCGAGACCCACGACGGCGGCCGCAGGTTTCAGGGCATGGTGCTCGTCAAACGTTGAAGATTCACGCCGGCGTGCGGGAAGGTCCGTGGCCGGGTATCTTGCGGCCTTGCAATCGATCCACCTCTTGAGGGAGCGACAAGTGATGATGCGTGCAACGAAATTGATCTCCACCGCCGGCGGATGCCTCGCGCTCAGCGCCGCCCTGCTCACCGCGGGCTGCAGGACCGCGACCAGCGAACCGGCGATGTCCAGAACCACCGCCGACAAGCCGGCCGCCGACAAGGTGGACGTCTCCAACGTCACCGCGCTCGAATTGCTCGACACCGCCTCCGCGGAGATGGGCGGCCCCAAGACCTATACGCTCACGCTCATCACCTCCGCCGACAAGCTTCCCCAAGGCGTCACCGAGCAAGGCCTGGACGTGGACTTCGACACGCAGGACGTCGTCCTGGTCGGCATGGGCGAGCAGCCCTCGTCGGGCTTCGGCGTGGAGATCACCGGCACGCAGCAGGTCGGCAGCACGCTCTTCGTGCAGGCGAGCTTCACGCATCCCGCCCCGGACGACATCGTCAACACCGTGATCACCCAACCCTGGGCCGCCGCCACGATCGACAAGCGCGACGGGCAAGTCACGCTCCGCAGCGACTTCAAGTAATCACCGCCGCCGCCACCGCCGCAGCCCACCACCCCGACCCGCCAAACCCATTGAGAGAGCCGGGCATGGACGCGGCAAGCGACAACCCAATCCTCCCGCACGCCGCCCCGCGCGGCGCTTCCATTCATTCGCTGGTGCTCACCAAAATCGTCGCCACGCTCGGCCCGGCCAGCGACGATCCCGACACCATCGCCGCGCTCATTCAGTCCGGCGTTCGCGTCGTCCGCCTCAACTTCTCCCACGGCACGCTCGACGACGCCGCCCGACGCCTCGAAACCATCCGCGAAGGCGTCCGACGGGCCGGCCTGTCCGTCGGCATCCTCGGCGACCTCTCCGGACCCAAGATCCGCGCCACCTCCAACTTCCCCGATGGCCCGATCGAACTGTTCACCGGAGACACCGTCGTCCTCTCCGCCGACCACGCGCCCGCCCGCCGACACCCCGACGGCCACGTCTCTCTGGGAACCACCTACCCCCAGATGGTTCACGAAATCGAGCCCGGCCACCGCGTGCTCATCAACGACGGTGCCATCCGCATGCTCGCCGTCGAAAAGCTCGATGCCGACCCGTCCCGAAATCTGCCCGAACGTCTGGCCTGCAACGTCACGCACGGCGACACGCTCAGCGCGAAAAAGGGCATCAACCTGCCCGATTCGACCGTCAGCGCCCCCTCCCTGACCGACTGGGACCGCACCTGCGCGAAGTGGGCCGTGGAGAATCACCTCGACTTCCTCGCGCTGTCGTTCGTCCGCAAGGCCGCCGACATCGAAGAGCTCATCGACCTGCTCGGCCAACTCGGCCGAAACAACCGCAGCATCCGCACCAAGACCCGCCTACCCATCGTCGCCAAGATCGAAACGCCGCACGCACTGCGGGACATCGCGGGCATCCTCAAGGTCGTCGACGCCATCATGGTCGCGCGCGGCGACCTGGGCGTCGAAATGGACGTCGCCGAAGTGCCCGTCATCCAGAAGCGTCTGGTCAAGGAAGCCCACGCCGCCGGCCGACCGGTGATCGTCGCCACGCAGATGCTCGAGAGCATGATCGCCTCCCCATCGCCCACCCGCGCCGAGGTCAGCGACGTCGCCAACGCCATCCTCGACGGTGCCGATGCCATCATGCTCAGCGGCGAAACCGCCGTCGGCAAGTTCCCCAAGCTCTGCGTCGAGACCATGGCCCGCACCGCCCGACTCGCCGAGCGACACCTCGCCGAAACCGGCATCGCGCCCAGCCAACGACCCGCCCTCCGCGAACCCACCGGCAACAGCCACCGACTCACCGCCATCGCCCGCGGCGTCGCCGCCATCGTCGAGGAACTCAACCCCCGATACGTCGTCGTCTGGTCCCAGCTCGGCGGCAGCGCCCGATACCTCGCCCAGGCCCGCTTCCGACGACCCATCCTCGCGTTCTCCTCCGACGAAGGCGCCGTCCGGCGCATGTCGCTGCTTTACGGCGTCCACCCCATGCTCATGGACCTGCCCAACGACCCCGAACGCTTCCTCGGCGACGTCGAGCAGATCATCCTCCAAAACAAATGGGCCGCCGTCGGCGAATCCATCGTCGTCGTCAAAGGCTCACCCATGGGCTCGCCCGGCGTCACCAGCAAAATCCGCATCCACTACCTCGGCGACGTCTGCCCACTGCCGGGCGCGT
>CAZIXN010000119.1:0-8711 GCA_964543215.1 uncultured Phycisphaera sp.
CTTCCGGGGCTTCCGGGGCTTCCGGGGCTTCCGGGGCTTCCGGGGCTTCCGGGGTGCAGACCCGCATGAGCTTCCGTTCCAAGCCCGCCCCGCGGGATGCCGGCACCGACCGGGCCATCAACGTCGCCGAACTCGCCGCCAAATTCGGCGGCGGCGGCCACGCCCGCGCCGCGGGCGCCAAGCTCAACGAGCCCATCGACGACGTCGTCCCCCGCGTCCTCGCCGCCCTGCGCGAGCTCTGAACGTCCCCATAAAAACGCCGCGATCACACATGGATGGCCGTTGCCTGGCCGCCACACATGTGTTTCATAACGCCACACATGAGTTCAATCGCGCCACACAGGAGTTTGAACGCGCCACACATGAGTTCAAACGCGCCACACATGTGTTTGAACGCGCCACACATGAGTTCAAACGCGCCACACATGAGTTCAATCGCGCCACACATGTGTTTGAACGCGCCGCACATGAGTTCGAACGCGCCACACATGAGTTCAAACGCGCCACACAGGTGATTCAAGTCGCAGCACGCCTGCGCGATCGTTCCAACCGTCCCATCCGGTCTGGTGCGGCGACGCCCACCCGCCGCGCCGACGCCGAACCGCTCCGCGATCGGAGGGGCCGGCGTGCCGAACGGTTCGTCGGGGCTTGCTCAGTTCGCCCGCCAGAACCGCGGCGTGAACAGCACCAGCAGCGCAAACAACTCCAACCGGCCGAGCACCATCAGCAGGCTCATCAGGTATTTGCTGCCGTCCGTGAACCAGCCGAAGTGTTTCGTCGCGCCGATCTCGTACATGCCCGGCCCGACGTTGCCCAGCGTCACCAGCGACGCGAGCAGCGCCGTGATGGGGTCGAGCCGGCCGCCGTCGGCCGGGCCGGGTTCCAGCAACATCAGTCCGAAGACCCCCAGCACCAGAATCAGCAGCCAAAGCAGGAGAAACGTCATCGCGGCCGTGCGCGTGTCGGCGTCGATGATCGTGCCGCCGATCTTCACGGTCCGCACCACGGTGGGGCGGTAGCTGCGCTCGATCGCGTAGGTGAACACGCGCAGGGAGATGATGATCCGGATCACCTTCACCCCCCCCGCCGTGGAGCCGGCACAGCCGCCGATGAACATCAGACCAAAGAGCAGCGCCAGTGCCAGCCGCGGCCAGTTGTCCCAATCCGCCGTGGCAAAGCCCGTTCCGGTCTGCAGCGAGGCGGTCTGGAACGAGGCGTAGCGCAGGGAGCTGAGGATCGTCGCCTGCACCTGCTGCCCGGCGCTGGTGGTGATGACGCTGCCGTACAGGCTCCAGGCGATGACGAGGGTGGCGACGACCTTGAGCGCGAGGTAGACCTGCAGTTCGCGGTCGTGGATCGCGCCGCGCCAGTTGCCGCGCACGAGGCGGTAGAACACGGCGAAGTTGGTGCCCGCCAGCAGCATGAAAATCGTGACGTTGATGTCCAGCCAGGCCGAGTCGTAGTGCGCGATGGACGCGCCCTTGGTGCTGTAGCCCCCGGTGGCCAGGACCGACAGGGCGTGGTTGAGCCCGTCGAACCAGTCCATGCCGCAGAGCATGAAGGCCGCCATCGCGGCGCCGGTGATCAGCAGGTAGATGCCCCAGAGGATGCGGGCGGTCTCGCCGATGCGCGGGCGGACGCCGCCATCCTGGGCCGACGATTCGCTCTGGAACAAGCGCTTCGCGCCGGCGCCGACGCTGGGCAACACCGCCACGAACAGCACCACGATGCCCAGCCCGCCGAGCCAGTGCGTCATCGATCGCCACAGCAGCAGGGTCCTTGGCAGATCGTCGACGGTGCCCCGTTCGCCCAGGACCGTCGCGCCCGTGGTGGTCAACCCCGAAACCGCTTCGAAATAACACGACGCGAAGCTGGCGAACGCGTGGCCCGGGGCCGACAGGTAGGTGTTGCCCGTGCGGTTCACCGCGTCGACGACGAACGGCTCGGTCGCCACCAACCCCTCCGCCCCGCCCAGGAGCGCCCAGAACCAATACGGCAGCGCCGCGACCACCCCGCCCAGGATCCACGCCGTGCCGGTCAGCAGGAACGCGTCGCGCCGCTGAAGAGTTTCGGAAGTGCCCATCGCCGGCAGGCCGCCGGTGTGGTTCATCGTGTCGATCGGCTTGGGCTTGCCCCCGCCGACCCGCCGCCCCACGAGCACGAAGCTCAAGCCCATCAACGCCCCCACCGCCGCGGCCAGCGCCGTCGCTACCGCCGCCTCGCCGTCGCCGGCGTAGCCCATGCGGTGTTCCCACCACCCGAACAGCGCGATGCCGACCAGGCAGGCGCTCAGCACCCACGTCAGCAGCCCGAGTTGTCGGAAGACCATCGCGTAGTTCATGGTTTCATCGCGCTGCCGGGCTCAACCCGCGAACATCTTCCGCAACTGCTTCCGCACCTTGGAAGGCGCGACAATCATCGCCGTATCGCCGGACTTGAGCACGTCGTCCGCGCCGGGCACGAACGACTTGCCGTCGCGCTGGATCACCGCCACCAGCGCGTGGTCGGGCAACTCGAGTTCGCGCAGCGGCTGGCCGGTCGTGGCGCGGGCCTTCTCGCCGATGCGCACCTCGAACACGTCCGCCACGCCGTCCGCCAGCGTCGCCAGCGAACGCACCGGCCCGCCGTCGATCCGCCGCATGATCTCGTTGACCGCCGTGCTCCGCGGCGAGAACGCGCGGTCGACGCCCACGTGCCGCAGGAGGTGCAGGTACGTCGAACGCTGCAACACGCAGATCGCCTGTTTCGCCCCCATCGTCTTGGCCCGGGCGGCGGCGAGGATGTTCGTCTCGTCGTCGTCGGTCACCGCCACGAACGCGTCCGCCTGATCGACCCGCTCGTCCAGAAGTACGTCGGAATTGATGATGTCGCCCGACAGCACCGTGACCCACGGCAGCTTCTCGGCCAGCATCGCCGCCCGCTCGGGATCGATCTCGAACAGCCGCACCTGGAAATACCGCTGACGCAGCTCTCGGCAAAGCCAGACGCCCTGCGTCGAGCCGCCCATGATCATGACCTTGTAGCGACGCGGCGAATCGACGCCCAGCAGCTTGAACGCCTTGGTGAACGTGTCCTCATCGGCGAGCACCGTGACCATGTCGCCGACCTGCAGCACGGTGTCGGCCTTGGGTCGAAACGCGGTGTCGCCGCGCTTGACCGCCACGAACAGGCAGCACTTGGGCAGGCTCAATTCGCTCAGCGGCTTGCCCAGCGCCTTGGCGGATTCGCCGACGGTCAGCCGGTGCAGCTCGATCGAACCGCGGGCGAAGTTCTCGACTTCCTGAGCCCCCGGCGAGCGCAGCGTCGTCGCCACCGCCACGGCGGTCGTGTGCTCGGGGCAGACCAGGTGGTCGATGCCGAAGTGCCGGGCGTAATCGATGCCCTGCCCCTCGAAATACTGGCTGTGGTGCACGCGCGCGATGGTCGTGTCGCAGCCCAGGGCCCCGGCCACCGACGCGCTCAGCAGGTTCACCTCGTCGTTCTGCGTGGCGGCGATGAACAGGTCCGCATCCTCGACGCCGGCCTGGATGAGGACCTCGGCGCGCGTGCAGTCCCCCGCCAGCGAGCGGATGTCGATGAGCTGGTCGCACTGCGCAAGCTTGTCCTCGTCGCGGTCGATCAGCGTGATGTTGTGCCCGGCGGGCGCGAGCACCTCGGCCGAGTGACGGCCGACTTCGCCGGCGCCGCAGATCACGATGTTCATAAAGGCGTTTCCGTACCGGGCGCGTCGCGGATCAATCGATCGTCAGCGGCCGGGGCGGCTGCAGCCCCGCCGACGGTCCGAGCACGACGCCGTAGCCCGCCAGTCGACCCGGCAGGTTCGGGTATTCCGGATCGATGAAATAGGCGTACCGCAGCGCGGTGCGTGCGTTGCTGCTCTGACCGACCGATTCGTAGAAATCCGCCAGCGAGACGTACGGGCTCGCGTCGCCGGGCTCGGCGAAGTTCGCGGCCTTCACGAACGCCAGCTTCGCTCCATCCAGGTCGCCGGACTTGGTGAGGTAATACGCCTTGCGCTGGAAGTCGCGGCTTTCCCGGCCGTAACGCTCGATCGTCTCGTCCAGAAACGCGTAGAGCTTTTCGGTCCGACCCTGCTGGAAATACACCTCCGCAAGCCGGTCCAAAATGCGCGAGACGTACGAACCGTCGTCCGACGTGATCGCCCACGCCTGCTCCAGCGGCAGCTGCGCATCGGCGTACTGCCCCAGGTTGATCAGCGACACCGCCCACCAGTAATGCGACGCCACATCCGACGAGGCCCGGTCCGCCGCAGCGCGGAAGGACTCGGCGGCGTTGCGGTAGTCGCCGGCCCGGTACTGCTCGTACCCGCGGTTGCGGTGCACCGCGTAATTGTCCAGCGTGTTGCTGACCTTCTGGTTCACCGTCGCGCCGACTTGTCGGCCGGTCCCTTGGCAGCCGGGCAAGCCGGCGCTCCCGGCCAGCAGCAGCGCCGCCGTCGCCAGCGAAGCGGGAGAAAAACAAGCACAACGGCGGGAAGGCATGGGCATGGCAGGGTCCTGATCGGGGGCGGCGCGGCTTCAACCATAAGATCGGCGATCCGTACCGGCAAACGCCAACCCCGGCCCGCCCCGATGCAAACCCTCCGCACCGTCCTGCTTAAGCACGCCCGCCGGGCCGACACCCATCTGGACTGGATGTTCGAAACGCCCGGCCCCGACGCCCGGACCGCCGCGCTGACCACCTACCGACTCTCCGCGCCCTGGTGGCACTGGCCCGCGCTCGGCCGCCTCCCACTCACGCCCCTGCCGCCCCACCGACGCGCCTACCTCACCCGGCAGGGCGCACTCACCGGCGACCGCGGCACCGTGACCCGCGTCGCCTCGGGCAGCCTCGTCCTGCTCGGCTGGCACGCGGCCGGCGGAACACTCGTGCTCCGGCCCGACGATCCCGGTACGCCGACGATGTGCCTCACGCTCCGCGCCACGCCCGGCGTCGCCGCCTCCGTGCAGATCGTCACCGGGCCGCTTGGGTCTGCCGCCGCAGCGCGTTAGGCTGACGTCGGCGATTCCGCCCTTCGTTCCCGGCCCGCCTGTCCTCTCTTGCCGGAGTCCACCATGCCCGACGCACATCCGCCCCATCGACCGAAGAAATCCGACGACCAACTACTCGCCGAAGCCATCTCCATCGACGACCTCGAAGAGGTCGACGACGCCGACGACCACGGCGACAAGGACCTGGTTCCCATCGAGATCGATCGCACCGGCCTGCCCGACCACAAGGAAGCCACCTCCGCCGGCACGCTCGGCGGCTCCATGATCCAGATGTTCGGCGGCGAACGCGTCCCCCACGAAACCAACTGGGCACGCAAAACCAACCTCACCGGCAAGGGCGCCACCCACGTCAAAACCTTCTTCTGCAAGCTCCGCCCCGACGCCATCGAGAACCTCGATCAGCAGGTCAACGAATGGCTCGACAAACACACCGAATACGAAGTCAAATTCGTCACCACCACCGTCGGCAAACTCATCGGCAAAAACATCGAAGAAGCGCTCTTCATGAACGTCTGGGTCTGAACCCAACCGCACCGGTCGCTTAAGCGACCAGTCCGCGACGACGAATGCTCCCAATCACCAGGGCGCCCATCCACACCACCCCCGCCACCGGCTCGGGCACACTCAAGCCTCGCAGACTCGGCGCGCTCGCCGAGCCCCAGTTGTTCAGCACGCGGTCCAGTTCTTCCTGATCCACCGCTGCGGTGGCGAAGCCGTCGGCGTTCTCCCACGGGCCGGGCAGGCCGCCCCAGTTGTTGAGCACCAGGTCCAGGTCGCCCTGCTCGACGTTGCCGCTGCCGTTGAAGTCGCCCGCCAGCGAAGGCACCTCCGCCACCACCTCCAACAGCAGATTCAGCGTCAACGGCTCCAAAACCGACGCCCCGGGCAGGTTTTCGTCCGCGAACGCCAGCGTGTACGTCGCCGAAAACAAGCCGAGTTCCGCCACGCCACCGCCCGCGAACATCAGCCGGCTCGTGCCCACCGCCAGGTCGTCGAAACTCGTCGGCGCAAGAAACAGCACCTCCGTATCGCCCGAACCCGTCACGCCGGTCAGACGCAGATCGGCCATCAGATCATCGATCGCACCGAAGTTCCCGAGCATGAACTCCGCCGCGGGCAATAGCTCGCTGAACTGTGTCGCCTGGCCCAGGTCGATCGTCAACGCGTTGAGGTCGGAATCCAACGCAAACGAGGGGTTCGCGTGCCCCAGCACATCCAGCGACAAGTTGATCGTGTCGTTGCCGTCGAGCGCACCAAACCCGCTGCCCAATCCGGTCGTCACGTCCAGGTTGTTGACGGTCACGCTGCCGCTGAGCGTGCCCGGCGTGGCGGTGCTGCCGGTCAAACCGACGTTGAGAACCTTCGAACCCGCCGCCCCCATCGCGAAGGCGTTGTACCGACCGGTCACGTCGCTGAACGCGCTGCCGCTGGTGGTCACTTCGTAATACGTCCCATCGACGCCGGCCTTGCTGAGCGTCACGCTCGGCGCCGACGGCATCGAGGCGCCCACGATCACCCGGCCCAGGTCCAGCTCGCGCGTCGAGCTGCCGTCGCTGAACGTGGTGCCGCCGGCCAGCGTGAGCTTCGTGTCGTTGAGCTGATCCATGAACACCGACCACACGTACTCCGGCCGATCGATGAACGGGTTGCGGTTGTTCTGCAAACCGAAGACCCGCTGGTTCCGAAGTAACTCAAATTCATCAACGGGCGCGGCGTAGTGCCACTGCACCATCCGGCTGAGCTTGCCGAGTTGATTGCTGCCGGGATTGCTGGTTTCGACGAGCTCGAGGTTGCCCGTGCCGCTGTCCGAGCCGTCGTAGCGGACGGCCATGTAGAACTGCTGTCGCGCGATCCGGCCGGCGTCGGCGTTGCCGGGGTACCACACCGTGCCGCCGTCGCTGACCGTGCCGGTGTTGCCGCTGCGCGAGCCGAACGCTCCGCCGAAGCTGAGGTTGCCCCGGTTGGAGTTGGTCTGCGTGAAGGTCGGGCGGAGTTGGTGCAGGTCGGAATAGCCCGGGCTGGAACTGTTGCCCTGCAGCGACGCGGGCCAGGTGTGTTCGCGGTTCCAGGTCGCCGCCTGGTCCCAGCCGGGGATCGAGCCGTTGGGGTTGATCGCCGCGACGTTGAGCTCCACCTCGTCGTAGGCCAGCAGCATGTAGCCCGGCCGGTTGGGCACGGCATCCGTGATCTGCAGCAGCGAGCGGGCGGCGTCGTAGCTGCGGACGGTGTGGTTGTCGATGATGTTGTGGAGCTGGGATTTCAGCGTCGCGCCCGTGCCGGTGGCGGTGTTGTAGTAGTTCGCCGGAGGGTCGGTCTGGGCCAGGCCGCTCTGTCCGGAAAACAAGCACAGCCAAGCGGTTACCGCAAACAGAAAGCCGGCCTCCCGGGCATCACGAACAGGGACAACGGAGATTCGGGAGCGCATCGGCAAAGCTTACCGGACGACCCGGGATATCCCGCGCCCCAGTCCGACGAAATTCCGCCGCCGCCCCATCCCCGTCACTCCATCGATCGATTCCCAGGATTGCGAATGCGCTGGCCAATCCCCGGACCAGCCGCTATGGTGGCACGCCGTCCGGCGACGCCGAATTTCGCGGTAACGCCCGATTCCGTCGCGGTTTCGGGCATCGTCCGACCCACACGTCCGACGCCTTCCGGACCACTCACGCCAAGGATGGCCACCCGCACCGCCCGGCACGCAGGCCGCTCCCGCTTCCTCAGCTCCCGCTTGCTCAATTGGTTCAATCGCCCATGCCCCAGACGTACCCGACGCCGCGCGATCACCCGACCCCCGCCGGCCCTCAAGCCCACGCCCAGCCCGGCCCGCGCTTCGAAACGCTCGAGCCCCGGATGCTCCTGGCCGCCGACCCGATCCAGATCCTCGCCCTGGGCGACTCGCTGACCAAGGGCGTCGGCAGCGTCGATCAGTCCTACCGGGCCGAACTCACCCGCCGGCTCGACCGCCAGGGCGTGGCCTACAACATGGTCGGCTCACTCGCCGACGGCAACGGATACGACAACAACTACTACGGCTTCCAAGGCAGCCGGGCCGCGGTGTCCTACACCAACAGCGCCGGCATCTTCCGCAAATCGCTCACCGACGGCTTCCGCGACGGGCAGGTTCTCCGCGCCGGGGAAAAGCCCGATGTGATCCTGCTGCACATCGGCATCAACTCCGCCCGCAACAGCGTCACCGGAGCCGCCAACGAACTGCGCACCCTGCTCGAAGAAATGGCGGACCAGTGGCGGGCCGGCGCGTTCGCGTCGGACGTGAAGGTCCTGCTCGCGCAGATCGTGCCCGGCGCCCGCGCCGACGACAAATCCGTGGACCCCCGGGGCGTCGTCGATTCCGAGAATTACAACGACCGCATCCCCGGCGTCGTGAGCGCCTTGAGCGACCGCGATTTCGCCCGGCGCATCACCATCGTCGACTTCTTTCAGAGCCGCGTCGACGACCTGGGCCTATCCGGCTCGCTCTACAACGCCGCCCAGAACGACGGCGACCCCTGGGTGGATTGGTTCGGCAACGTCAACGAAGCCGACCCGCAGGCCACCGCCACCGCCAACCCCGCCCTGATGCGCGACCGCGACTGGCTGCACCCCACGCCCGCGGGCTACGCCGTCATGGGCGCCATCTGGCACCGCGCGCTCCAGCAGTCCGGCATGCTCAACGCCTCGCCGAGCGTCCCCACCCCACCC
>CAZIXN010000120.1:0-6643 GCA_964543215.1 uncultured Phycisphaera sp.
TCGACGGCTTCGATGCCGTATTCGCTGAGCGCGACGATTTTGCGCTGCTTGGTCGTGAGAAACGCGATCAGTTCGCCGACAATCGCGTCGATGTCGGCGACGTGCCGTGGGATGTCAGGGTGCTGAGGCCCGAGCTTCTGCAGCGCGTAATCCAGGTGCGGCAGGTAGATCAGGGTGAGTGTCGGATCGTGCTGCTCGACCACACGCATCGCGGCGTCGGCTATCCAGCGCGACGAGGTCAGATCGCTGCCAGGCCCCCAAAAGCGAAACAGCGGAAACCGGCCGAGCGCGTCCTGTAACTCGTTGCGCAGTTGGGGCGGGTGCGTCCAGATATCGGGGATCTTCCGGCCGTCGGCCCGGTACTGCGGCCGGGGCGTCACGGCGATGTCGACCGACGAACCCATATTGAACCACCAGAACAGGGTCGCGCAGGTGAAAGGTTGGCCGATTGCGGAGGCGATGCGTCGGGCGGTCTCCCAGACCTTCTCGCCTCTGACGAGAAGGTTGCTTTGTTTCCAGAATTGGATTTCCTGCTGTTCGTGGTTGAACCAGCCGTTGCCGATGATTCCGTGCTGTTGAACGGGCAAGCCGGTGAGCATCGAAGTCTGCATGCTGCACGTCACGGCGGGTAGGACGGGGCGGAGGCGGGTGGTTTTTCCCTGCTGGGCAAGGCGTTTAAGGTTCGGCGCGTGTTGCATGAGTGAGCCGGAGAGGCCGACGACGTTGAGCACGGCGAGCGACTGAATCCGGGGCGATGCGCTCATGTTCCCGGCACCGTGCGTTGGAGCAACACGGTCAGCATCGCCAGTCCGACGCACACGCCGGCCAGTGCGTGCTGGCCCAGGGCCAGGCAGCCCGCCGCGTCGATCAACGCGATCGCCGCGATCATCGCGGCGACGACGCGCTGCTTCCGCGCGGCGTTGCCCGAGTCTTCCGCCCAGGCGGCGAGCGTGATCATCGCCGTGAAGCCCGCCAGGGCGAGGGCCCCGATCCAGATGTGTGGATGGAGAAACCAACCCTCGCCGCCGCGCGACCCGAACGCGGCCGCCGCGCTGAGAAAAACCAGCGCCCGGCAAAGCGGCATCAACGTCCACGCCAGCCACTTCACCCGGTGCAGCGCGTTGTACGCGACCACAGTCAGCGCAAGCGCGCCCGCCAACGCCGGAACCACCGGCGAGCGGAACACCAGGGAACACGCCACGCCAAGCAGCAGCGCCGCAAAGCCCACCGCCAACGCGGACCGCCGCGACACGCGCCCACTGGGGATCGGCCGGCCGCGTCGCGTCTGCGCATCCTGCTCGGCGTCGAACGCATCGTTGAGCACCATGCCGCCGGCGTAGATCAGGCTCATGCCCACCAGCAGCATGAACCCCTGATTGAAGAACCACGTCGGCTCGGTCGGCATCGCCCCGAGATCGGTGGGTCCGCCGCGCTCGAGCATCACGAACAATCCCGCCGCCATCCCGTGCAGCACGTTGCTCCACACCGTCGGCAGGTTCGAGCAGCGCGAAAGTTCCAGCCAGGCCCGAAGGTTCATCGGTTCAGGTTATCCCCGGGGCCTGCGCCGCGTAGCGACTCGGCGGAGGTGGTCATCGCGATCAGCTTTGCAGGAGCGAGCGGACCCATTGCAACTCCGCCGCGATGCCGTCGGCGAGTTCGGCGGGGCGGTGCTCTTCGGGCAGCACGTCCCAGGCGTAGGTCTCGACCTCGAAGTGCTCGATGCCGTCGCTCGGCCGGATCGCGCGGAGCAGCTTGATGATTTCGCCTTGCGTCGTGCCGAGGAGATCGAGCGATTCGAGATGGATCGGCACGTGGAAGTGGACGCGCCATTCGTCGGGGTGCGTCAGGTCTTCGTGCGCGTCGATCGCTTCGCGCAGGTCGCCGAAGAAGGCGTGGCGTCGGTGTCGGCTGGGGTGGCCCCAGGTTGTCTGGTGCAGGTAGCGCGGCTCGGCGAGGCGTTCCAGTTCTTCCCAGCGTTGCTGGAGCAAGTCATCGTTGCGTTCACGCTCCTCGAAGCGAATGCGCACCGCCGAGCTGAGCTGCACCTTGCCCACGCGGTAGCCCGTGCGCCGGCACCACTTCAGCAGGTGGTCCGCCGGCTCGAACATGACGGCCGCGTGGCACACATCCAGGCACACGCGCAGGTATCGCCGAAGGTCGTCGTGCCGATCGCTTGCGACTTCGAGATCGTGGATGGCCGTGTCCAGCGTGATGGTGTCCTCGACGTAGCAGCCGGGCTCGGGTTCGAGATTCAGGTGGATAAGCCGCCCGGTCTCTGCTTCCAGCTGCGCCAGCGCATCGACGACGTCGAGCAGCGGATCGATCCAGGCGTCGGGATCGTCGAGGTTGGTGATCGTGTCCGTCCAACCGATGGGCAACGTGGAGATCGATCCGGCTTTTCCCGCCGGCAGCAGCGCGTCGAGGATTCGGATCAGGGCCAGCGTGTAGTCCCGCCGCTGCGGGTCGGTCCAATTGGGGGCGTACACCGCGTGCTTGACGACGTCGCCGTGGAAGTGGCCGTACGGAAAGCCGTTGAGCGTGAAGCACGCCAGGCCGCGACCCTCGAGCCAACGCTTCAGGTCCCACGCCGGCCCGTTGCCCACGACGGCGGGATCCAGTTCGTTCGCCACATCCGCCGAGAACCACAGCCCCACGCCCAGCGGCTCACCGGGACAGACCTGCCGTTTCACGGCGACGGCGTGACGTTCCAACTGCGATTTGACTTCGTCGAGCGTCCGCCCCGGGTGCACGTTCGTGCAGTAACCCAACGTTGCATTCGGCAAGGCATTCCAGCGCATCGCGGCATCATCGCATATGCACCGGATTCTTGACGCATGACTTTGCCCCCGTTTGGCCGATACAACCCGCACCGGTCGTGCACGCCGGCGAAGGAACCGTTATGGACCCGATCTGGATCGTCATCGCCTTCCTCGTCGGTTTAGCCGTCAAGCAGTTCGGCCTGCCGCCGATGGTGGGTTTCCTCGGGGCCGGTTTTGTGCTGGCGGGCATCGGCGTCGAACAATCCGACACGCTGCAGTATCTCGCCGACCTGGGCATCTACCTGCTGCTGTTTTCGATCGGCCTCAAGCTCGATCTGCGCGGACTGGCCAAGCCCGAGGTATGGGGCGTCGCAACCGTTCACATGTTGGCAACCACGCTCGTCGTCGGCGGCGGGGTGTTCGGGCTGGCGCTGGCCGGCCTGGGCATGTTTGCGGAGCTCGACCTGGGCACGTCGCTGCTCATCGCCTTTGCGCTGAGTTTCTCCAGCACCGTGTTCGCCGTGAAGGTGCTCGAGGAAAAGGCCGAACTCAAGAGCCGGCACGGCGACCAGGCGATCGGCATCCTCATCGTGCAGGACATCTTTGCGATCGTTTTTCTCACCGTGTCACTGGGCAAGGTTCCTTCGCCGTGGGCGCTGCTCCTGCTGGCGCTGCCCCTGGTCCGGCCGCTCCTGAAATTCCTGATGCAACGCGTCGGCCACGGCGAGCTGCTCCTGCTCGCGGGCCTGGTGCTGGTCTACGGCTTCACCAACCTCTTCGAGCTCGTCGAACTCAAGCCCGACCTCGGGGCCCTCATCGCCGGCCTCCTTATCGGCGGCCACCCCAAGGCCGACGAACTCGCCAAAAGCCTGCTCAGCCTCAAAGACCTGCTGCTCGTCGCCTTCTTCCTGACCATCGGGCTCAACGGACTGCCCGGCGTCGAACAGTTCGGCATCGCGATCGCCCTCGTGCTGCTCGTGCCGCTCAAGGCCGCGCTGTTCTTCTGGATCATGACCCGCTTCCGGCTTCGCGCCCGTACCGCGGCGCTCAGCTCCTTCGCCCTGGCGAACATGTCCGAGTTCGGACTGATCGTCGGCGCGCTGGGCGCTTCCAAGGGATGGATCAGCCCGGAGTGGCTCGTCACCCTCGCGCTGGCCGTCAGCCTCAGCTTCATCGTCGCCGCGCCCTTCAATGCCAATGCGCACCGCCTGTTCGGCCGCTGGCAGGCGGGTCTGCTTGGTTTCGAAACCGCCAAGCGCTTGCCCGACGACGAGCATCTCCGCTTCGAGCAGAGCGTCAGCGCTGTCGTCGTCGCGATGGGCCGGGTGGGCGCCGCCGCGTACGACCGGCTGCGCGAGCGCTTCGGCGACGGCGTGATCGGCCTGGACGCCGACGCCGCCGTGGTCCAACGCCAAACCGCCGCCGGCCGCAACGTCGTCCGCGGCGACGCCACCGACCCCGACTTCTACCAGCGGCTCAGCCCCGAGAGCGGAGCCACCCTGGCCTGCGAACTGGTGGTCATCGCGCTGCAGGACACCGTCGAGACGGTCGCCATCACCGAACTCATCCGGCGCAACGGCTACCGCGGCAAGATCATCGCCATGGCCAAGTTCCCCGACGAAATCCGGCAGCTTCGAGCCGCCGGCGTCGACGAGGCCTGCTACCTCCACGACGAGATGGGCCTGGGGCTTGCCAGCTCGGCCCTCAAAGCGATCGCTCCCGCGACCCCCGTCGCCGCCTGAACGCGCCGCGATCGCTTCACGGTTCACCCAAGTCACCCGCCTCATCGACGCAAGACACCCACACCGTCTGCGCGTCGATGCACACCCGACAACGGGACCAACCGAAGCGCCGCGGTCGGCCGTCCGTATCGCGGATCGCCCGGCTCACGGCCCGCAACCGTGCCGACGACACCCGATCCGCCGGCTCGCCTCGTGCAAGCAGTGCACGCTGGAGCGCGGCCTGGAGCACGGCCGGATTCTCCCGCCGCGCCGCGTCGCGGCTCAACGGGAACACCACTTCGTCCGCGGCGTGTTCCAGCAACGCTTGCAACTGCGCCGCGTGCTGCGTCCAGTCGCGCAGGCGCTGCGGGAGGTCCGGACGCATCGAAAGCAGCGTCGGCAGCACGCCCCGCCGCAGCGCCGCGCGGGTGCGCGTCGCATCGTCGTTGCTCTCGTCCTCGTGCCACGGCTGGTTCAGCCGCTGCAGGTAGCTCCGCAAGGTCGATCGGGTGACGCCCAGCAGCGGGCGGATCAGCCTGGCCTGCGGCGATAAAGCACGCACCGGCGCGATGCCCGCCATGCCGCGGATCGCGCTGCCGCGCAGCAGCCGCATCAACAGCGTCTCGAGCTGATCGTCCGCGTGGTGCGCCGTCGCCACCAAGAACAGCCCGCGCTTCGCCGCCACCTCCGCAAGCGCTGCGTACCGCGCTTCGGCGGCCCGGGCTTCGAGGTTGTCGGCCTGTGTCGTCGCCGCACCCGCTCGCAGATCGAGATCACGCCGATGATGCGCCAGCCCGAGATGCTCGGCAAGCCGCGCGACAAACGCCGCATCCCGCTCGGCCGTGTCGCGCAGGTGGTGCTGCACATGCGCCACCTCGACCCGCAGCCGCCACCGCCGCTTGGGCGCCAGACCGTGCATCGCCCGCAGCAGCGCCACCGAATCTGCGCCGCCCGAACACGCCACCAGCACGCCGTCGCCCTCACGCACGCCCGCTTGGTGACGCAGACTCTCGGTCAGCGCACGCAGCACCGCTCGGGTCGCCGGGTCGCGCGTGGTTGCCGCGTCTTGCACGCGGGCATCGTAAAGCCGCCCGCCCGCTCGCCGGTACACTCGCCGCATGGCCGCGGATCACGACTCAAACTCGCTGGAACACCGCAGCGCCACCCGCGTCACCGAGCTCTGCGTCAACCTCGACGACACGCCCGGCGAAGTCGTCGGCGACGCCTGCGAAACCCTCCTCGCCGACGGCGCGCTCGACGTCTGGACCACCGCGATCCACATGAAGAAGCAGCGCCCCGGCGTCACGCTGCACGTCCTGGCCCCCACGCCCGACGCCGACCGCTTCGCCCGACGCCTGCTCCAACTCACCGGCAGCTTCGGCGTCCGCTTCCGCGACTGGGACCGCCTCGTGCTCGACCGGCGATTCGTCACCGTCCCCACCGAACTGGGCGACGTCACGCTCAAGGTCGGCTCGCTCGACGGGCGAACCCTCGTCGTCCAGCCCGAGTTCGCGTCGGTCAAATCGCTCGCCGCCGCGCACGGCCTGCCCGTGCGCGAAGCCTTCACCGTCGCCCACGCCGCGGCCCGTGCGTGGCAAGCTCAGCAGGCCGATGCCGGAGACGCCGCGTGATCCCCGCGTGCCCGACCAACCCGGCCGCGCTCGCCCAGGCCGCGGAACTTTCGGACCAGCCGCCGTGGATCATCGCCCTGCTGGTCATGGGCATCCTCCTGGTGACCGCGAGCATGATGATCGGCCTGCGCAACCGCAAACAACGCGGCAGCACCCAGATCACCGCCCGCGAACAGCTCGAACGCGTCAAGCAGCGCGAAGGCCTCAAGCGCGACCTCGAAGCCCTCGCCGTCGAAATCGAAGAGATGGCCCGACGCATCGGTGCCCAACTCGACAACAAGGCCGCACGCATCGAAACGCTGCTTGCTCAGGCCGACGCCGCCGCGACCCGCCTCGAACAGGCGCGCATGGCCCTGCTGCAACCCGCATCAAACGCCCCGCCCGACGCCCGACCGGGAGCGAAGCAACCCACGACGGTCGCCGCTTCCGGGGGCGATCGCCTCACCTCCGACGTCGTCCGCCTGCACGCCGAGGGCATGTCCGCCGCCGACATCGCCCGCGCGGTTGGTGAAGATGCGGGCAAGATCGAACT
>CAZIXN010000120.1:6743-8656 GCA_964543215.1 uncultured Phycisphaera sp.
TCTTTCGCAAGACGACACCGCCCCCGGAAGTTTTTAGGCTGCCGTCCATGCCAACCTCTCCCAAGCTCCGCATCGCCGGCACGTACACCGCGCTCGTTACGCCCCTGCGCGACAACCGCCTTGATGAAGACCGCCTCACGCGCAACGTCGCCGAGCAGCTCGCCGCCGGGATGACCGGCGTCGTGCCCGTGGGCACCACCGGCGAATCCCCCACCCTCACCCACGCCGAGCACGAACGCGTCATCGAAGTCACCATCGAGGCCGTCAAGGCCTACAACGCCCAGCACGACACGTCTGCTGTCGTTCTCGCCGGCACCGGCTCCAACGCCACCACCGAAGCGCTCAGCCTCACCAAGGCCGCCGCCCACGCCGGGGCCGACGCCGCGCTCATGGTCAACCCCTACTACAACAAGCCCTCGCAGGAAGGCCTCTACCGGCATTTCATGACCGTCGCCGACGCCGTGGACATCCCCATCGTCCTCTACAACATCCCCGGCCGCACCAACATCACGATGGCCCCCGAAACCGTCGCGCGTCTGGCGAAGCATCCGAACATCATCGCCATCAAGGAAGCCACCGGTTCTTTGGATATCGCCAGCGACATCCTGCAAAAAGCCGGCGACGATTTGACCGTCGTCTCCGGCGACGACTCGCTCACGCTCCCGCTCATGGCCATCGGCGCCACCGGCGTCATCAGCGTCCTGGGCAACCTCTTCCCCCGCAAGATGGTGGCGCTGGTGGCCGCCGCTTCCGGGGGCGACTACACCCAGGCCCGCCTCCACCACCGCGAGGTGTTCCCGCTGTGTCAGGCCATGCTCACCCTGGCCGTCAACCCCGTGGTCATCAAGACCGCCCTCAAGCTGCTCGGCAAGGACACCGGCGAACTCCGCCTGCCGCTGTGCGAAATGCCCCCGGAAGACGAGGCGAAGCTGCAATGCCTCCTCGACCACGCGTGATCCGGCGGTTGCTTGCTCCGTCACACCTCAAGCTTGCCTTCCTTTCAATAAAGCTCACCCATGTCGCAACCGCTCATCCTCGAATCCGCCGCCGGCCGCTACCGCTGGCACGACCACTGGGCCACGCTGCCCGACACGCCGGCGCACCGCAACAACGGCCGGACGCACGGCATCGCCGCCCTCGACGATGGCCGCATCGTCGTCTTCGCCCAGGGCGTGCCCGGCGTGCTGTTCTTCGATGCCCGCGGCCGACTCGTCGACGCCTGGGGCGACCGCTTCGTCGGGGCCCACGGCCTGTCGATCACCCGACACCACGGCCCCGAGCAACTCTGGCTGGCCGATCAGGAAAGCTGCGAAGTCTGCCGCGTCGACCTCCAAGGCAACCTCCAGCAACGCCTCGACCCGCCGCCGTTCGATCAGCGGCCCGATGGCAAGTTCATGCCCACCTGGGCCGAGCAGCACCCCGGTACCGGCCACATCTGGGTCGCCGATGGCTACGGCGGCTCGGCCGTCCACCGCTACGACGCCGCCGGGAAGTACCTCGGCCGACTCACCGGCGAAGAAGGCGCCGGCCGATTCAACTGCCCGCACGGCCTGGCGTTCGCGCCCGACGGCCACGCCTTCATCGCCGACCGCGGCAACCAGCGGCTCGCCGTCTACGACGCCCACGGCACCTTCGTCTCCGCCCACGACGGCGCGACCCACTCGCCCTGCGGCATCGACTTCCACGATGGCCTCCTGCTCGTGGCCGAACTGTTCACCGGCGTCAAACTCCTCGACGAAAAGTTCAACGTCCTGGCCGACCTGGGCGCCGCCCCCCACATCGTCCACGAAGCGACGCGCCCCCAAGGCTGGCCCAACCTCGCGGGCACGCCGCACGTAAAGCCCGGCACCTTCAACAGCCCCCACGACGCCTGCTTCGGCAAGACCGGCGACCTCTACATCGCCGAATGGATC
>CAZIXN010000121.1:0-8525 GCA_964543215.1 uncultured Phycisphaera sp.
ATAATCGTCGTAATGCGGCGTGGGATTCGGAAACACCCCGCCCAGCCACGCCGCCGCCAGGAAAAACAGCACACCCCCGAACCACCACCAACCCGCCCGTCCCGCCGAATTCACGCCCACGCCGACACCGTCGGAGCTTCCTCCGGCCGGACGTGCAGCCGCCTCATTCCTTCCCCGATCGCGCATCGTCGCACAATATCGACAGAATTCTCAATCCGCGTGAAGCGCAGGAATTCTCCTCGCGCATGGCCGCGTCCTCTTTCGACCGGCCAAACCGGCGCCCGGATCACGGGCGACGCATCACGCGCTGAAGGAAGATCCGCAGCCGCACGTGCTCGTGGCGTTGGGGTTGTTGAACACGAAGCCGCGCCCCATGATCTCATCCTTGAAATCGATGTTCGTGCCGTTGAGATAGAGGTACGACTTGGGATCGCAGACGACCTTGATGCCGTTGAGCTCGAACTGCTCATCGTTGTCGCGGTGCGTCTCGGTGAGGTCCAGCAGGTACGAGAAGCCCGAGCAGCCGCCACCTTTGACCCCGACGCGGAGGCGAACCTTCTCCTGGTCCAGCTCCTGCTGCTTGATGATGTTCTGGATTTCGCGGGCGGCGGTTTCGGAGAGGGCGATGGGCATGATCGTGTGGGGGTTGGGGAGCGGGTACCGGGGATCAGGGATCAGGGATCAGGGATCAGGGATCAGGGATCAGGATGCACGATCTACGGCAATCCATTGAGATTCCGTCGCAGAATAGTAGCCATGGTGAATCGAAAGGTCTACACTGGAGTCTACGACGGTTTTGAACGGTTTGGCCGTTCTTGCCTGGCCGAACCCCGTTCACCCAACCCAGAATCCCGATCATGACCACCACCGCCGAAGTCGCCGCCCTCACCGAGGAACGGCGCGAGTACAAATACGGCTGGACCACCGACATCGAGCAGGAATTCGCCCCGCCCGGCCTGCACGAAGACACCGTCCGCTTCATCTCCGCCAAAAAGGGCGAACCCGCCTGGATGCTCGACGGGCGACTCAAAGCCCTCAAGCACTTCACGCGCATGGAAGCCCCCACCTGGCAGTTCCTGCCCTACGGCTACCCGCCGCCGGACCTCCAGGGCATCTCCTACTACGCCGCCCCCCGGAAGAACCCCACCAGTCTCGACGAAGTGGACCCCAAGCTCCTCGAAACCTACGAAAAGCTCGGCATCTCGCTCAACGAAACCAAAGCCCTCCTGGGCATCACCGACGCCTCCCCCGCCGATGCCAAATCCGGACCGGCCGGTTCGCCGGACAGTGATCAACCCGCCCCCCAGCGAAAAGTCGCCGTCGATGCGGTGTTCGACTCCGTCTCGGTCGCCACCACCTTTCAGAAAGAGCTCGCCGAAGCCGGCGTCATCTTCTGCTCCATCAGCGAAGCCGTCCGCGAGCACCCCGAACTCGTCAGGAAGTACCTCGGCTCGGTGATCCCCTACGCCGACAATTTTTATGCGTGCCTCAACAGTGCCGTGTTCTCGGATGGTTCCTTCGTGTACATCCCCAAGAACACAAAATGCCCGATGGAGCTCTCGACCTACTTCCGCATCAACGCCAAGAACACCGGCCAATTCGAACGCACCCTCATCATCGCCGACGAAGGCGCAGAAGTCTCGTACCTCGAAGGATGCACCGCTCCGCAGCGCGACGAGAACCAGCTCCACGCCGCCGTGGTCGAACTCATCGCCGAGAAGGGCGCCAAGATCAAGTACAGCACGATCCAGAACTGGTACCCCGGCGACGAAGACGGCAAGGGCGGCATCTACAACTTCGTCACCAAACGCGGGATTTGTAACGGGGACCACGCCCACATCTCGTGGACCCAGGTCGAGACCGGCAGCGCGATCACGTGGAAGTACCCGTCCGTCATCATGAAGGGCGATTACTCCAAAGGCGAGTTCTACAGCGTCGCGCTCACCACGCTCAAGCAGCAGGCCGACACCGGCACCAAGATGATCCACATCGGCAAGAACACGACCTCCACCATCGTGTCCAAGGGTATTTCGGCTGGGCGTGGCCACAACACGTATCGCGGCCTGGTTGAGATGCGCAAGACCGCGAAAAACGCCCACAACTTCACGCAGTGCGACTCGATCCTCATCGGCGACCAGTGCGGCGCCCACACCTTCCCCTACGTCGACGTCCGCAACATGACCGCCACCGCCGAGCACGAAGCGTCCACCACCAAGATCGCCGAAGACCAGCTCTTCTACTGCACCGCCCGCGGCATCAGCGAAGAAGACGCCATGAGCCTCCTCGTCAACGGCTTCTGCAAAGAAGTCTTCAGCGAACTACCCATGGAGTTCGCCGTCGAAGCCAACAAACTCCTGGCCGTGTCCCTCGAAGGTTCCGTCGGCTGACGAGCAAAATCGCCAAGCCGCCAAGGGGCCAAGACGCCAAGGCCGAGCAAACGCACTGATTGAACAATTAATTCCTCTTTCTTCTTGGCGTCTTGGCCCCTTTGCGTCTTGGCGTTCAAAAGCACCCCGAGAATCCCATGACCACCCCCCTCCTCGAAATCAAAAACCTCCACGTCCGCCTCGAAGACGACCCCTCGGTCGAGATCCTTCACGGCGTCGACCTCACCATCGCCCCCGGCGAGGTCCACTCCATCATGGGCCCCAACGGCTCGGGCAAGTCCACCCTCGCGCAGGTCCTGGCCGGCAAGGAAGACTACGAAATCACGCAAGGCTCGATCCGCTTCCGCGGCGACGACATCACCGAGCTCGGGCCCGACGAACGCGCGAACGCCGGCCTGTTCCTGGCCTTCCAATACCCGGTGGAAATTCCGGGGGTCTCGGCGATGCAGTTCCTCAAAGCCGCCGTCAACGCCAAGCGCACCTTCGAAGGCAAGGAAGAACTCGACGCCGCCGAGCTGCTCAAGCACTTCCGCGAAAAGGCCAGGCAGATCAACGTGCCCTACGACATGCTCAAACGCAACGTCAACGAAGGCTTCTCCGGCGGCGAAAAGAAGCGCTTCGAGATCTTCCAGATGGCCGTGCTCGGCTCGGTCCTGGGCATCCTCGACGAAACCGACTCCGGCCTGGACATCGACGCCCTGCGCATCGTCTCCGAAGGCGTCAACTCGATGCGCTCCGCCGACCACGGCTTCCTGCTCATCACGCACTACCAGCGACTGCTGGACTACATCGTGCCCGACCACGTCCACATCCTGGTCAAGGGCCAGATCATCAAGTCCGGCGGCAAGGAACTCGCCCAGGAACTCGAACAAACCGGCTACGCCCCCTACGGCGTCCACGAAGCCGTCGGCGCGTAAAGCCTTTTCACCGCAGAGGGCCGCCGAGAACCGCAGAGCAACAAAAACTCGCCCTCCTCTGCGGCTCTCCGCGGCCCTCTGCGGTGAACTGCCCCCCAGAAAGCCAACCCATGACCGCCACCACCGTCCCGCATAAACTCGGCCACGTGATCGAGACCGCCACCCCCCAGGACCTGCCCGAGTGCCAGAGCTGGCTCAACCCGCTGCGCGACGCCGGCCGCGCCCGCTTCGCTCAGCTCGGCTGGCCCGACAAACGCAACGAATCGTGGCGCTTCACCAGCCTCGACGCCCTCAAGTCCACCAACTTCGTGAGCGCCGTTGACGATGCCGCGCTGCCCGCCTCGGTGGTGGGTGGGTTCGCCATCCCCGGCCTCGACGACGTCACCCTCGTTTTCGTCAACGGACGATTCCGCGCCGACCTCTCCGACGACGTCGCCTCGCTCGGCGAACACGTCACCTGCTGCACGCTCCGCAAGGCCGCCTGCGAACACCGCGAATTGCTCGAGCCGTTCATCGGGGAGCTGACCAAACAAACCGACGACCCGTTCACCGCGCTCTCCAACGCCAGCGTCGAGGATGGCATCTTCATCCACGTCCCCCGCGGCCAGCACGCCGCCAAACCGATCCACCTCCTCAGCATCGCGGTGCCCACCGATGAAGCGGTCGCGGCGCACCCGCGCAACGTGATCGTCGCCGAGGAAGGCGCAAGCTGCACCGTGATCGAGCACTACGTCACCACCGATGACGCGGCGGTGTACCTCAACAACGCGGTCACCGAAGTCTTCGCCGCCGAGCACGCCGTCGTCCACCACTACCTGCTCGAAAAGGAAAGCGAAGCCGCGTTCAACGTGTCGTCGCTGTTCGCGCACCTGGGCGAAAAAGCCGACGTCCACAGCCACACCGTGCTGCTGGGCGGCCGGCTCGTTCGCAACAACGTCCTGCCCACGCTGGCCGGCAAGAACGCCCACTGCCTGATCAACGGCCTGTACGTCGGCCACGGCGATCAGCACCTCGACAACGCGATGCGCGTCCACCACGCCGCGCCCGATTGCCAGAGCCGGCAGTTCTACAAAGGCATCCTGAGCGACCGCAGCCGCGGCGTGTTCACCGGCCGGATCATCGTCGATCAAATCGCCCAGCTCACCGACGCCGTGCAATCCAACCGCAACATGCTGCTCAGCGACGACGCCCGCGTGAACGCACGGCCGCAACTCGAGATCTACGCCGACGACGTCAAGTGCACCCACGGCTGCACCACCGGCGCGGTCGACCCCGAAAACGTCTTCTACTTCATGTCCCGCGGGCTTTCCGAAGATGTGGCTCGCGCGATGCTGATCTACGCCTTCGCCGCCGAGGGCTTCGGCCGAATGGAACTCCAACCCGTCCGCCAACTGCTCGCCAAGGAGATGATCGAGAAGCTGCCCAAGGCACAGGGCCTTTCGATCGAGGTCTAAGCTCGATCATGAGCACTACGCAGACGCAACCCGCGACAGAACGCAGCATCGCGGCGCTGCGCGATCAGTTCCCCATCCTCTCCCGCGAAGTCCACGGCCAACCGCTCGCCTACTTCGACTGGGCGGCGACGGCGCAGAAGCCCGCGTGCGTGATCGAAGCGATCGACGCCTACTACCGGCAGTCCAACGCGAACGTCCACCGCGGGCTGCACAAACTCGCGGAGGAAGCGACGCAGCAGTACGAAGACGCCCGGCTCAAGGTCGCGCGGTTCATCGGGGCACCGAGTGCCGAGTCGTGCGTGTTCGTGCGCGGGGCGACCGAAGGCATCAATCTGGTGGCTCATGCCGCGACACGCCCGGGCAACCCGCTGTCGCTGAGCAAGGGGGATCGGGTCGTCATCTCGCACATGGAGCACCACAGCAACATCGTGCCGTGGCAGCTCGCGTGTGCCGCGACCGGGGCTGAGCTTTGCGTGGTGCCGATCACCGACACCGGCGAACTCGACATGGACGCCTTCCCGGGGATGCTCGACGAGCGCGTGAAAATCGTCTCGATGGTGTGGGTCTCCAACGCGCTCGGCACCATCAACCCCGCCAAGACCATCATCGACGCCGCCCACGCCGTCGGGGCGTCCGTCCTGCTCGATGCGTGCCAAGCCGCACCGCACCCCGTTCATCCCGACCACCTCGACGTTTACCCCAGGCTCAACGTCCAGCAACTCGGCTGCGACTTCCTCACGTTCTCCGGCCACAAGCTCTTCGGTCCCACCGGCATCGGCGTCCTCTACGGCAAGCCCGAACTGCTTCACGCCATGCCGCCCTACCAAGGCGGCGGCGAGATGATTGCCCGCGTCACGTTCGAAAAGACCACCTACGCCGACCCCCCCAACCGCTTCGAGGCCGGCACGCCCAACATCGCCGGCGCGATCGGCCTGGGCGCGGCGATCGACTGGTACACCGCCCTCGACCACGCGGCGCTCGCGCAGCACGAGGCCGACCTGCTCGCCTACGGCACCGCGAAACTCCAGGCCATCGACGGCGTGAAACTCATCGGCACCGCAAAGCACAAAGCGAGCATCCTCTCGTTCGTCGTCGACGGCATGCACCCCTACGACCTGGGGCCGGTGCTCGATCGGCAGGGCATCGCGGTGCGCACGGGACACCACTGCGCCGAGCCGGTGATGGAGCGCTTCGGCGTCCCCGCCACCGTGCGGGCGTCGCTGAGTTTCCTTAACACTTTCGAAGAAATCGACCGCCTCGCCGCCGGCATCGAGAAGGCCAAGCAATTCTTCAATTGACGGGGACGAACAGCCGCAGGTCAACGACCTGCGCGTCACCCGGCGCGTCCCAAGCACGCGCGACCCATGGGATTGCGGCTACCCATTGCAGCACCGACATCATCTATCGTGATTCTCGATGTTGCCGCGTAACCCCGACCGCATCCTGATCGTGCGCCCCTCCGCACTGGGCGACGTCGCACGCACCGTGCCCGTCGCGGTGGCGATCAAACGCAAGTGGCCGAACTGCCGCTTGGAATGGGTCGTCAACCGCCCGTTCGTCGATGCGATCGCACCTCACCCGGCGGTCGACGAAGCCATCCCCTTCGACCGCGACCAGCCGCGCAAGGTCTGGGCGCTGATGCGCGACCTGCGTCGCCGCCGCTTCGACGTTGTGTACGACCTGCAGGGCCTGGCCCGCTCGGGCTTGCTGACGTGGGCGACCCGGGCGCCGCGCCGCGTCGGCTTCGCCGATGCCCGGGAGTACGGCTGGCTGGGCAGCAACGTCCGCCATCGCCCCCGCAAGTCCAAGCCAGCGCCCGGCGAAGTCCTGGCCGTCACCCGCATGCTCGAACTGCTCGACGCCGATGGCCTCCCCGTTGCGCGGACCCGCGACGACATCGCCGCCGACCTCCAACTCACCGTCGATCCCGCCCAGCAGGCATGGGCCGCGGCGTGGCGCAACGAACACGCCCTCCAGCCCGGCCGATTCCTCGTCGTCGCGCCCACCGCCCAGTGGGGCTGCAAGTGTTGGCCGGTCGAACGCTTCGCCGACGTGGCGGCGACGCTCGTGCAACCGCCCGCGCTCGACGCCACCGTCGTCGTCGTCGGTGCCCCCCACGAAGCGCCGCGCATCGAAGCGCTCCGCACCGCGTTGAAGCAGCGCGGCGTGCTCAGCGTCTGGCCGTCCACCCGCGTCGCCGGATTGATGGCCGTGCTCGAACGTGCCCGCCTCGTGCTCGCCAACGACTCGGCCCCGCTGCACCTGGCGGTGGGCCTGGGCGTGCCGACGGTCAGCGTGTTCGGCCCGACCGATCCGGCACTCGTCGGGCCCTGGGGGTACGCCCGTTGGCCCCATGACTTCGAGGCCTCGGCTCAACTTCCGGGGGCCCGCCATGTCGTGGTCCGGGCCGCCGGCGCCGACGACGGGGCCACCGATTACCGCCAACACCGCGACGACGACACGCTCATCGCCACCGTCTCCGCCCACGCCGTCGCCGACGCCGCGACCCATCTGCTCAATACCACCGGCCCGAGAAACCGCGAGAACTCGTTGCCCTACCTTTGACACCGCCCGGCGACCGGGGGTACGTTGCGTGGCTCGACGGGGGAATCTCGCTCATCCCTGCTTAGTTGTTCACGATGGAGACCCGCGTGTTGCAGACCGTTCGCCATGCCCGCCGGGTCGCCGCCACGTTCCCCCGTGCGCTGGCCGTGATGCTCCTGCTCGCCGCCGCGCTGCCCGTCGCCGCCCAGAACGGTGCCGACAACCTGCCGCTGGCCATCCTCCAGAAGGACGGCGCCTGGACTGCCGCCGAAGCCCGGCAGGTCGAAACCTTCATCACCGCCAACCTCGAGCCCTTCGCCGACGAAGAGGACGACGCCGAGGCCGTCGCCGCCGCCCGCGACGCCTTGCTCGCCCCGCTCAACGATCTCCGCGCCCAGGCTTCGTTCCAGTCCCAATACTTCCGCGCCCTCGCCGCCGCCCTCAAGGCCGGCCTGCCCAACTACACCAAAATCGGCCGCATCAACGCCATGATGCTCGGCTCCCGCATCGTCGATCCCGCCATCGTCCCGCTCGTCGAGACCGGCCTCACCGATGAATGGCCCGGCGTCCGCTACGCCGCCGCACGCTCCATGCTCGTGGTCTTCAACAACGAAGCCATGGCCATCCGCGACGCCGAGAAAACCCGCCTCATCGAGAAGCTCGGCCAGGCCGCCGCCGCCGAGACCAACGGCTACGTCGCCGGCAAATTCATCGAAGGCATCCGCAACGCCAACGTCCCCGCACAGCGCGACGTCCTCCTCAACGTCTTCAACGCCCGCGTGCCCCTCCACGCCGCCGACCCCGCCCTCACCTACCAGCCCGAGCTCTCCGCCATGCAGGAGCTCTTCATCGAAGGCCTCCGCACCAACGCCGGCTTCGACCGCAACGCCGCCCGGCTCTTCATCCAGGTCGCCGCCCGTTACATCCGCCTCACCACCGCCCAGACCGCCGCCGGCGTCCTCCCCGCCCCCAACGACGAGATCGCCGCCAACCTCGCCAACCAGTGCTTCACCGTCCTGGACACCCTCGCCCCCAACGTCGGCCAAACCGGCAACCGCCCCGCCAACCCCGTCCGCTCCCTCTCCGACGAACCCGCCCGAGCCGCCGAACTCGCCGAGCAGTGGGCCCCCTTCCTCGAATCCGCCCCCCTGAGCTTCACCGACGAAGAACTCAGTATCGCCCCACCCCCCGGAAGCCCCGCCCCGGAAGTTCCGGAAGCCCCG
>CAZIXN010000122.1:0-8505 GCA_964543215.1 uncultured Phycisphaera sp.
CTTCGTGGGTTTTTTCGTTGTCCCCTCATCGTCGAGCATGGCGCGGTAGGCGGGGCCTTCGAGGTCGTCGAATTGTCCGCGTCGGACGGCCCAGAGGAAGGCCCCGAGCGCGATGGCGGCGATGAGGATGGAGAGCGGGATGAGGAGGTAGAGGACGGACATGGGGGGGGGAGAATTTCAGATTTCAGATTTTAGATTTTGGATTGAAGGAGGGTTGGGCGGGGGATGGTGGTTGGGTGTGGTGTTTGAGGCCGAGCATGGCGACCAGGAGGACGGTGGCGGAGCTGATGGGCATGAGGATGGCGGCGAGGAGGGGCGTGACCAGGCCGGCGGCGGCGAGGGTGACGGCGGCGAGGTTGTAGAGCAGCGAGAGGGCGAGGTTGGTGCGGACGGTGCGCATGGTGCCTCGGGCGAGGTTGAGCAGTTCGGGCAGGGCGGTGAGGCCATCGCGGGCGAGGAAGACGTCGGCGGCGGCGAGGGCGGCTTCGGCCCCGCCGCGTACCGCGAGGCCGACGTCGGCGGCGGCGAGGGCGGCGGCGTCGTTGACGCCGTCGCCGAGGAAGATCTGGAGCTGGTGGGGCTCGCGCTTGCGGAGTTGTGCAAGTTTGTCTTCGGGCAGCACGCCGGCGACGACGCGGTCCGGGGGGATATCCAGGCGCTGCGCGACAAAGCGTGCGGCGGCGGGGGTGTCGCCGGTGAGCAGGGCGGGGTTCCACCCCGCGGCGCGGCAGGCGCTGAGCACGGCGGGCGCTTCGTCGCGGAGGGCGTCGCCGACGATGGCGAGGGCGCGGACAACGCCGTCGACGGCGACGAGGACGGGGGTGTGGCCGTGGTCGGGCGCTTCGTCGGCGAGGCGTTGGAGGTCGTCGGGCAAGTCGAGGGCTTGGGGATGCAGGCGTTCAAGGAACGCGGCGCTGCCGACGGCGAGGGTGTGCGTGGTGTTGCGGTCGGGGTCGCGCCATTGTGCGGTGATGCCGCCGTCGCCGCGTTCGGCGCGCCCCCGGAAGTCGAAGCGGCGGTGGGTCGCACTTTCGTCGGCGGTAAGACATCGGGCCAGGCATTTTCCCACGGGGTGGGTGGAGTCGGCCTCCAGGGCGGCGATGAGGGGTTGAAGCGTGGCGTCGCCGTGCCAGTGCAGGAGGGTGGCTTTGCATTGGGTGAGCGTGCCGGTTTTGTCGAGCCAGAGGGTGGCGTTTAGTTGCGGATCGGTGCGGGGCTGATCGAGGGTTTGGAGGACGGCGGCGCGTTTGATGAGGATGTCGCGTTGCGCGGCCCGGCCGGTGGCGACGGCGAGGGTGAGGGGCGTGGCGAGGGCGAGGGCGCAGGGGCAGGCGAGGATGAGCATGGCCACGGCGTGGGAGAGGCCGGCGGAGGGGTCGTGGCCGAGGATGCTCCAGCTCAGGAACGTGAGCGTGGCGAGGGCGGTGAGGACGAGGGTGAAGACGCCGGCGATGCGATCGGTGAGCAGGACGATGGGCGGTCGTTGGTCGAGGCCGTCGCCGACGAGGCTCATGAGTCGGCCGACGCGGCAGTCCTGGCCGACGTGTTCGATGGCGATGTGGAGGGTGCCGCTGATGTTGCGTGTGCCGGCGAAGACGGGGGAGCCGGGGTGGACGGGCACGGGTTGGGCTTCGCCGGTGAGGGTGGCCTGATCGAGTTGCGAGGAGCCGGCGGTGATGATGCCGTCGCCGGGCAGGAGTTCGCCGGGCCGGATCAGCGCGGTGTGGCCGGGTTGGAGGGCTTCGATGGGGGCGTCGTGGATTTCGTTGTTTTCGTGGACGATTCGGCAGGTGACGGGGGTGAGGGTGAGCATGAGTCCCACGGCGTCGTCGGCCCAGCGTTGCTGGCGGTACTGGACGTAGCGGCCGACGAGCAGGAGGAAGACCAGGACGCTGAGGGAGTCGAAGTAGAGGTCGCCGGTGCCGCGGACGGTGTTGATGAGTCCGGCGGTTCCGCCGGCCAGGAGGGCGACGGCGATGGGCAGGTCGAGGTTGGCGGCGCGGGTGCGGAGGGCGGCGAGTGCGCCGCGGAAGAAGACGCGTCCGGGTCCGAGGAGCGCGATGAGGCCGACGACGGCGGAGAGGACACGGAAGAGGGTTTGGAAGCCCGCGTCCATGGTGGCGTGCGGTCCTTGGGCGCTGTAGAGCGCGAAGGCCAGGAGCATGGCGTTGCCGGCGCACGCGCCGGCGACGGCCAGGCCGATCCAGCGTTTGCGTTCGTCGTGTCGGTGGGCGGCGCGTTTGGCGTGGGGGTCCTGCGTGTCGGGGCGGGGCGGGTAGCCGAGGCGGTGCAGGGCGGCGGCGATGTCGGGCAGGGTGATGTCGGCGGGGTTCCAGGTGATGCGGACGACTTTGCGGCGCAGGGAGAGGCGGGCTTCGACGACGCCGGGGCAGAGGCGCGGCAGGCGTTCGAGCAGCCAGAGACACGCGGCGCAGTGGACATCGGTGACGAGCAGGTCGATGCGCTGATGGCCGCCCGCCCCCGCCCCCGGCCCCGGAAGGGCGTGCGTGTGTGCCGCGAGGAAGGCGGGGTCGGCGAAGGTGGCGTAGCGGTCGGCGTCGTCGGAGGGTGGTGTGATCGGTGCGTCGTCGCTGCGGAAGGTGTCGCGCAGGCGGTAGTAATCGCGGAGATCGCAGGTACTCAGCAGTTCGTAGACACTGCGGCAGCCGTGGCAGCAGAACTGCGGCCCCCCGCCCCCGGAAGTGACCCCGGAAGTGACCCCGGAAGTATTCCCGGAAGCGTCGGCGTGGGGCGTTTGCAGGGCGGCGGGGACGGGCAGGCCGCAGTGGGCGCAGGCGACTTGCGTGGCGGTCGTGTCACGATCGGCGCGGGTCGTGTCGGCGGGTTTGGGCTCGGTGGCGAGGGCGGTCACGGTTGTGGTTGAGCGTCGGGTTGCTCGGCGGCGCGCATGAGTTCGCAGCACGCGGGGGTTTGGTCGGCGTTGGGGACGGCGAGCGCGGGGTCGCGTTGATTTGCTTGGGCTTCTGCGGCGAGGGCGAGTTGCGCGGGGTCCAGGCTGAGCCGGCCGGTGAACATGGTGACGCCGATGAAGAGCATGGCGGCGGCGGTGGCCCCGGCGGTGAGTTTGGGAGCGCGTTGTCGGAGCGCCGAGAGCGAGCCCTGGAGGCCGACGCCCAGCGCGAGCAGGGCCGGGAGCGTGCCGAGCCAGAACGCGGTCATGACGGCGCTGCCGGCGAGCGCGCTGCCGGTGCCGGCGGCGACGAGGACGAAGGCGTAGAGCCAACCGCAAGGCAGCAGGGGCGTGAGCGCACCGAGTGTCGTGGCGCGGACCATCGGCGGCAACGCGAGGGCTTTGCGCTGCACGGCGAGGAGCGCACGGCGGAAGACGTTGGGTCGCACGGGGGTCTGCGTGGTGGAGGAGGGCACGAGTCGCCAGCCCATGGCGTGCGTGAGTCCCGCCAGCGCGATGATGATCAGGCACGCGCCGGCGAGGATGCCGGCGAGCGGGACAGCGCCGGCCAGGGTGCTGCTGAGGTCCAATAGCGCCCCGGCGGCCCCGGCCGCGCCGCCGAGCGCGGCGTAGCCGACGCCGCGGGCGGCGTGGTAGCCGGCGTGGGTGGCGGCGCGTTGTGCGGCGGCGTGTCGGGCGAAGCGTCCGAAGCCCGGGCCGAGTGTGGCGGGCTTCGCGTTGCTTTGGCCGGGTGCGGCGACGGCGCAGGCCATGAGCGGACCGCACATGCCCACGCAGTGCAGCGAGCCGGCGACGCTGGCGCCGAACACCGTGAGCAGGATTGGGGCGTTCATGGCGTTTCCGAGTTCTGCGTTGTGCCGAGGGTGTCGTGGCGGTGGAGCGCGACGACATCGGCGATGGTCTGGTCGAAGTGGCCGACCCACGTTGTGGGTTGTGCATCGCTCGTTTCGATGCGCAGGTCGATGCGCCACAGGCCGGCGGACAGGCCGGGCAGCTTGGCGGTGTAGGTGCCTGCGCCTCGGGCGGGCAGGGTGGCGTCGGCCTGCTGCCTGGGGTAGATGGCGTGGTGCATGCGCAGGGCGACGTGCGCGTCGTTGATGGGTTGGCCCTGCGCGTCGTGTACTGAGACGCTGAGCGAACGTCGGCCGTGTTCGTCGAGCCAGATGTCAGGCGTGACGGTGACGGTCCAGCCCAGTGCTTCGCTGCGCTCAAGGGCGTCGCGGTCGGCGTCCCAGGCGACGGCGCGGGCGTAGTAGTCCGGCTCGACGCCGGCCGAGCCGTAGCCACGCAGCGCGAAGGTGACGGCGGTGGCCATGAGCGCAACGTGGCCGCCGAGCAGCGCGACGACGATGAAGCCCCAGCGGGGCAAGCGGTTGGTTCGGGGCGTCGTGGTTTTCATGGTGTTTGCGACTCGGGATCGTGGTTGGGGGATCCGATGCTTTGCCGTTTCACTCCGCAGCATTCGGCTTGGCCGGTGGCGTGGTGGCGGGGCCGCGGAGCAGGACATCTTCGCGGACGGTGTTGCCCAGGTCGTCGGTGACGACGACGACGGCGGTCAGTCGGCCGGTGTCGTAAGCGGCGGGATCGACAACCAGACGGAGCGGTTCGGTGACGATGGCCGCGGGTGCGAGGGTGATCGGGCCGTCGTGGGTGCGCATCGCGCGGAGTGTTTGGCCGGGTTGGTTGTTGGCGCCCAGCACGTGGACGGCGAGGGTGTAGGTGCGTGGTTCGGCGGTGCGGTTGACGAGTTTGATCTGGAGCTGGTTTTCGATGTGGCCGGCGAACTCACCGGTTTCCAGCAGCGCGAAGGGTCGGCCCATGCCGCGCAGGACGGTGAGGTCGGTGGTGGGTTGGCTCAGCAGCGCGAAGCCGAACAGCGTGGTGAGGGCGATGAGCACGGCGGGATAGATCACGACGCGGGGGCGGAGCCAGCGTTTGGGTTCGCCTTGGACCTGGGCCTGCGAGGCGTAGCGGATGAGGCCGCGCGGTCGTTTGACCTGGTCCATGACGGTGTCGCAGGCGTCGATGCACTGGGTGCAATGGATGCATTCGAGTTGCAGGCCGTCGCGGAGGTCGATGCCGGTGGGGCAGACGTGGACGCACATGCCGCAGTCGATGCAGTCGCCGAGCACGGGCAGCGGGACATCACTGCCTTTTTTCGCTTTGCGGGGTTTGCCTCGCGGCTCACCGCGCTGCGGGTCGTAGGTGACGATGGAGGAATGGCGGTCGAGCATGACGCTCTGGAACCGGCCGTAGGGGCAGCCGACGATGCACATCTGCTCGCGCCAGAAGGCCATGTCCCACATGATCCACGCGGTGCAGAGGGCGACCACGCCGAAGGCCACGGGGTGTTCCCACGGCCAGGAGCACCAGATCCATTCGCTGAGTTGGTACGCGCCGACGAAGTAGCTCAGGAAGGTCTGCGCGAGGTGCACGCTGATGAGCAGGAACACGAGATACATCGCGGGCTTCCGCCAGCCGGCAATGGCTTTGGTGGGTTTTCCGCCCACGCCGGTGCGGCCGGTGAAGAAGCGCTCGATGGGTCGGTAGACGAATTCGAGGTAGACGGTGTGCGGGCAGAACCACCCGCAGAACACGCGACCGAACACGGCGGTGAAGAAGAACACCGACACGCCGACCATGAGCACGAGGATCGCCAGCAGCACGGTATCGGTGGGCAGGAACGTCTGGCCGAGGATGTGGAACCGGCGGTGCACGATGTCCAGCAGGATGATGTGCTCGCCGCCGATGCGGATCCAGGGCAGCGTGAGGAAGAACGCGATGAGGAAGTACGCGAAGTTGCGGCGGCGCTTCCACCACTTGCCTTGGCTCAAACGCGGCGACAACCAGCGGCGCGAGCCGTCGGCTTCGAGGGTGCTGAGGACACGGCCTTCGGGTTGGAGCAGGGAGGAATCCATGGGGGATTTGGGATTGCGGATTGCGGGCACGTCGTTTCGCGAGGCGTTTGGGACGCGATGCTTCAAATCCCAAATCCCAAATCGCAAATTCTGCTTCACTCGCCCCACGCGGGGATCGGGTCGCCCTGGGGGGCTGTACCGCCCGGGGCGTTGGTGCCGCGCAGGTGCGCGACGTAGGCGGCGGTGAGGACGATGGCGTTGGGGTGCAGGCGGTTGGCCCAGGCGGGCATCGCGCCGCCGTTGCGGCCGACGTTCAGCACGTCGACGATGTCCGCGGCGGTCTTGATGTGGATGAACCGGTCGTCGGTGAGGTTCGGGCCCGAGCCGCCCTGGGCGTTGGCACCGTGGCAACTGGCGCACTGCAAGCCGAAGGTCGCGATGGCCACGGGTCGCCACTGCGCGTCGTCCATGTACTTCAGGACGTCGGCCCCGGGGTTGGCTTCGTTGAGCGGGTCCATGCCGCCGAACTTGCGCTCGAGGTTGGCGGCATAGGCACGGTCGTACTGCCCGATGAGGTCGCGGTTCATGCCCGGGGCGTGGAACCAGACGATGTAGATGGGCGTGAAAAGGATCGTGGCGATGAACATCCACTTCCACCAGCCGGGGATCGGGTTGTCGTATTCCTGGATGCCGTCGTAGGTGTGGTCGCCCAGGACCGCGTCGCCGGCGGGCTCGTAGGGCGTCATGTCGGGCGGGAGTTCAGCGGGATTCTTGGGGTGGAGGGTGCTCATGGGGATTGGGGTTCGGGGTTCGGGGATCAGGGATCAGGTTTTGACATTCAGCCTCAGCCGCGACGCGTCGCGGCTTTGGACACCAGGGCTCTTCACTTCCGGGGGCGGTGTTCCACGGGCTCGGTGCCGTCTTTGAGCGGGATGCTCGACCACCGGTCGATGGTCTTCCTGGGGCGCGTGAGCGCCCAGATCGTCACGCCCACGAACACGGCCACGAAGATCACCAGGCCCCAGGTCGCGAAGCCCGTCAGGTTGGCGTCGGAAAGGATGTCCTTGAACATCAGTGGCCTCCGGTGGTTGCGGCCAGCAGGTTGCCGGTGATCGGGCAGCGCATCGCGGTTGAGAGCTGCGCGTCGTCGGCGGGGGCTTGCTCATGCGTGTTGGCGGTTTCAACGGCCTCGGTTGCTTCGGTTCCGGGGGCCGGCACCCAGTCGGGCGCATCCGTGCGGGTGAGGTCCGTGCCCAGGCGTTGCAGGTACGCGATCAGGGCCACGGCCTGCGAACGCGACAAGTCGAGTTCTTCGCCGCCTTCGGTGATGTACGGCCCTTGCAGCTGCGCCTCGATGTTCGCGGCGATGGCGTCGGCCTGCCGCTGGGCGTGGGCAATGGCGACGTCGCCCATCGGGTAGTGGTCGAACTTGGGATCGAACGGATGCAACGCCTTGGTCGCCGCGACGCGGGCGGGGATCGACTTGAAGTCCGCGTCTTTCTTCAGAAGGAACGGGTAGGGCGGCATGATCGAGCCGGGCACGTGTTTGCCGGGGTTTTCGAAGTGCAGCACGTGCCACGAGTCCGACTGTTTCCCGCCTTCGCGCGCGAGGTCCGGGCCGATGCGTCGGCTGCCCCATTGGAACGGGTGATCGTAGACGGATTCGCCGGGCTTGCTGTATTCGCCGTAACGCTCGCGCTCCGACACCAGCGGGCGGATCATCTGGCTGTGGCAGTTGTAGCAGCCCTCCGAGACGTAGATGTCCCGGCCGACCAGCTCCAGCGGCGAGTAAGGATGCACGCTCGCAATGGTGGGGATGTTCGAGCGGATCACGAACGTGGGGATCATTGAAAACAAGGAAGCGACGACCACGGCCACGATCACCAGCGCCGTGAACTTCACCGGCATGCGTTCCCACCTGCGGTGCCACCACATCGTGGACCACACGTCCAGCCGCTTGGCGACCTCGGCGACGCCTTCGATCCGCGGCGCGGGCGCGACCTCTTCGTGGATCGCCTGCGCCTTGAGCGGCAACGCGCGGTGCACGGGGTACTCGTATTCCGCCGGCCGGGCCTGCCAGGTGCGGAGCAGGTTGTACGCCCCGACCACCGCCCCGGCCATGTACAGCCCGCCGCCGATGATCCGCAGCCAGTACATCGGGATGACGGCCCGGGTGGTTTCAACAAACTGCGGGTACGTCAGCGCGCCGTTGTCGTCGATGGCCAGCCACATCAGGCCCTGCGTGATGCCCGCGACGTAGATGGAGATCACGTAGATCAGGATGCCCACCGTCGCCAGCCAGAAGTGCGTGGCGGCGAGTTTGACCGAGTGCAGCGGCGCCTGGAAGAGCCGCGGCGCCAGCCAGTACATCATGCCGAAGGCCATGAACCCGTTCCAGCCCAGCGCCCCCGAGTGGACGTGGGCGATGGTCCAGTCGTTGTAGTGCGACAGCGCGTTGACCGCTTTGATGGACAGCAGCGGACCTTCGAACGTGGCCATGCCGTAGAACGTGATGCCCACGACGAAGAACTTGAGCACCGGGTCGGTGGTGACCTTGTGCCACGCGCCGCGGAGCGTGAGCAGGCCGTTGATCATCCCGCCCCACGACGGCATCCACAGCATCAGGCTGAAAAGCATGCCCAGCGTCGAGGCCCACTGCGGCAGTGCGGTGTAGTGCAGGTGGTGCGGCCCGGCCCAGATGTAGATGAACACCAG
>CAZIXN010000123.1:0-8404 GCA_964543215.1 uncultured Phycisphaera sp.
ACCAACGACGCCGGCGCGCTGCAGTACAGCCTCGACAACCTCTCCATCATCGCCATCCCCGAGCCGGGCACGCTGGCGATGGCAGGGTTGGGCGGATTGGCGCTGCTGGTGCGTCGTCGCTGAATCCTTGAGTTTTTCGCCGCGGGTCCTGACCCGGATCCGCGGCCTTTCGACCCGTTCTTACGCACTTTGGTATCGCCTTTACGCCTGTTTTGGAGAAACACCATGTCTCGACGTTCCATGCCTCTCGTAGCCACCGCGTCTTTGGTCGCCGCACTCCCGCAGCTCGCTGCGGCCGGCACCGTGACCTTCGATCCCGCCGACGGATATTTTCTTGGCTCCTCGTTGGTGAACAACTTCCCGCTGACGGCCGACGATCCCGACTGGGTCGGGGCCGGCGAGAACTACAGCATCACCTCTTTGGGCCCCGATGAATTCGGCGAACCGCGTGGCGCGGCTCAATCCGCCGCCACCAATCAAATCAACTTCTCCAACATCCGCTTCACGCCGACCGCCGGCTTCCTGGGGCTGCCGACCACCGACACCGTTGGTCAGCTTGATTTCAGCTTCGACCTCCGCAACGATCAACAAGCCAGCGCGGATCTGGACTCCGATCCCGCCAACGATTTCGGCGTAGCGCATCGCGTGCGCCTGGGCGGCACCGACTCGGCCCCGATCATTCAGTTCCAGATCTTCGACAACGGCCGGCTGCAGTACAACAACGGCGGCACCACCGTCAATACGCTCAACATCAACGGCGTCAATCTCGATCTGGACGACCTGGGCGCACGCTTCATCACCGTCGAAGGGACCATCGACTTCGACTCTGCTACTTATGACCTCACCGTCGATGGTGTGACGCAGGGTTCAGGCCTAAATATCATGAACGCTCCGGCGCAGTTCGGGCAGGTCACCCTGCAGTGGGGCCCCAGCAACAGCGCGCCGCTCTACCGTCAGATCACGCTGGACAATCTCACGCTCGAGGCCGCCGTTGCCGCAGGCTTGGCCGGCGACTACAACGATTCCGGCTCGGTGGAGCAAGGCGACCTGGACCTGGTGCTCAACAACTGGGGCGGGCCGCGCACCGCCGGCTTCGTCGCCAACGCCGACGGCTTCAACACCGACAACGTCGATCAGGAAGAACTCGACCGCGTGCTTAACAACTGGGGCAGCGGCAGCGCCCCGAGCTTTGCCGTCACCGCGGTGCCCGAGCCCGCCACACTTGCCGTCCTGGGCTTCGGCCTAGCGCTGTGGCCTCGTCGGTCCCCTCGATGAGTTCACCCTAACCGCCTCGCTCACGGAGCCCCCTCATGAACCAGCCCTTGCGGAGCCGCCATCGTGCCACCGCCTTTACGCTAATCGAACTGCTCGTGGTGATCTCCATCATCGCGCTGCTCATCGGCCTGCTGCTGCCGGCCCTGGGCGCGGCGCGGGATGCCGCCCGCGGGACAAAGTGTCTGGCGAATCTCCGACAAGTCGGCATCGCCATCGCCGCTTACGGGGGCGATTACAAGGACCTGATGGTGCCGGGCCGGTTGCTGACCAATGGCGGTCAACCCGTGAGCTATGCGACCATTCTCGCCGATGGTCAATACGGGCCGGCCCTCAACATCACCGCTAACAACGCCGCCGTCGACGAGGAAAGCAACACGCTGTTCCGCTGCCCCGAAGGTATCGGTGAACGCAGCACCACGTTCGCCCCGCAGAATCAACGAGCCGAAGAAGGCAGGAAGTATTGGAGGACCGGCGGCGCTGATAGTTCGGGCGTCAACATCGACTTTTCACTCGCCGTGAACACGTGGTACGCCTACAACGGCATGCAACAGCCCAGCGGCAACTACAACGAGTTTTTCCCGATGGCCGGCATTTTCCCCTTGTCGGTCGCAGTCAACAACAAAGTCCATACTCGCGACAGCTTCAAAGACCCCACAAAACTCGCGCTGATCTACGACGGCCTCCGCGCTCATAGCGGCAACTTCAACCGGCTCAGCCTCCGCCACTCCGGGCAGGAAACTCTCAATGTCCTGTATGCCGACATGCACGTTTCGGCCAATTCGGCCGATCAGATCCCCGATCCCGCCACGGTGGGCATCGGCAGCGACACCGCGACGTCGATCGGCAATCTTGGCCAATGGCCCGACATCCACTGGCGACTGAACCAACCGCTGAACTGATACGCAAGCTAGCCGGACCTTCCCGCCCCGAGCACCCGCATCGGCTCGTCCAGCGTTAAAACCGACGGCAACTCGATCTGCTCCCCGCATTCCGCTGGCGGCTCAACACGCCGGACCTGTGAAACCGTCCGGCCACTCCTACAACCAGGACACTTCGATGTTCCCACCGATCGGCCGATTTCTCGACGTTGTTTCGCATGGCCGCCGGGCGGGCCTTGCTCTGACCATCGCGTTCGTCACGGCGTGGACCGCTTGCTTCGCGGTGGCGGCGGAGCCGACAACGCGCACCGTCGGGGATCAGCCCGGCGTGATCATCCCGTTGGTCACCGACCCGCAGCTCGGCGGGAAGGTGGAAGACGCCACGCTGGAGCTGCGGACGAATTCCGACACCGGCGGCAAGGGGCCGGGCTTCGTGGTGACGACGCTCAAGCAACCGGGAAATCATTACGACATCGAAGTCCGCCAGGCGTTGTCACAAGGCGTGAAGAAGGGCGATGTGTTGTTCGCGTCGTTCTGGGCAAGAGCGAAAGAGGGAGCGCGGTACGAGACCGGGGAAGCATTCACGCTGTTTCGGATTCAGCGGACCGCTTCGCCCTGGGAGCGGGCGTTGTACCGGGAGTTCGCCGTCGGGCCGGAGTGGACGAAGGTGTATCTGGGCAGCCGGTTCCCCGCCGACGTTCCGGCCGAGCAGTTGGCGGCGGTGTTCTCCGCGGGCTACCCGCAGCAGACACTGGAGATCGCGGGCATGGAGGTGGTGAACCTCGGGCCCGACGCGGATGTGGACGCGTTGCCCGTGATCGAATCCGACTACGCCGGCAGCGCACCCGACGCGGCGTGGCGAAGTGAAGCGCTCGAACGCATCGAGCAACTGCGAAAGGGCGATCTGTCGGTGCGGGTGATCGACGGTGACGGACGGCCTGTGCCTGATGCGACGGTTCGTGTGGAGATGACTCGTCACGCCTTTTCGTGGGGCGTGGCCATCAGTGCCGACTGGCTGGCGAAAAACTGGGAGACGCCCACGGCCGACGTCTACCGCGGGAAGCTCAAACAGACCTTCAACTCCATCGCGATCGAAAACGCGTTGAAATGGAGTTGGTGGGAGCGTGACCCGTCGGTGGCCATGCAGACGCTCAAGTGGGCGAAATCGCAAGGGCTTGCGGTGCACGGGCACGTGCTTGTTTGGCCGGGTTTGCAGAAGTTCCGCGTGGCCGACGCTGCGGAAGTGTGGGCGGCAGCGCAGAACGACCCGCAAGTTCTGCGGGATCGGATCAACGGCCACATCGTGGACATCCTCACCCGCACGGCCGGCTACGTGGGCACCTGGGACGTGGTGAACGAGGCGTACAACCAGAACGAGTTGCTGAATCTGCTGGGCCGGGATGAGTTCTCCGCCTGGTTCAAGCTCGCGGATCAGTACGCCCCGGACGCGGTGCTGCTTTACAACGACTTCGGCCTGCTGGGGCAACAGGGCACCAATCACGTCAAGCAGCAGTGGGTCTACGACCTGCTCAAAGAGGCGCTGGCTCAAGGTGCGCCGATCGACGCGATCGGATTCCAATCGCATCTCGGCGGCGGCTACACCCCGCCGGCCCGCGTTCTGGAAATTCTTGACAGATTCGCGGAGCTTGGCTTGGACCTGCAGATCACCGAGTACGACATCGCCACCACCGACGCCGAGCTCGCCGAGCGCTACACGCGTGACTTCCTGATCGCGGTGTTCAGCCACTCGAACATCACGGCCTTTCAAGGCTGGAACTACTGGGCTGCCACCCCGACATGGATGCCCGAAGCGTCGTGGTTCGACGAACGCTGGCGGCTGATGCCCATCGGCAAGGCTTACGCAAGCCTGGTGTTGGACGAATGGTGGACTCGTGACCAGCTAAGCACCAACGAACAGGGCGTGGCGAAGACGCGAGGTTTCCTCGGCGACTACCGCGTCGTGGTCGAGAGCGAAGGCCTCACGCACGAAGCCTCGGTGACCCTGAACCACGATGGGACGTTGACGGAAATTGTCCTCACGAAATGATCGCATGAAGGTCACAACGCCCCGCTATTCCCGTATCCGAGTCGCACGCTTCGCCGCCTTGATGAGCCTGCCGCTCAGTGCGGTCACGCCGGCCTATTCCGAGGCGATTTTTGCCGACGCCTTCGAAGGGCCGTCGCTGAATCTCTCGGGGCAGAGTTGGCGGGCAGAAACCTGGTCCTCGGTGCCGGGTGCGCCTCGGCTCGGTCTGTCGTCGGCGGGCCGTAGCGGTGAAGGCTCGGCGCGCTTCGCGCTGTTCCGCAACGACGAATACGTCGAGACGAGCAACCGCACCGAACTCAAGAAAGACACGCGGCCCGGCGACATCGCGGGCATGGGCAACTTCGGCCAGACCCGCTGGTATCGCTGGAACACGTTCGTGCCCAACGACTACATTGCGGAGGTGGAGTCGGCGGGGTTCGAAATCCTCGGGCAGATCCACCGCGCCCCCAACGCCGGGGTGGATTGGCGGTCGCCTCCGCTGAGCGTGTCGATCAACCAGGGCCGATGGGCGCTGTCGAACAACCGCGACGCCGGCGATCGCACCGCCGACGCCGGCGTCGTCGAGCCGGGCCAGTGGGTCGAATGGATCGTCCGCGCCGACTGGTCCGCCGGACCCGACGGCCAACTCGAAATCTTCCGAGACGGGCAAAGTGTTTGGAACGTCGGCGGCGCGAACGTCTACGGGCCGTCGTACAGCAACAACGACATGTTCCTCAAAGTCGGGGTGTACAAGCCGACGTGGCGCAACACCGACAACAGCTTCACCGTTCGCTCGCGGACCTGGAAGCAGACGTTCCTCTTCGACGAGGTCCGCGTCGGCGACGAGAAAGAAACGCTCGAATCCATGCGGACGCCCGGCGAACCGATCGCCACCGAGCTGTTCGATTTCACCACCGCCGAAGGACGTGTGGGCGTCGGTGCCGACGCGCGGGTGGTGGGCGTGGGACTGGACCGGCACTTGGTGAACACAGGCGGCGAGTCGAATGTGGACGCTCGCGGCAACGACTGGGCTGGCGGAGAGTACGCGGCTTATCTGCGGTTCGACCTGTCCGAACTGACGCTTCCGGATGTGCGCGACGCGACGCTGCGGCTGGTGTTCGCCGACGATGCGCCGGTGACCGTGGACGTGTTCGCCGTACCCGATGGCTTTGCCGGCCGCGACGACGGCTTCGGCGCACCCGAACTGGGTGAGAACGCATGGCTCGAAGGCACCGGCACGTTCGCGGCGGCCGGCGATCCGCTCTGGATCACCGGCGACAACGCACCGGGCTTCGACGAAGTCAACGGCTCGCCCGACCTGCAGATCCTCGAAGCACTCGGCAGCTTCACGCTCGACGGCGGCCTGCGCCCCGACTCCCTCGTCGAGTTCACCTCACCGGCCCTGCGCGACGCGGTCGCCGCCGATCGCGACGGCGCGCTGACCCTCGCCCTGTTCATCCGCGGACAGGACGGCACCACCGTCCGCCTGCGCAGCAAAGAGTTCGACCCGCTGCTGGCCCCGTCGCTCGAAGTCATCGCCACCGACGCGCTGAGCCTCCTCGCCGGCGACTTCTCCGGCGACGGCCGCGTCGATCAGGCCGACCTCGACGCCGTCCTCAACAATTGGGGGCAACCGGCCGCCTTCGCCGCCGGCAATGTCGACCAGGGCGAACTCGACGCCGTCCTCAACCACTGGGGGCAACGCGCCACGGCGGACGCTGCCGCCGCCACGCCGCTCCCCGAGCCCGGCCTGATCTTGCTGACCCCCGCCCTCGCCATGCTGCTTCAAAGACGCCACAACCCTCGCCGTGTCACCGGTCGTTCGCCGGCGTAAACCGCGTCACGTTCATTTCACTTGTCGCTGGGCATCGCGCGTTTCGTCTGCAACCCGCAACCCAACTGCCGGCCACCGTTGGTCACGACGTTCGCCGTGTCACCGGTTTCCCCCCGTTCACCGGTACACTAGCGCGTGTTATGCACTTCTGACGGCGTGGCGGCCGATTTCTAGGGGATGGCAAGGACGCCGACCCCCTATGCCTCGGACCTGGACGACGACGCGTGGGCTTTCGTGGCCCCTTACGTCACGCTGATGCGTGAGGATGCGCCGCAGCGACACCACGACCTGCGGCGGGTCTTTGATGCGTTGCTTTGGATCGTGCGGGCCGGGGCCCCGTGGTCGATGTTGCCGCACGACTTCCCGCCGTGGCAGGCGGTGTATCAGCAAGGTCAGCGTTGGCTCAAGGCGGGCGTCTTCCAAGAGATGGCCCACCCCCGGAAGTGGACCTGCGGGAGCTGATCCGTCTGGCGCAGGGCAAGTCGGCCGAGCCATCGGTGGTGATGATCGACGGTCGCACGATGCGCAGCACGCCCGAATCGGGTCACCGCGCCGGCTACGACGGGTGCAAACGGACGAAGGGATCGAAGGTGCACATCGCCGTGGACACGCTGGATTTTCTGCTGGCCGCGCGCGTGACGCCCGCCAACGAGCAGGAACGCCAACAGGTCGGCGAACTGGCCGAGGCGGTCCAAGAGGCGACGGGCGAATCGGTCAAGGTCGCCTACGTCGATCAGGGCTACACCGGCGAGCAGCCCAGACAAGACGCGGCCGAGCACGGCATCGAGCTGTGCGTGGTCAAGCTGCCGGCCGCCAAAAAGGGCTTCGTGCTGCTGCCCAAACGCTGGGTGGTCGAACGCAGCTTCGCCTGGGCATCGAGGTTCCGCCGCCTGGCCCGCGACTATGAACGGCTCCCGCAAACCCTGGCCGGCCTGCACTTCGCCGCCTTCGTCTGCCTCCTACTTGCCAGACTCCCCGACGCACTCCGATGGCTGGGGCAAAGTGCATAACACGCTCTAAGCGCCGGTGCCACGCTCGACGAGCGTGGGTTGTAAGCAGACTTGTAAGGGCGAAGTGCATCCACCCGACGCGGCGCGGTACGCCTGGTACACCGCCTGTCGGCCGACTTCGAAGAACGGCATCGATACCGACGACAACGGCGGATCGCTCCGCTTGGACGCGATGTCGTCGATGCCGACAAACATCACGTCGCCCGGCACCGACAGGCCCGACTCCAGCGCCGCGGCCAACGCGCCCATCGCCTTGAGGTCGGTCGCGGCCACGACGCCATCGGCCGCCAGCCCGTCCGCCCGCAGGGCGTTGAACATCGCGCGGCCGGCTTCGCTGTCGAGGGCGTGCTCGCCGTGACGGATCAGCCCCGGTTCGATCGCCAGGCCCGCTTCGCGCATGGCCCGCACGTAGCCACGTTCGCGCGCTGCGAAACCCCAGTACGCGTCGTGAGGCCCATTGAGCAGCGCGACCCGGCGGCGGTTTTCCTGAAGCAGAAAGCGCGTCGCCAGATAGCCCGCACGCTCCTGATCGATGAACACGCACGACCCGCCGTCCACCGGCTCGTTGAGCCCCCACGGCTGCCAACCACGCTCCAAGAGAAAACTCCACAGCGGCGCGTTGAACGAAGGTTCAACCACGAACGCCACGCCCGGCGTCAGCGCGTCAATGAACTTCGTCGTCGCGTCGTCCAGCCGATCCGACTGCAACTGATGCAGCACCATCGAATGGCCGGCCGGCACACCGGTCGGCCGCTCGGCGATCGCTTCCTGAATGCCCTCGAACATCTGCAACTGAATGGTCCGCGGTTCGCCGACCTTGCTCGCCACCGAGTTGGAAATGAACACCGGCAACACCGACCCGGACTCATCACGGCGACGCCAGCGGGCGGACACAAACGTGCCCCGGCCCTGCTGGCGATCGAGGTAGCCCTCGCGCACCAACTCCTGCAACGCCCGGATCAGCGTCGGCCGACTCACCTCGAACCGCCGGAGCAGCTGGGATTCGGAGGGGAACGCCGCCCCAATGGCGTAATCGTCGGCCTCGATCTCCTGGGCGATCGAACGCTTGATCTGCTCGTATTTTGGGAGGTCCAGCAAGGTCACGTCTCCAAGATAGCTTGATAAGTTGTATTGTCAACAGAAAACTTCATGGCCAGAAAAAACTAAAAGCATGGATAAAATCGGCAGTAATTGGTATTGACAAGCTGGTAATCCGGCGATACAACTTGACTGTCGCCTGCCCGGACTCCGCTTTTTCCCGACGGATCGACCGCTTCATTTCCCCATTGTTTCAAGGAACGACGCCCATGCCCACTGCCCCCGCACACGTCGCCCGCACGCTGGGCTTCACGCTGATCGAACTGCTCGTGGTGATCTCCAT
>CAZIXN010000124.1:0-8320 GCA_964543215.1 uncultured Phycisphaera sp.
TGGCCGCGGTGGAGGTCGGCAGCTCGCCCATCGAGCCCCGGCTGCAGCGGCTGGGGCTGATCCTCGTGGGCGCGAACGTCTCGCCGTCGTTTGCGCAGGGCATCCTGAATCTGGCGGTGCGGGCGGGCGATCTGGCGATGGCCAACCATTTTGCGACGCTCTTGGCCGCGTCGGGGCAGGACCTGTCGTTGGAGCTCGCTTCCCTGCGGGCGGCCGCGGGCGCCACCGACACCGCCAACGAGCTGGCGAGTTACTGGGCCGGCCAGAACGCCCAGCGCCTCGACCGCGCCGAGTACGCCGCCGAGCTGGCCCGCATCTTCATCTCGGGCAACCGCTTTGCCGAAGCCCGGGAGCTCATCCTGCCTCGACTCAAGGACGGCGAGGCGTGGCAGGTGGCGGCGGTCCTCCAGTTGCCGGCGCTGGTGTCACACCCCGGCGAACTGGATGTCTGGCTCCAGCAGCTTGCGCCCGAGGTCTCGCTCGAAAACGGCAATGCCTGGTCCCGCATGGTCAACGCCGCGTTTTCCGCCGCCGAGGAGCAGGGCTCGCGCCAGGCCGCCGCCACGGTGCGGCGCTGGCTGCAGAACCGCCGCCTCGCCGCGGCCGGCACGCTGCCCGACGAACTGGAAGTGAACCACCGGGCGCAGCTGGGCATGCTCGCGCAGGTGCTCGGCGACTACGACGGCATGGTCGAACACTACGAAGCCGCGCTCGCAAGGTCGCCGGACAACTGGATGGTCCTCAACAACATGGCCGACGGGCTGGCGTCCATGGGCATCCGGCTGGACGAGGCGCTGGGGTACGCGCAGCGCGTCGCCGAGATGCTCCCCAACGTGCCCAACGTCTTCGACACGCTCGCGCGGGTGCAGTTGGCCCGGGGCGACACCGCGGCCGCCGTCGTTGCGGCGCAGCGAGCTGTCGACCTTGAGCCCGCGCAGGCCAAGTGGAAGGTCCAGCTCCTGGGCAAGCTGCTGGCCGACGGCCAGCCCGATGCGGCGGTGGCGCTGCTGGACGAGCTGGACGAACGGGTGGCTCCCGACGCGGCCGAGCCGCTGCGTTTCAACATCACCGACCTGCGTCGCGTCGCCGAGTTGCGAGAACAGCTGACCCGGACCTTGTCCGTCGGCGCGCCCGCCGACGCCGACCCCACGCTCAGCGAACAGGCCCAGGCCCGCCGGGTCGAAGACCGCGCCGCCGCCGAAGCCGCGCTGCGGGAACAGGCCCGCGAAACCGCCGAACTCCGGCGTCAGCGCGAGGCCGCCTTGCGGGCCGAATTTGACGCCGAGCAGCGGGCGAAGTTCGAGGCCGAGCAGCCGGCGAAGGACGGCGAGCCGGCGGCCCGTCCGTAGGCCCCAGCCTTCCGTGAGCCGTTGCCGCGGCGTCCGGCGCACCCGAAGCGATGAACGGTATTCGCGACGTATTGGCGGTTTCCGGGCGGCGTCGGTCCGCCGTGGATCGGATTCGGAGGCCGGCAGGTTCGAGTCCCGAATCGGGTGAGCCGGGGCGTTTTCGGGGAACCGATCGCGAGAAATCGGTAAAGAATCCCCGCACGCGACCAAAAAAGGCTTGCGTGAAGTCCGGATCCGCATTACTTTCCGGGGGCAACCTGCACTTTTTCGGGTCCCCGGTAGAGAGAAGGATTTATTTATGCAAACTTTGATCCAGCGTTTCGGGATGGCCGGTGTTGTCGCGGCCGGTGCGTTTTCCGCCCAGGCCGGCACGATCTACACCAGCAACGGCTTTGAGTCGCCGACGTTCACCACGGGCAACCTGGTGGGCCAGGACGGCTGGACCTCGTTCACGACCGCGGCGGCGACGGGAACCACCACCGCCACGGTGCACAACGCCGTCAACCCGATCCAGGCCGGCAGCCAGGCCCTGACCATCAGCCGCCCCAGCACCGAAGGCCTCGGCTCCACCGGGTTCTTCGTGGACGTGACCGCCGCGGCGGCCGGCCACCTGCCCGTGGTGTTCGTGCTGTGGGATATGTATGTTCCGTTCTCGGGTGACCAGGCTCCGGACCCCAACGACGAGTCCTTCGGCCCCGGCTTCGCCGTCGAGGCTTACGCCAACGTCGGCGGCCCGTCCCCGGCCCGGCTGGCCAGCGTCGGCGTCGATGCGGCCGACGGCGCGTTCTACAACAAGCTCGACGACAACGTCTCCCAGTTCGCGGATTACTCCAGCAACGCCGCGATCATCCTCGACACCTGGCAGGCCTGGGAACTGATCCTGGACTTCCAGAACGAGACGTACTTCGTCGTCGTCGACGGCACCGTGATCAGCACCAGCGGCGGCACCGCCTTCCTCAACGACATCGACTACGCGGGCGGCGATCGCCTGTCCGACGCTCCGATCATCGGCTTCCCCACCGACGAGTTCTTCATCGATATCACCGGCGACGCCTTCTTCGACAACTACCGGATCCTCGACGGCAACGTCGTGCCCGAGCCGGGCGTGGCGTTGCTGGCGCTGGCCGGGTGTGCCGCCCTGCGTCGTCGAAACAACGCCCGCGCCTGAGGCCCCGGCGCTGGCCGGTTTGAGCGTGTTGGAACCACGATGTACACTTTGACTCCTCCGGGTGGTCTCGAACCCCCCGCTCGGCCTGCCCGACGAGCCCCGTTCGAAACGACAGAACCATGATTGATTCCCTCCTGATCGCCGTCACCCTCGCCGCGGCTCCCACGCCCGGCGTCGCTTCGTCGCCCCAAGCCCCGCAGAGCAACCCGACCGCCTACGCGTCGGTCGTCTCGACCGATGTCGCCCAAGGCGTTGAGCCGGTGGACATGCGCTCGCGCCGCTCTCCCTTCGCTCCGCCGTCGCGCAGCCCGTACTCGCCGCCGCCGCGGACCTGAGGTGCCCGACATCCTGTCGGGTTGAACCAGCTTGAACGAAGTGGTCGGCCCCGGCCGTGACCCGGGTGGGCCATGAAAAAGCGCCCGCCACCCGGCCGCGGATATGTCGTGTCTGCCCCGCCAGCGCCGCCGCTGACCGGGGACGACCGCATGCGATCGATGGTCGATCGCGTTGCCCTCTCGTTCGTCGCGCCCGTGGTTGTGGTCATGACTTCGCTTCGTCCTCCATTCCGGTTTCGCGGCTCACGGACCCGTCATGGGGTCCCGGTCGTTCTGCTCGCAAGTTTGTTTGCGGGTCTGTCCGCGTCGGCGCAGCAGGTGCTGTACGACGCGGGGGGGTTCGAGGCGGCCGCCTTCACGCCGGGGTCGGTCGCGGGGCAGGGCGGCTGGTTCGGATCGGGCGCGGGCCACAGCACCGCGACCATCCACGACGGCAGCGCCGGTTCGCCGGTGCGCGCCGGCGATCAGGCGTTGACGCTCTTCCGCGACGGAGACGACGGGCTGGCGGCCTCGTATTTCACCCGCCTGGTGTCGCCGGCCACGCCCGGGCAGCCGTTCGTGACGGTCGGCTGGGACCTTTACGTGCCGGCGAACCCCAGCCCCATCGAGTTCGGCCCGGGGTTTTCCGTTGAGGCCTACGTGACCGGGAATCGCCGGGTCGCCGCCTTCGGCATCGACGCCGCCGACGGCGCGCTTTATCAAGTCGTGGACAACACGCCGCCGACGCCCGATTTCACGCTGACGCCCGCCGTGAAGCTCAACACCTGGCAGAGCTGGCGCATGACGCTCGATCTCGCCGGGGAAACCGCCTCGCTCGTGGTGGACGGCGTGCTGGTGGCCGACGCCGTGCCGCTGCTGGAAGACATCGATTTCGCCGCCGGGGTGCGGCTGACCGATGCGGCGCTGACGGTCCATCCCACCGATGGCGACTTCGCGGCGGTCGAAGGCTCGGCGTACGTCGACAACTATGTGGTGACGGCTTCGGCGTTCGCGTACCAGCCCGGCGACTACAACGGCAACGGTCAGGTGGAGCAGGGCGACCTGGACCTGGTGCTCAACAACTGGGGACAGTCCGCCAGCGCCCGGCCGGCCGGGTGGTTCCGCGACCTGCCCAGCGGGCTGGTGGATCAGAACGAACTCGACGGGGTGCTGAACAACTGGGGGGCTTCGGCGCTGCCGGCGTTCTCGGGGTTGCCGGCGAACGCGCCCGCCGCGGTGCCCGAGCCGGGCTCGCTCGTGGTGCTGGCGGCGGCCTGGGTGGCCGGACGACCCCCCCGAGCGCGGCGGAACGTGGCGGACCCCGCGGCGGTTCGGAAAACGTTGACATTCGCCTCGCACTTTCGGAAGGTGTGTGGCAAGATGCATGGGCTTGCTTCATTCGATCCCAACCGGGGAGGCATTTGACGGGACGATGAACGGAGAGAACCACCCCTATCACGGCAACGACGGCTCACCCCGTCCCGACGGCGAACCCGGGCTGACCCCCGTGAACGGCCACCCCTCCAACCTGCGCCCGCCGCCGGGCACGCCGGGTTCCAACGGCCGGGGCGGGTACGACGCAAACGCCGTCGCGCCGGTCGAAGCCCAGCGGATCTTCGCCCCGGCCTACGCCGAGCCGGAGTACGACGACGAGGACGGCGCTGGCCTGGGCAACCTCGTGCAGATCGCGTGGCAGCGGAAATGGACGATCCTGCTGTGCCTGTTGGTGGGCCTGGTGGCCGGGGTGATCTACGTCGCCCGCGCCACGCCGATCTACCGCAGCACCGCGATGGTGTACCTGGATCAGAACCAGCCGCAGCTGATCGCCGGGCAGATGGGCGGGTTCACGCGGCAGTCGATGGCGTCGCAGACGCAGGTGCTGACCTCGACGACGATCCTGGCCCGGGCGCTCGAGTTGCCGTCGATGAAGCAGGCCGAGCACCTCTGGGAGCAGGACAATCCGCTGGGCTTCCTGCGGATGAACCTCAATGTGCAGGTCGGCGAGTCGGGCGACATCATGCTGCTGTCGATGGAGTCGCCCAGCGCCCAGGACAACGCCATCGCGGTCAACACCGTGGTGCAGGCGTTCTCGGAGTACCACAGCGACCGGCGACGCAACACCGCCGCCGAAGTGCTCAAGGTGCTGCAGCGCGAAAAGTTCCAGCTCAACGAAGAAGTCAGCCGGCTGACCCAGGAGATGCTCGAGTTCCAGCGGCGGCACGGCGCCGCGGCGCTGCGCACGGCCGAGGGCGGCAACGTGTTCGGCTCGCGGGTGTCGCGCCTGGCGGACACGCTCACCGAAGCGGAGCTGCGGTCCCTCAACGCCAAGCTGGCCTACCAGACCGCCGTCGAGGCGGGGTCGGACCTGGAAGCGCTGCGGATCATCGCGGCCACGGACCCCAGCTTCGCGGGCTTCGACCTCGAAGAAAGCCTCGCGGGCGGCAACAGCGTGCTGGACGCTCAGATCGCCGCGCTGCAGAGCGAACGCCGGCAACTCACCCAGGTGCGCGGCCTGGGTTCGGAACACAAATCGGTGGCGCTGATCGACTCGATCCTCGACGACCTCGAGCAGCGTTCCCGCGCGGCGGGGGGAAACCTCAAATCGGCGGCACAGGCCCCCGAAGAGATGGCGCAGTTCTACCGCGGCCTGCTCAAGCAGCGCTGGGACAACGGGCAGGAGGCCGAGCGCGAGTACCGCGTGATGTACGAGTCGCAGCAGTCCGAGGCGGTCTCGCTCAACTCGCTGTACGCCGAGTACGGCCTGCTGGAAGCGTCGCAGATGCGGGCCGACCGGCAGCTGGAAGTGGTGGACCAGCGCATCCGCGAACTCAACCTCAACGAGGATTACGACGTCATCGACGTCACCGTGCTCGAACCCGCCGAGGCGTCGGGCCTGGCCGTCCGTCCCAAGCGGGCGCAGACGCTGGCGATGGCGCTGACGCTGGCGCTGATGCTCGGCTGCGGCCTGGCGTTCCTGCAGGAGATGCTCGACGACCGGCTGCGCAGCGGCGAAGAGATCGCGTCGCTGCTGCGGCTGCCGATCCTGGGCGTGATCCCGCAGATCGACGAGAAGGCGTACGCCAAGTGCGGGCAGGTGGTGGACCTCCAGCCGCAGTCGGTGGTGGCCGAGGCCTTCCGCACGATCCGCACCGCGATCCACTTCAGCCCCGGCGGTCTGCAGGCCAAGGTGCTGATGGTGACCTCGCCGTCGCCGGGCGACGGCAAGACGACGGTCGCGTCGAACCTGGCCATCGCCATCGCCCAGGCCGGCAAGCGGACGCTGCTGATCGATGCGGACTGCCGCAAGCCGCGGCAGCACCGGATCTTCGGCATCGACCCCGAGCGCGGGCTCACCTCCCTGCTCACCGAAGAGCGCGGCAGCGGGGAACGCCTCGCCTCGCCCATCACCAAGACCGCCGTCGAGCACCTGCACCTGCTGCCCTGCGGACCGGCCCCCGACAACCCCGCCGAGCTGCTCAACGGGGCGCGTTTCGCCAAGCTGATCCGCCAGCTGCGCACGCACTACGACCAGATCGTGATCGACACGCCGCCGACGGTGCCGGTCAGCGACTCGCGGATTATTTCCTCGCACGCCGACGGGTTCGTGCTGGTGCTCCGGGCCGGCAAGTCCGGCCGCAAGATGGCCAAGCACGCCAACGACCTGCTGTCCAGCGTGGGGGCCCGGCCGGTGGGGCTGGCGATCAACGGCGTGACCAGCGCGTGGGGTTCGTATTCGTACTACAGCCGGTACGGCTACTACCAGTACGGCTACGGCGAGTACCGCGACAGCCAGCCCGAGCCGCGCAAGCTCACCGACGCCGACCGCGTGGACGTGCCGGTCCTGCTGACCGACGAACCGCCGCGGGGGAACGGCTGACCCATGGCGTTTCCCCCGGACGGATTTCCGCACGCAGCGATGTGCCCCACGGACGCGGCGCCGGGGGGCTGGGTGGACGTGCACAACCATCTGCTGCCGGGCCTGGACGACGGGCCGCGCGACTGGGATCAGGCCCTGCGGCTCTGCCGGGCGCTCGTGCACGAGGGCGTGACGCACGCCGCGGCCACGCCGCACCTCTTCGGCCCGTACGCCGAGCCCGACCGCGTCGAGCGCATCGTCGAGGCCGGCCGGGAACTCGCCCGACGGGTGGACGAAGCGCGGCTCCCGCTGACGCTGTACCTCGGGGCCGACACGCGCATCGACGGCGTGCTGAGCGCCGCGCTGACCGAAGGCCGGGCGCTGCCGCTGGGCCGCGGCGGGCGGTACGTGCTGATCGAGCCGCCGCACGACGTGTGGGTGGAAGCGCCCGGCGTGTGCGAGGCGCTCGCGTCGGCAGGCTACGCCGGGGTGCTGACCCACCCCGAGCGCCACCCGCACCTGCGCCGCCGGGGCGTGGCGGCGCTGCAGCCGTGGATCGATCGCGGCGCCGTGATCCAGGTCACCGCCGGCTCGCTGACGGGGGATTTCGGGCCGGAGGCCGAGGCGCTGGCGTGGGAGATCGCCGCCGCGCCGGTGGGCGTGCCGGTGATCGTCGCGTCCGACGCGCACGACGTGACTCGCCGTCCGCCGCGCATGGCCGAGGCGGCGCGGCAACTCGCCGTGCGCCTGGGGCCGGCCGTGGCGGAGCGTCTGTGCCGGACGCTGCCCTGGCAACTGCTCGCCGACGCCGTGCCGCTGCGGGCTCGCGCGGCGCAAGGCGCTCAATCGGGTGATGTCGCGCCCGTGGCGCACGGGGGGACGCCGCGATGAACTCGGGCCGCCGCTCTTCCCGCAAACGCGCATCGGTCGCGCCCAGCGACTTTGCCGCCTGGCTGGCGCCCACGGGCCAACTCTGGCGGCTGCCGCTGGACCTGCTGCTGCTGACGATCCTTCTGTTCGCCGCGTTCAGTTACGGGGCCACCGAGCCGTGGAGCCAGCAGGTGGTCGCCGGCCTGGCCGCGGCGCTGGGGCTGTACGTGCTGGTCGCCTGCTTCGTGCCGCGCTCGGGTTGCCGGCCGATCGGCTCGTGGACGTACCTGCCGATCGGGGCGTTCCTGGCGCTGGTGGTGTTGCAGACCGTGCCGCTGCCCGCGGGGTTGGTGGCGTCGATCGCCGGCGGCAATCACGACACGCGCGTGGCGTTGCTCTCGGACCTCGAGCCGGCCGGTTCGATGGCGATCTCGCTGCTGCCGGCGGCGACGTGGCGGACGCTCTGGGCGCTGCTGCCGGTGATCGTCGTGTTCGTCGCGGCGCTGCACGCCTACCGCACCGAGGCGGGCGTGCGTCGGCTGTGCGTGCTGATGATGCTGGCCGCCGCGTCGGTCGCGGGCTACGCGCTCTACCAGAACCTCGCCGGCATCGGCACCAAATTCGGCGGGGCGGTCAGCGAACACGCCTTCAGCGGCCCGTTCCTCAACCACAGCGCCTTCGGCCAGTTCGTGAACTTAGGCATCGGCGGGGCGGTGGCGCTTCTGCTGTTCCAGTTCAACGCGCTGGCCAAGCGGCACCCCCG
>CAZIXN010000125.1:0-8309 GCA_964543215.1 uncultured Phycisphaera sp.
GCCCCGCCGGCCCCACCGGCCCCACCGACACCAGCACCCACGCCACCGCCAACGCCAACGCCAACGCCAACGCCACCGCCCGCCCCCACGCCGCCGCCGCCCAGCACGCCCGCCCCCGGCGCGACGCCCAACCGGCCCCCGCTGGTCCTCGAAGACCTGCCGGGCAATTACGACATCGCCGGCCGAGGCGACTTCGACGGCGACGGCGACACCGACTACATCTTCACCGACCGCAACTCCAACGCCACGCTCATCCGCCTCTCCGAAAACGGCCGCGTCGCCGTCGAAACCGCCGGGCCGGACGTGGACTCCGCCAACTGGGCCGGCCGCGCCCGCGCCGACTTCAACAACGATGGCACCGACGACCTGGTCTGGGTCTCGCAATCCGGCAAGGTCGCCGTCTGGCGCATGAACGGCACGAACGTCGAGATCAGCGTCGCCTCCCAGAACGCGCCCGCCGCCTCCCGCTTCGACGGCGTCGCCGACCGCAACGGCGACGGCTTTGTCGACATCACCTGGACCAACCGCCGCGGCACCTTCATCTGGGAAATGCGCAACGGCAACCTCAACCGCGTCGACCGCTCGGGCGTCACCAGCCGGCCGGCCGCCACCGCCGCCAGCGACGGCTTCCGCATCCTCGTCAACGGCGACTTCGATGGCGACGGCCGCAACGACCGCGTGCTCCGCAACAACAACACCGGGCAAACACGCGTCGCCTTCGGAAATCGCGCGGTCATCGAGGGTCCGACCCTCGATCCCCGCTACCTCCCCCAGCCCGCTCTGGATCTCAACTCCGACGGCAACCAGGACATCGTGTGGCGAAGCGCGACGCCACGCAGCGAAGTGATCTGGTTCTTCGAAAATCAGCGGATCCGCGAAGTGATTCGCTGAGCGGCCCGCCACGCTCGAATCGGCCGAAGGCACGCTCAGTGCACGAACTTCCGCTTCTTCCGCCCGCCCAGGTACGACTCGATCACCGTCGAGCTCAGGTCGTGGCTCGCGCAGTAATACGCCAACCCCTTGGTCAGCTTCGTGATCTGATCCACGAAGCCGACCCAGTCCATGCCCCAGTAATCCTCGATCAGCGCGAACGTCGTCAGGCGAATCCCCTGCTGGTGACACTTCATCGCCTCGGCCAGCGTCGCATCCCGCGTCCGCGCATCCGGCGGATAAAGCAGGTACAGCATGTCGTCGCCGGTCTGCGGCGAGGTCTGCACGTGCGCGGTCGGCTGGCCATCGGTGATGATGAACACCTGCTTGTTGCTCGCGCCGCTGCGTGACAGCAGTTGCCGCGCTCGCCGCAGACCCAACTGAAGATTCGTGAAGTGCGGCGGCACGCGGTCCTGCTGCGCGTACGCCTGCTCCAATGGCACGCGGATCCGCACTTCGTAATCGCGGATCGTCACCGGCTTGGGCATCATCAGCGGCAGATCACTCTCACGCAGCCGTTCCACCAGCGACGCGAACCCGAAGAAGTCGATCGTGTCCTGCGGGAAACGCGCCCGGATCAGTTCCGCCATCCCCATCGCCACCCGCTTGGCGTGCAGGAACCGGCCGTACCGCATCATCGAGCCCGACTGGTCGATCAGCAACACCGTCGCGCAGTCGGCCGTGCTCTCGGTCTGGTGCAGCTCCAGGTCGTCCAGACTCAACCGCAGCGGCAATTTAGAAGCTGGCCGGGGACCCACGTTCGGATCGTGGAGCCTCGGATCAGCCGTCGGCCCAAGCGTCGGCCCGGTTCCGGGGGTGGCCTGCCGTGCGATCGCCTTGCGCAGCGTCGCGTTGACGTCAATATCGCTCAGCGGGTCGCCGAACTGGTAAGGCCGGGTGCCCTCGGTACGCTCCGGGCTTCGGCCGAACTCCTGCGCCGGGTGCCCCTCGCGGTTGCCCTTCTTCAAGTCGCCGAACATCTCCAGCAGCGCCTTGTGTTGGAAACCTCGCACCAGGCGATTGGTCATCCGCAGCTTCTTGTTGCCATCTTCGTCTTCGTATTCTTCGAGCAGCCCTGCCTCGATCATCTGCCGGATGAACTCGGCACCTTCTTCGTCGTCGATCTGATTCATCGCGTCCAGCGCATCTTCGCCGTGCTCAAGGATGAACTCCATCACCTGCGGCGACGGGAACAACTCGTCGGGCGACAGGTGATTCTGACGCCCGCCCTGCCCGTCGAACTCGGTGTAGTTGTGTTTCACGCGGCAACCATAGGCGCGTGAAGACCGACCCGAAGCCCACGGTCACCGACCGAGAGTTGCCCGTAAACTCGCGACTCCATGCCCACCCCGACCGTTCACCCCCCCGCCGTCGTCCTGCTCTCGGGCGGCCTGGACTCCGCGACCGTCCTGGCCATCGCGCAAGCGGACGGATACGAAGTCCACGCCCTCTCGTTCGCCTACGGCCAGCGACACCGTTTCGAGCTCGACGCCGCCCGCACCCTCGCCCAGCGCGCCAACGTCGCCGACCACCGCGTCGCCACCATCGATCTCACCCTCTTCGGCGGCTCGGCCCTCACCGACGCCAACGTCCAAGTCCCTAAAGATCGCAACGCCGACCAACTGGCGCACGGCGTCCCCGTCACCTACGTTCCGGCCCGAAACACCATCTTCCTGTCCTTCGCCCTGGCCTTCGCCGAAACCATCGGCAGCACGGACATCTTCATCGGCGTCAATGCGCTGGACTACTCCGGCTACCCCGACTGCCGACCCGAGTACCTCGACGCCTTCACCGCCATGGCCAACCTCGCCACCGCCATCGCCACCGAACAAGGCCAACGCATCCGCATCCACGCCCCGCTCATCGACCTGACCAAAGCCCAGATCATTGATCGCGGCACGCAACTCGGCGTCGACTACGCGATCACCCACACCTGCTACGACCCCGCGCGAAGCGGCCACGCCTGCGGCCACTGCGACGCCTGCCAACTCCGACTCAAAGGCTTCGCCCAGGCCGGCCTCACCGACCCCGCGCCGTACCAGACAAGCCACGGATGAACACCGATGAGGAACCAGTGAATCAAACCGCAGATTGCGCAGATTCCACAGATTTTGAAGGCGGGTCAGCCCTGCCTGTTTGTCTGCAGTTCTAATCTGCGTCATCTGCGTAATCTGCGGTCCATGTCTGCTTGCCGATCGGTGTCCATCCGCGTTCATCCGTGGCTACTCTCTGCCCATGAATCTCCCCTTCGTCAAGATGCACGGCCTGGGTAACGACTACGTCTACGTCGACGGCTTCACCCACCCCATCCCGAATCCCTCGGCGCTGGCCCGCCGAATCGCCGACCGACACTTCGGCGTCGGCGGCGACGGCCTGATCCTCGTACTCCCGCCCCGCCCCGGAAGCGACGGGACCGACGCCCACTGCCGCATGCGCATGTTCAACCTCGACGGCAGTGAAGGCCAGATGTGCGGCAACGGCATCCGCTGCGTCTGCAAGTTCGCCCACGACCACCAACTCTTCCCCGGCGCACGCGACGCCAACCCCATGCGCATCGACACCGACAACGGCACGCTCACCCTCGCGTACCGCCTCGGCGACGACGGCCTGATCGATACGGTCCGCGTGGACATGGGACAACCTCGCTTGAAACTCGCCGACATCCCCGTCGATGCAACGCACACGCAGCCCGCTGGTCAAGATCACGTCGTCAAGCTCGATGTGCCCGGCTTCGGCAGCCTCAGCGCCACCTGCGTTTCGACCGGCAATCCCCACGCCGTCGTCTACGCCGACACCGACGACGAGTACGCAAACTTCCGGACGCAACTGCACACGCTGGGCCCGAAGCTCGAACACCACCCCGCCTTCCCGCAACGCGCGAACATCCATTTCGTTTTCGTCCGGGATGACGCCACCGTGGACGTCCTGCACTGGGAACGTGGCAGCGGCGCGACGCTCGCGTGCGGCACCGGCGCTTCGGCCGTCTGCGTCGCGGGCGTGCTCACGGGCAAGTCGGCGCGAACGATCACCGCGCACCTTCCCGGCGGACCTCTCGAACTGGCGTGGGACGAACAAACGAACCACGTCTTCATGACCGGCCCGGCCCGCGAGACCTTCACCGGCGTCTGGCCCCTATAAAGCGGCGGCCGGTGGCCGCCGACGGGACGATGGACGGTGAAGTGCTGCGGTTGATTCCGTCAATTCAAGGCGTGGTCGCGTACCCTTGGGCGGCCACCGGCCGCCGCTTTATACGAGCGAACCCTACGCAGGTATGCGCCAGCGAATCTTCCCGGGGCTTCAAAAATGGGCGCTCAACGCAGGGACGTTACGCACATCGCATTGCCGGCGGACTTGTCTGCTTGACCCACTCAAACCCCCACGTCAATCGGCTGGTCGGGCACACCTTCGCGCAGCAGCGCCTGCAGACACGAGGCAAACCGCCGCGGCGCAAAGCGGGTGCCGCGCTCGATGGCGTCGGCGATGTCGGCCGGGCTCCACCAGCGATGCCCCAGCAGGTACATCAACTCGTCGGGCGTATGCGTCACGGCCGTGGGCTCCCGCCGCCGCTCGTCGATGCGGCAGACGTAGAACCGTTCGTACTGACAGATCACGCGGTCCAGCCAGGGGAACGTCGCCGAGCGCGTCCACACGCAGGGCCCGAGTTGCAGGTCGTCGAAGCCGAGTTCCTCGAACGCTTCGCGGGCCGCCGCCTGCCGTTGCGACTCGCCGGGGTCGCAGCCGCCGCCGGGCGTGATCCACCACGCCTCGTCGTCACGACCCGGGTCCCGGCACGACAGCAGCAGCACGTGGTCATCGGGGTCCAGCAGCAGGACGCGGCCGGCCTGACGTTCGGTGATGGCTTGCTGGGCGGTCATGCATGTTTCACAAAGAAGCCCACGGATTGAATCCGTGGGCTTCGGGTACGTGTGATGCGGTTCGCGAAACTCAAGACTCCAGGCGACGCAGCGACATCCCCATCTCGCCGAGCTTTTCCTTGATCTCCACCAGCGAGGTCATGCCGAAGTTCTTGACGCCCATCAACTCGGCCTCGGTCTTCATGACCAGATCGCCGATCGACTGCACGCTCAGCAGCGCGAGCGCCTTGCGGGCACGCACCGAAAGGTCCAGTTCGCCGACGCCGCGATTGAGCATCTCGTCGTCCCCGCCGGTTTCGGCGCGGAGCTGTTCGTAGACCTGCTGCTTGACCAGCTCCTGCTGATGCTCGACGGCCTGGCCGAGGCGAAGCCCCTTCTGCGCGAGCATGGCCTTGATTTCGTCCAGCGAAGCGTCGCCGAAGTTCTTGAAGCTGCGAAGCTCGGCCTCGGTGACCTTGAGCAGGTCGCCCAGCGTGCGGATCTCCATCTTGCGCAGCGCGTTGCGCGTGCGGACCGACATCTCGAAGTCGGTGACCGGCGTGTCGAACAGCGCGGACTCCTTCTCGTCGCGCTTCTCCTGCTGGTCGTCGATCAGCATGCCCTTGGAAGCCAGGATGTCCTTGATGAACAGACGGGCCCGAGCGTGGTTCGGGTTGGTCGCCAGCACCTGGCGGATGCAGCGCTCGGCCTGCGAAAACTTGTTGCGGTCTTCGTAGAGCACCGCCAGGTTGATCAGCGCGTTGAGCGGGGCACGCTCGCGGCGGCAGCACTCTTCGTAGAGGTGAATCGCTTCGTCCTCTTCGCCGACCAGGTCGAGGTTGTACGCCAGGCGAAAACAGACGTTCGCGTCTTCGGGGTCGGCGGCGTAGGCGGCTTCGTACTTCTCGATGGCGGCGAGGCGGTCGCCGGCCTGCTCGGCCTCGAAGCCGGCGTCGTAGAACTTCTTGGAAGTGGCGGTGTCGCGGAGATCGGCGGCGAGGGCATCGCTCATGGTGGTCTTGACTGCAAATGGGGGGCGTAAGCCGGGGCGTCCGGACCCGCGGCGAACCGAGCAGGATAGCCGTCCGGCGTTGCTCAGGCAAAGCGGGCCGCTGCCCCCCGGGCACCGCTACAGCGCCACACGCCGTCCGGTGGCGACGCTTTCGGCCTCGGCCTCGATCAGCCGGACCGAGTCGGCGGCGCTGGCGAGCGTGACCCGCGTGGGCTTTTCGCCGCGGGCGATGCAATCCAGGAAGTACGCGATCTCGTGCTCGTAGCCCATGCCCTCCGGAAGTGGGATGGCCTGCGGCGCTTGGCCGGGGCGGTACAGCGTGAGCGGCTCGGGTTTGGCCAGGTCGAACACGGCCGTCGCTTCCGCGAAATTCACCGTGTACTCCATGCGGAATCCGAAGCCCTTGGCCATCGACCAGCCGCCCTCGGCGGTCACCATCGGCACGTCCGCGTAGTGGTACTGCGTGGAAACGTGATCGACGCGATCCGTGATCCGCGAATAGCCCACGCTGGTGACGGCCTGCGGCATCCCGAACAGATACTGCACGAAGTCGGCATCGTGGATGTGCAAGTCAAGGATCGCCCCGCCGCATGCGTCACCGTTCTCGTAGAACCCGCCGCCGGGGTGGTCGGCGACGCGGCGGAACGTCGCGGCTTGCACGGGGCCATACGTCTTCGCGTCAACCGCATCCTTCAGCCACGTCCAGCCCGGCCAGAAGCGCATGCACATCGCACACATCGTCAGGCCCGGCGCGGCGTCGGCGGCGGCGACGATCGCCGCGGCCTGTTCCGCGGTGCGGGCCAGCGGCTTTTCGATCAGCACGTGCTTCCCCGCTTGCAGCGCCATCACGGCAAACCTCACGTGAGCCGGCGTGGGCAGGCAGATGTCCACCAGGTGCACCCGGGGGTCGGCGATCAGCTCGGCCGCATCGGCGTACTGCTTTACCGACGCAAAGTCGAAGCCGCCCTGTGCCTGGCCCTCGATGTTGCCCGAGGCGCGCGCCTTGCCCGTGCGGCGGGCCTCGTCCATGTCGGCGACCGCCACCACGCGCGCATTGGATCGACTCGCGTAGGCATCCAGGTGCGTCATGCCCATCATGCCCAGGCCCACGACGCCGACGTTGATGATGGATTCACTCACGGAAACATGCACTCCAAGCGAGGTTGAAAAATCGTCTCGACACACCGGGACGCTCAGCCGAGGATCGCGTCCATGGCGGCGGAGGTCTGGGCGAGCAGCGTATCCGACCACGGCATCATCTCCGCAACCACGGTGCCTCCGTAGCCGATTTTCCGCAGCGCCGCGATCGTGTCGCTCAGCGGCACCTGCCCCTCGCCGAGCCGAGCGAAGCGGTACGAGCCCGTCCAGCCGAAGTCGTCACGGAAATCCTTGAGGTGGACACGCTTGATGCGTTGGCCGAGCAGTTCGACCCAATGCGGCGGGTGCTGCTGATAGCCCAGGACGTTCCCCGCGTCGAAGTAGATGCCCAACCGATCGCTGCCGAAGCGATCGATAAAGCCGGCGAATTCCAGCGGCGAGTAGAACAGGCCGTTCCACACGTTTTCGAGGCACAGATCGACGCCGACGCGTTCGGCCGTCTCCAGCAGGCGGCGCACGTTGTCTTCGCACCGCTGCACGGCGTGGTCGTAGCGGACGCGCTCGTCGGGCGCGATCGGGCTGGTGACCACGCCGGGCACGAACAGCATCGCCTCGCAGCCCAGCCACGCCGCACGCTGCAGCGCCGCCTCGTGAAGCATCACCGATCTCGCGCGGACGTCGGCGTCGTTACTCACCGGATTGAAACCCCAGCTCATGCCGCTGGCGAGCGTCTGCACGGTCAAGCCAGAGTCGTCGATCTGGCGACGGACGGCTTCGCACTGGGCTTGCGTGGTTTGGACGTTGAGCACGCCTTCGGTGCCGATGCACAGCTCCAGGCCGGCAAAGCCCCGGGTTTCAGCCTCACGCAGCGCGGCGTCGATGGGGTGGGTGTTGGCGAGGCCGTGCTCGAAGGACCAATAGCTGATGGACTTGATCATGCGGGGAAGCGTAAGCGTTGGGGCGTGGCGGCGGAGTGGGGGAAACAATCTCAAGCAGCGATGGCCGGCAGGCTACGCCCGCACACGCAGCGGAACCGCCGGCGGCGTGGCGACCGGCCGCAGGGGCTCGAAGCGCCGCGATGCCACCGACGCCCGCGCCGCCAGGCACAGTTCGGCACTGCGGAGGCCGTGCCGCAAAGGCGCTCGCGAAACGTCTTCGCCACGGATGACTTCCAGGAAGTTGCGGGTGAGCTGCTGGTCGCCGCCGTGATGGTCTTCGCCGCAATCGACCTTGATGGTTTCGACGGATCCGCCGTGGTGCTCGATGACGCGGATGGTTTCGTCGGCCCAGTCGAAGGTGAGCGTGCCCTCGTAGCCGGTGATGCGCGCTCCGCGCGAGAAGGCGGACCGGCGGGTGACGAAGTTCTGGCTGTACGCCAGGTGCACCCCGTTGGCGAACATGACCATGGCCGACGC
>CAZIXN010000126.1:0-8266 GCA_964543215.1 uncultured Phycisphaera sp.
TCCCACCCCACCCGCCACACTCCACCATGACCGCCTCCCAAACCCGAGCCCACCTCAACGCCCGCGCCATCCCCGCCGGAAACCACGGCCACCCCACCTCCCAATACACCGGCATGACCGGCGCCCAGATCTTCCACGACATGATGGGAAGCCACGGCGTCGACACCATCTTCGGCTACCCCGGCGGCGCGATCCTCCCGGTCTTCGACGCCATCCACGAATCCAAGCACTTCAAGTTCATCCTCTCCCGCCACGAACAGGGCGCCGGACACATGGCCGAGGGCTACGCCCGCGTCACCGGCAAGCCCGGCATCGTGCTGGTGACCTCCGGCCCGGGCGCCACCAACACCGTCACGCCCATGCAGGACGCCCTCATGGACGGCACCCCCATGATCGTCTTCGCCGGACAGGTCGCCACCGCCGCCATCGGCACCGACGCCTTCCAGGAAGCCGACATGACCGGCATCTCCCGGCCGTGCACGAAGTGGAACGTCCTGGTCAAACGCGTCGAAGACCTCCCCCGCGCCATCAACACCGCCTTCCACGTCGCCACCACCGGACGCCCCGGCCCGGTGTTCGTCGATCTGCCCAAGGACGTCACCGCCGCCGTCCTCAAAGGCCCCTGCTACGACCAGCCGCACCTGCCCGGCTACTACATCCGTGAAGCCGGCACCTCCTCGGAAATCCAGCGCGCCGCCGACCTCATCAACGGCGCAAAGAAGCCCGTGTTCTACGTCGGCCAGGGCGCAATCCTCTCGGGCGCGGAAAAGGTCCTCGCCCAGTGCGCCCGCAAAGCGAACATCCCCGTCACCACCACGCTCCAGGGCCTGGGCGCGTTCCCCGAAACCGAGGACCTCTCGCTGCACATGCTCGGCATGCACGGCGCCGCCTACGCCAACTGGGCCATGCGCGACGCGGACGTCATCATCTCCGTCGGCGCCCGCTTCGACGACCGCGTGACCGGCAAGATCTCCGCCTTCGCCCCCGGCGCCCGCGCCGCCGAAGCCCAAGGCCGCGGCGGACTCATCCACTTCGACATCGCCCCCGAGCAGATCAACAAGGCCGTGCCCGTCACCATCGGCGTCGAAGGCGACGCCCGCAAAAACCTCGAACTGCTCCTGCCTTTGCTGCAAGCCAAGCCGCGCAGTGCGTGGAACACGCAGTGCGAAACCTGGAAGAAAGACCACCCCTTCGCCTACGCCAGGGACGAACGCGAGTTCCATCTCAAGCCCCAGGCCGTCATCGAAGAGCTGTACAACCAGCTCGGCGAAAACGGCATCATCACCACCGGCGTCGGCCAACACCAGATGTGGGCCGCGCAGTTCTACCAATACACGCAACCCAAACAGTGGTTTACTTCGGGGGGGCTGGGCACCATGGGCTTCGGCGTGCCCGCCTCCGTCGGCGGACAACTCGGCGAAATGATCCTCGCCGAAAAAGAAAACCGAAAACCCAAGCAGGTCGTCAACATCGACGGCGACGGCAGCTTCTGCATGACCTGCATGGAGATGACCACCGCCGCCCAGTACGGCATCCCCGCCAAAACCATCATCCTCAACAACGACTTCCAGGGCATGGTCAAGCAGTGGCAGGACCTCTTCTACGAAGAACGCTACAGCCACACGCAGATGCACAACCCCGACTTCGTCATGCTCCTCAAGGCCATGCACTGCGGCGCGTTCAAAGTCACCAAGCTCGAAGACCTGCCCGCGGTTATGAAAGAGTTCCTCGCCTACGAAGGCCCGGCCATCCTCGAAGCCCTCGTCGAGAAACACGAACACGTCTACCCCATGGTCCCCGCCGGCAAAACCGTCGACGACATGGTCCTCGGCCCGGCCAACTGACCTCGCCCCCGGACCGGTCGCTTCAGCGACCGGTCCGACTTTCCAGACCTTCTGAAGCCCGCGTTCATCCAACGCGGGCTTTTCTTCGCTGCACCCAACCCGCGATACGCTGACCCCATGCTTACCGATCTGCTTCTCTGGCTCGACGCACACCCGTACCTCTGGCCGGCCTTCATCGTCCCGGCCCGGATCCTCGACGTCTCCATGGGCACCGTCCGAACCATCGCCATCGTCCGCGGACGAAGCGTCATGGCCACCGTCCTGGGTTTCGTCGAAGTCCTCATCTGGGTCACCATCGTCTCGGGCGTCCTCGCCGACGTCACCGCCCTCAAGCTCGTCAGCTACGCCGCCGGCTTCGCGCTGGGCAACATGGCCGGCATCGCCATCGAGCAACGCATGGCCATGGGACACCAACTCATCACCATCATCGCCGACCACCGACAACGCTCCGTCGCCTTTGCCCTCCGACTCGCCGACTTCACCGTCACCGAAATCCCCGCAAAAGGCCGCGACGGCGAGGTCGCCATGTGCTTCACCGTCGTCCCCCGAAGGCGCACCGCCGAGGTCATCGCCAAAGCCAAAGCCGTCGATCAGCAAGCCCACGTCGTCGTCGAAGACCTCCGCTCCACCGACCTGGGCCACACCCCCGCCCACACCCGCCCCACCGGCTGGCGCGCCGTCCTCAAACGGAAATAGCCGCTCTCCCAGCCAGCCATCCGATATCTTCCCGTCGTGCCCGAGTTCGTCCCCATCCTCTTCGGCACCTTCATCCTCTTCATGATCGTCGCCGCGATCTTCGGCCATCGCAGCAACAAAAAACGCCGGGAAATCCTCGGGCAATGGGCCACCACGCTCGGCCTGGACTTCCGCGAAGGGCAGGACCCCGCCTACGACGGCCAGTTCCAGTTCGCCGCGCTCCGCCAGGGCCGCAACCGATACGCCTTCAACCGCGCCGAAGGCAACTACGACGGCCGACCCGTCTGGGCCTTCGACTACCACTACGAAACCACCTCCACCCGCACCGTGACCGACAGCAAAGGCCGGACACGCACCGAAACGTCGACGAACCACCACTACTTCTCCGCCGTCATCGTTCATTCCGACGTTCCGCTCAAGAAGCTCATCGTCCGGCCCGAAGGCTTCGGCGACAAAATCAAAGCCTTCTTCGGCACCAACGACCTGGACTTCGAATCCGGCGAGTTCTCGCGCAAATACCACGTCTCCGCCGACGAACGACGCTACGCCTACGACGTCCTGCACGCCCGCGCCATCGAGTACCTGCTCACCCGGCCTAAATGCACCATCGAGTTCGACGACACCGACCACGTCCTGATCCTCCGCGGCGTCGGCCGACTCCCGCCCGAAGGTTTTCAGCAATCCATCGAGACCGTCGATACGTTGCTCGACCTCATGCCCGAATACCTCAAACAGAACCAGCGTGACGGTCTCACGACCAGCGCTTGAAGCGCAGCTCCGGTAGCCGCAGGCCAACGGCCTGCGCGAGCGCCGCCAACCCAGCTCCGCCCCCACCACCCGCCCAAACCCCGCCATGCCGCAACTCACCTTCATCGAACACTTCGGCGTCGCTCCCGTCATCATCGTCGGCCTCCTCCTGCTCGTGGCGCTCGCGTGGTTCATCGGCACGTACAACGGCTTCGTCCGCTTCCGGCAGCACTGCACCGAATCCTGGTCCAACGTCGACACCGAACTGCAACGCCGGTACGACCTGATCCCCAATCTCGTGAGCGTCTGCAAGGGCTACGCGAAGCACGAGGCCGACGTGTTCGAACGCGTCACCGCCGCCCGTACCGCCGCCATGAACGAGCACGGCGGCGTCGGCCCGCAGGCTCAGCGCGAGACCGAGCTCTCCGGCTCGCTCGGCCGACTGCTCGCGGTGTCCGAGGCCTACCCCGAACTCCAAGCCAGCACGAATTTCGTTGAATTGCAACGCGAACTCGCCAACACCGAAGACCGCATCCAGGCCAGCCGACGCTTCTACAACGCCAACGTCCGCGACCTCAACACCCGCGTGCAGAGCTTCCCCAGCAACCTCGTCGCCCTCGCCTTTCGCTTCGAACAGGCCGAGTACTTCGAGCTCACCACTGCCACCGCCCGCGCCGCGCCCCGCGTCTCAACGTCCGAATCGTCGGCCTGACAGCAGCACCGCCATACCCACCGCGCCGCCCGCTACCGGCTCGGGCACGGACACGCCCCGCACCGAGCCCGCCGCCGAAGCACCCCAGCCGTTGAGCACCGCATCCAGATCGAACTGGTCAACAAAACCGTTGCCATCGAAGTCGCCGGACGCCGCGCCGCCCGCGGCCTGGCCCCAGCCGTTGAGCACGACATCCAGGTCGGTCTGATTCACCGCGCCGTCGCCATTCGCGTCACCGTTCACGCCACCGATGGCCGCGCCGCTGACCACGTCCCACACCAGCGCCTGCACCTGCGCCGCACGTTCGGCCGGGATCGCATAACGACCGACCGGCAGGCCCACCGGCGACTCACCGAACAGCACCGCGTAGTACGTCATCGCCGCCGCGTACTGCCCCGTGCCGTTGAAATGCACGTGATCCGTGTACAGATCCCACACGCTGCTCCCCGCCGGATACCCCGCCAACTCCCCCGCCCGCATCGCGCGGTCCAGCGCCAGAAACACATCACCCACCGGCACCACTTCGATCGGTTTGGTCGGCCGCTGCTCCGCCGGCCGAGCGTCCAGCGCCGCCTGCACCGCATCACGCAGCAGATACGTGTACGCCGACGTGTCCCATGTCTGATCCCACTGCCCGGTATACGGCCGCTGTGTCCACCACGCTTCGAAACTCACCTCCGCGCCATCCTCGGGCTTGGCCGGCGAATCCTGATACAGCAGAAACCGCGTGTTGCGGTTCGCGGGATTCTGCAGCGTGTGGTCGATGAAGCGCAGCGTGTGATCGAGATCGCCGAAATTGTTCGCGCCCGGCGTGATCATCGGCCGACCAAACGGCTGAAGCGACACCGCGTCCCACGCATGGCCCGGCAGGGCCTCACGCCAAAGGCCGAAATTCGACCCGAACGCCTGCTCCGACGAACTGAGCTTCGACGCATCGTCGGGATGGCTCCAAAGCCAATCGATCGACGCGCCCCAGATCAGGTGCTGGCCGAACGTCAGGTCCTGCCCGCCCGCCGCCGCGACGTCGGTCAGGTCCCCAGCCCGCACCGCGTCGGTCAGGCTGTTGCCCACCAGAAAAAGGCTCACGTCTTCCGCCACGACAGACGCAGCGGACACCGACAACACCGCCGCACCCGTCAAGGTCACGGCCCATCCCGATCGATTGAACTTCATGAGTAATTGGCTCCGGCGCGGTCGCGTACTACGCCGGTCGTGCGGGCCGGCTCGCGTTGCGTGGGTCGCTCTCCCTCACCAGCCATCGAAGCTAACCGAAGCGCGTCAACTTTACGAGCACTTCGTCACCGAAAAATCGAACCGCTTCAGAACCGATGCCTCGACGCCTCCCAACGCGCCGAGTAAAACGGCACGACGTGCTCGCCCGGCGGCACCAGCTCATCCACCGCCCTGCGATCTTCGTCCGTCAGCGTCACCTCCATCGCGCCCAGGTTGTCCGTCAACTGTTCCATCGTCCGCGGCCCGATGATCGGCGACGTGATTCCCGGCTGATCCCGGCACCACGCCAGCGCGAACTGCGACATCGAGCAACCCTTCGCCGCGGCCAGCCTCTGCAACCCCTCGACCACGTCGTACGCCCGGTCGATATCCAACATCGTCTTGCGCGGATGCTCCCCGCCGAAACGCGACTCCGCCGGCGGCGCATCACCCCGCCGATATTTGCCCGTCAGGAATCCGCCCGCCAGCGGCGACCACGGGATCACGCCCAGGCCGTACTGCTCGCACACCGGCAGCAACTCCCGCTCGATCCGCCGATCCAACAGGTGGTACGGCGGCTGCTCGGTGACAAAGCGATTCAGGCACAACTTCTCGCTGCACCAAAGCGACTCGACCACCTGATACGCCGCGAACGTCGAGCAGCCGATGGAGTTCACCTTGCCCGCCGTGATCAGATCGTCGAACGCACGCAGCGTCTCATCGATCGCGCAATCGGGGTGTGGGCGGTGAATCTGATAGAGGTCGATCCAGTCGGTCTGCAGGCGCTTGAGCGACGCCTCGCACTGCTCCATGATCTGCCGGCGCGAATTGCCCCACTGATTCGGATTGAGTTTCGCGTGCAGCGCCGACGTGCCGTTGACGCCTTCTTGGTGCATGTTGCCGTGGCACTTGGTGGCCAGCACGATGCGATCACGGTGGCCGTTGCGCTTGAGCGCTTCGCCCGTGACTTCTTCGCTTCGGCCGGTGGAATACACGTTCGCGGTGTCCAGCAGGTTGATACCCGCCTCGATCGCGGCATCGATGATCGAATAACTGTCGTCCGGCTCGGTCCGTCCGCCGAACATCATGCAGCCAAGCGTGAGCGGTGAAACGCGGACACCCGTGCGACCCAGGTAGCGATATTCCATGTCGCAAGTTTAGTCGCACCCGCTGACGAGCCGTAACCGTCGGCCGTTGATGTCACGCCACGCTCGGCTCGGCCATCTGATGCCGCACCAGGCTCTGATAGAGCTCGCAACGCGACAGCAATTCGTGGTGCCGACCGCGATCCAGGATCCGACCGTCCGCCAGCACCACAATCACATCCGCATCCACCACCGTGCTCAGCCGGTGCGCGATAATGAAAGTCGTCCGGCCGCGCGTGATCTGCTGCATCGCCGCGTGAATCTTTGCCTCGCTCTCGGCATCGATCTGACTCGTCGCTTCATCCAGAATCAGAATCGCCGGGTCCCGCAGAATCGCCCGCGCGATGCACAGCCGCTGCCGCTGCCCGCCCGACAACCCCGCCCCGCCTTCGCCCAGCACCGTGTCGTAGCCCCGCGGCTGCTGCTCGATGAAGTCGTGCGCGTAAGCCTGCTTCGCCGCGGCGATAATCCGCTCGCGCGACACGTGACGCCGGCCGTACGCGATGTTGTCCGCGATCGTCCCCTCGAACACGATCGTCGCCTGCGTCACGATCGCCAACTGCTTCCGCAGCGAACGCAGCGAATGCTCCGCGATGTCGCGTCCGTCGATCAGCACCCGGCCCCGTGTCGGCTCAATCAAACGCGGCAGCAGCGACAGCGTCGTGCTCTTGCCCGAACCATTGGGCCCGACGATCGCCACCGTCTGACCGTGCGGCACCTCCAGCGAAAAGCCCGTCAGCGCCTCCCCTTCTCCGCCGGGATACGCATACGACACATCGTCCAACACCACCGACCGGGCGTGCCGCGGCAGCGCCGGCCGCGTCCAGTCCGCCGCGCGATGCGCCTCGGCCGGCTGATCGATGATCTCCTTCAACCGCGTCGCCGCCGCGCCGCTTTCCTGCAGATCGTTGTTCAGATTCGCCAACGGCTTCACCGAATTGCCCGCCAGCGCCAGCGAACCCAGCACCACCAGCATGTGCGCCGGCTGCGCCTCGCCGCGGAACACGTAATACGCCGCCACCAGCGTGATCACCACCACGCCCGACAGCGCGATCAGCTCAATCACCGGCGACGCCAGCGCCTTGGCCGTCCGCGCCTTCATCTCCTGCCCGTACAGCTCGCGGTTGATCCGGTGAAACCGTCGCCGCTCGTATCCCTCGGCGTTGTGCGTCCGCACCACCGGCGCCGCCTGCATCGATTCCTGCATCACGCCGATCATCGACGCGTACCGCCGCAGCGCGTACTTGCTCGCCCGACGCACCCGCTTGCCGAACTGCTTGATGCAGATGCCGATCGGCACCACGCCAACCAGAAACAGCAGCGTCAGCCGCCAATCCACGATCAGCGCCCAACTCAGAAACGCCGCCCCCTGCAGCACCTCGCGCACCGCCTTGCCCATCAGCGCGTTGAGCCCCCGCGCCATCCGCGAACTGTCCTGCACGATCCGCGACATCGTGTCCGCGCTGCCGTGCTTCCACACCCATTCCATCGGCGCGTGCAGCACGCGGAAAAACGCCCGCTGCCGACCCTTCATCACCACCCGCTGCGTCAGCGTCAGCGTGATGAACTGGTGCGTGAAGCGGAACACCGAACCCACCAACGCAAACCCCAGCACCACCGCCAGCACCAACGCAAAGCCCGCAAACTTCTCGCGCGGCAGCGACTCGGCCACGTGCGACCAATCCCCGATCCGCCCCACCACGCCGGGGTCCCCAAGCTGCTCGCCCATGATCTCGGCGAAGCTCGCGTCCCGCTCCGCCGCCTCGCCGAACATGAAGTTCAGCAGCCCGATCAGCATCCCGAACCCCGCAAACGCGCACAACGCATCCAGCACCGCCGAACCCGCCGCCACCGCCAGCCACCGCTTGTACGCCAGCAACCCCCGGGCGAAATGCCAGAACGCGTCCATA
>CAZIXN010000127.1:0-8231 GCA_964543215.1 uncultured Phycisphaera sp.
CGGTTGGTGAGCAGACGGCCGAGCGGATCAAGATCGACATCGGCTCGGCCGCGCCCGTGGAAGAAGAATCCACCATGGAAGTCCGCGGCCGCGACAACATCTCCGGCCTGCCGCGCAAGACCGTCATCACCAGCGAAGAAATCCGCGAAGCCCTGCAGGAACCGCTGGGCTCGATCGTCGAAACCGTCACCCGCACCCTCGAACGCTGCGAGCCCGAACTCGCTGCCGACCTCGTCGACAACGGCATCACCCTCGCCGGCGGCGGCGCGCTGCTCCGTGGCATCGACGTCATCATCTCCAACGCCACCGGCCTGGACTGCCGCATCGCCGACGACCCGCTCACCTGCGTCGCACGCGGCACCTCCATCTACCTCGAACACCTCGAGGAATGGAAGGCCACCATGGAATCCGACATGGACGATCTCTAAGAATTTCAGATGTGTGATTTCAGATTTCAGATTGACCTCGTCGCACATCTGCAATCACCAATCTGACATCTGAAATTCGCCCCATGCTTCACCCTCGCGTCGTCATCCTCATCCTCGCCGCGCTGCTTTCCATCAATGCGCTGCTGCCGATCCGGTACGCCTTCGGCCTGGGGAACTTCCTCCAACCCATCACCCAACTGCTCGTCGCGCCCGGACGGCCGATCTATGGCCTGCTCGGCGGCACCGGCGAGGCCTTCGACGAATCGCAGGACGAACTCGCCGGCTTCACCGACGATCAGCTCCGCGACGACCTCGCCATCACCCGCGTCGAGAACGAACGGCTCCGCCACCAGAACCAACGCCTCACCGAACGCCTCGCCGAGCTCATGCCCATCCGCGACCTGCTGGCCGAGCGCGGTCTCCATCAACTCCGCCAACTCTCGGCCCGCGTCAACCCCGGCGGGGCGGACGGCGTCCTCTCGGTCGATGCCGGAACCGCCGACGGACTCGCCCCGGGCCAAGCCGTGGTCTACGGCGTCCACATCGTCGGCCGTGTCGTCGAGCCACTCGGCTCCAACTCCGCCAGCGTCGCCCTGATCACCCGCATCGGCGACCGCCTCCGCGTCACCCTCAGCCCGCCGGCCAACGCCGCCTCCTCTGATACGGGACGCTCCGCCACGCTCGAAGCCCGCCTTCGGCTGGATCCAAAGCTCGGCGCCTTCGTCACCGACGATGTACCCACCACCGCATCGATCCAGGTCGGCGACGTCGTCCGACTCGCCGACGAACTCAGCTTCGCCGAAGCGCAGGGCTTCCAGCTCGGTCGCGTCACCATGGTCGAACCGTTGCCCAGCAATCCGCTTGCCCTGCAACGCATCGTCGTCGAGCCCGCTCTGGACCTGGCCCGCCTCAGCCGCGTCACCGTGCTCATGCCTCCGGACGACTCGCGCGGGAGCACGCCGTGAACCGACTGATCTTCCTGGTCGCCGCCTACCTCGCGCTGCTCGCGCAGGCCACGCTCCAACCGCTTTGGCGGATCGGCGGCGGGCACGACGGGCAAGGCGTCACCCCCTCGGTCCTGCTCATCCTCGCCGTGTTCATCGGGCAGTGCGGCCCCGGCGTCGCGGCGCTCGGCTCGGCGCTGTTTCTGGGCATCCTCGCCGACACCTTCGCCCGGCCGTACCCCGAACTCGGCGTGCTCATCGGGCCCTACACCCTGGGGTTCACCGTCGGCATCTACGCCGTCCTCCAACTCCGCTCGCTGCTGTTCCGGCACGCCGTGCTCACCTTCGCGGTCATGACCTGCGTCGCCGGCGTGTTCGTCGAACTCGTCGCCGCCATGGTGCTGGGCATCCGCGGGCTTTCGTTCCTGACCAATCATCCCCCGCCGAACTTCTCCGCCGCCGCCAGCCTCGGACACGGCCTGCTACGCACGCTTTACAGCATCGCCCTGAGCATCCCGCTGGGCTGGCTCCTGATACGCACCCGCCACCTCTGGCACTTCGGCCACGGCTGATTGACCCATGCGCCTCACACCAAATCCTCCCAAGGATGAATCCCCGCCGCCCGGCCACGAACAGTGGTCCCCACGCATGACCTGGCGCTCCCGCGCCATCGCCTGGTCGATTCTCGCCCTCATCCTTGTGGGCACCGCCCTCATGCTCGTCACCGCCTTCACCGGCCCGCCACGCTCATGCCCCCGAAGCCCACGGTCTCCGACCGAGGGTTCATCCCCAATCATCCTCGTTCATAGCGAGCGCGATCTCGCATGCAAAAATACCTTCCAAAAACCAAAATAAGAATTTGACACAAACCGAACAGGCGATATCGTGGCCGTACCCGCTCATTACCCGAACGTTGACGCAACACCTCGGAGCACTACGATGGCCCTCGCCCCCGCCAAACCGCGACCCGCACTCAACGGCACGCCCGCCGCCGCCCTCACCACCTCCCCCTCGAAACCCAAACGCATGGCCCGCCAATCCAACCCCAACGTCGCGTCGTCCTTTGTCCCCTCCGGCAGCCGCGAAAAAGCCCTCGAACAGGCGATGTCCCAGATCGAACGCGCCTTCGGCAAGGGCTCCATCATGCGCATGGACTCCGATGCCACCCTCGACATCGACGGCATCTCCACCGGTGCGCTTTCGCTGGACCTCGCACTGGGCGGGAAAGGCCTGCCCCGCGGACGCGTCGTCGAGATCTACGGCCCGGAATCCTCCGGCAAAACCACGCTCACCCTCCACGTCGTCGCCGAAGCCCAGAAACTCGGCGGCGTCGCCGCCTTCATTGACGCCGAGCACGCCCTCGACCCGTCCTGGGCCCGTCGCCTGGGCGTCAATCTCGACGAGCTGCTCGTCTCCCAGCCGGACACCGGCGAGCAGGCCCTGGAAATCTGCGAATTGCTCGTCCGCTCCAACGCGGTGGATGTCATCGTCATCGACTCCGTCGCCGCGCTGATCCCTCGGGCCGAAATCGAGGGCGAAATGGGCGACACCCACGTCGGCCTGCAGGCCCGCCTGATGTCCCAGGCCCTCCGCAAGCTCACCGGGGCCATCAGCCGCAGCAAGTGCGTGGTCATCTTCATCAATCAGATCCGCGAGAAGATCGGTGTCATGTTCGGCAACCCCGAAACCACGCCCGGCGGCCGCGCCCTGAAGTTCTATTCCTCGATCCGCATCGACATCCGCCGCACCGCGTCGATCAAGGACGGCGAGACCGCCGTGGGCAATCGGACGCGCGCGAAAGTCGTCAAGAACAAGATCGCCCCGCCGTTCAAGCAGGCCGAGTTCGACATCATGTTCAACGAAGGCATCTCGGCGTCGGGCGACCTGGTCGATCTCGGCGTGGCCGAGAACGTCGTGCAGAAATCCGGGGCATGGTTCAGCTTCGGCGAGGTCCGCCTCGGGCAGGGCCGGGAAAAAGCCAAGGAGTTCCTACGCGAGAACCCTGACCTCTTCAACGAGATCAAGAAACAGATCCTTGAAGCTATGGGCGTCGTCCCGCCCGGTCACGAAGTCTCCGACTTGTCGACCCAGGACGATGGCAACGCCGCCGATGACTGAGTGCGGCTTTCTGCCGGTGGGTGGTCACCCCATCGGGTTGACCACAAGGCTCGGCCTGTCGTAGATGTGTGACCGACGATGAGGTTCTTTACACTTGTAGCATGAATCTTCTTGATGCAAGCCTGACCGCCCGCCCCCGAAAATTTTACGCCGATCTGGCCGATGCTGCGCTGCAAAGGCATGCGTTTTCAGCGGAGGATCTGATCGCATTGCTTGTCGATCCGTCGATCGAGTTGATGCCGCTCTTAAATGTCGCGTACGAGGTGCGGTTGGCGTACTTTGGAAGATCGGTGCAGGTGCACATTCTGAACAACGCCCAGAACGGGCGGTGCCCGGAAGATTGTTCGTACTGCACGCAGGCCAAGACCAGTGAGGCGGAGATCGAGCCTTACGCGATGAAGCCCGCCGAGGAGGTGTTGGCGGAGGCGGAGCGGGCGTATCGGGCCGGTGCGCACCGCTACTGCATGGTGTTCTCGGGGCGCGGGCCCAGCGACAAGCGGACCGAGCAGTTGGCGGGCCTGGTCCGCGAGATCAAGGGCAAGTTCCCGTCGCTGGAGGTGTGTGTGTCGGCGGGGCTGTTGGATGAGTCCAAGGCGGCGGTTCTGGCCCAGGCGGGGCTCGACCGGCTGAACCACAACCTCAACACGTCGCGTGATCGGTACGGGACGATCTGCACGACGCACACGTACGACGACCGCGTGAACACGCTGCGGGCGGCGAAGTCGGCGGGGCTGCAGACGTGTTCGGGGCTGATCGTCGGCATGGGCGAGACCCCCGAGGAGTTGGTGGAGATCGCGATGACGCTGCGGGCGATCGACAGCGAGTCGATCCCGGTGAACTTCCTGTTGCCCTTCGAGGGCAACGTGATGAAGGTGCCTCACATCGGAGGCGGTGCGGGCGAGAAGACACCGGGCGGTCTTACGCCCGAATACTGCCTGCGGGTGCTGTGCATGTTCCGTTTGTGTTGCCCCAGCAGCGAGGTGCGGTGTGCGGCGGGGCGCGAGTTCCACCTGCGCAGCCTGGAGCCGATGTGTCTGTACCCGGCCAACTCCCTGTTTCTGGACGGGTATCTCAACGGCATGGGCGCGGAGCGTCGGCGGACGTACGCGATGATCCGCGATGCGGGGTTCGAGATCGTGTCGGACCACGGGCTGGACGATCTGCTGGAGGAACTGCCCGGGGATGTGGATGCAAGTAAGCGGTCCGACCTGACCGTCGATGGGAAGCGGCCGGCGATGAAGGGGATCGAGCAGTTGAGGCCCACGGCGGCGCGTTGAGGGTTGGTACGAAGAAAAAACCCACGGGGTTGAATCCGTGGGCTTCGATCGGTTGAGGGTTTTTGTCGATATCAGCGGGAGCGTCGCTCTTCGGTGTTGGCACCACCGCCGCCGCCGGACTCGTTGAAGAGGCGGTTGAGGTCGAGCGCGTTGGTCAGTTCGAGCTGCTTGCGGCCGACGTTGAGGTTGTAGACCAGAAGTGCCCCGGCCCGGTTGTCGAGGATGAAGAGCGACTCTTCGCCGCTGCGGGTGCGGGCGGTGAGCAGGGAGAAGTTGTCGCGGGCGATCACGAGCGCCGCTTCGGCGTCGTTGGACACCGAATCGGTCAGGCGGGTGATGAGCATTCCGGAGAGAACGACGGCCGAAGCGATGAGGCACCAGCAGGCGACGTGCATGGGGTGGTTGGTTTTCATGGTTTTTTGGGGAGAGACTGGTGGATAAAGCGACCAGTCCGGTGCGGAGTGTGAAGGATTCAGCGGCGGGACGAGCCGGCGCGGGCGGCGTCTTCGGAGACGGTCGAGCCACGGAAGATTTCGAACTCGTTGTTGGAGCCGTTGAAGAACACGGGTGCCACGCGAGAGGACTGCAGGTCGATGACGTAGACGGCGGCCTGGTTGGCACGCCCGGTGACGTCGCCGGCGATCAGGGTGAAGTTGGCACCGCCGCCGAACTGAGCCTTGGCGGTTTTCTGCGTGCCGGGCAGAACTAGCAGGCCCACGAGCAGCACGGCATTGAGGACGATGAGGAAGGCCAGGGATTTGGCGGTCATGCGGAACTCCTTGGGGGACCGGGGCAACCCGCGGTCGTTGACCGTGGGCTTCGTGGCGAACACTTTCGATCAAGTGTCTTGATGGGTGCGCTTGGAACCCATAAAGCTGACGACGGCAACGAGCAGGGCGAGGACGGCGGCGACGACAAAGCCGATCCAGGCGTTGCCTTCGCGGGCCTTGCTGATTTCCTGGGCAAGTGCGGTGGTCAGCGGCGGGAGGCTGGCCAGCAGCGTGCCGCCGACGACGATGATCAGGGAGCGTAGAGGCATCCGTGCATGATACCCGGCAACGCGGATCGGCGAGCATTAGCATGGCGGGATGGATGTCACGGCCTACGCGGTCTGCTTTGGATTGGCGTTTCTGAGCGGATCGATCCCGTTTGCGGTGCTGATCGGCAAAGCCAAGGGTGTGGACATCCGAAAGGTGGGCAGCGGGAACCCCGGGGCGACGAACCTGGGGCGGGCACTGGGGCGGAAGTGGGGGGTGCTGTGTTTTGCGCTGGATTTGTTGAAGGGGTTGGTGCCGGTGTTGGGTTTTGGGTTGCTGCTGAGCGCGCGGACATTTTCGGAAGTCGCGAATCCGGCGGGAAGTCCTGGAAACGAGCCGGTCATCACAGAGGGTTTCGTTTGGGCGATTCAGTGGGTGAGCGTGGCAATCGCGGCGGTGGCGGGACATATGTTTTCGCCGTGGATCGGTTTTAAGGGTGGCAAAGGCGTGGCGACCAGTCTGGGCGGGGCGCTGGGGATTTTTCCGTTCGTGACGCTGCCGGGATTGGCGGCGTTTGCGGTCTGGTATCTCATGGCCAAGACGACGGGATACGTCGGGTTGGCGAGCATTGTTGCGGCGGTGACGCTGCCGATCTTTACGGGCATCAACGGCTGGGCGCTGGGGTTGATCCCGTCTCAGCTCGCGGTGTTCGTCGGGCTGACCGCCCTGCTGTCGTCGCTGGTGATCGTGCGACACCGCGCGAACCTGCGGCGTTTGCTCAGCGGCACCGAACCCAAGGCGGCGTGGACGGGGAGAGCGTGAAGCGGCGTGGCAAGCCGCGGCGCTAACGCTGCTTTCTTTCGAGCGCATCGTTCCACCAGATCAGGCCCGCCACGGCGAACAGCGCGATCGCCACGCCGCCACCGATGAGGATCGGCCGGGACCAGTCGCTGGTGCGTACCGCGCCGAAGATGCCGCCGCCCAGGCACACCAGGCCGAGGCCCGCGACGACGCCGACTTTCAGCCAGGTGAGGACCAGGTCGCCGCGCTGCTGCGCGACGGCAAACTCCGAGACCACGCCTTTGCCGGTGCGGCGATCAAACCCCCGGCCGCACTCGGGGCACACGCCGTGCGTCCGCCCGCCGAGCAGGTCGTAGCCGCAGCCGACGCAGTGAGCAGAGCCTTCGACGGTGTCCATCCCGGCATCGTACGCATCGCGAACGGATGTCTTGCGGTCCCCACGGCTGCGGGGGTTCCTTTATGATCGGCGACCCATGAGCATGACCTCACCCGCCAAGCCCGTCGTCGTCATCGTCCGTGATGGCTGGGGCCACAATCCCAATCCCGAGCACGACGCGTTCAACGCCATCAAGCTCGCGCGGACGCCGCACGCCGACGCGTTGACGAAGCGATACCCCAGCACCCTGATCCATACGAGTTCACGACACGTGGGCCTGCCCGACGGCACGATGGGCAACTCGGAGGTCGGTCACCAGAACATCGGGGCCGGACGAGTTGTGTATCAGGAGTCGGTGCGCATCAGCGTTGCCATCGAGGACGGGAGCTTCTACGGCAATCACGCGCTGTGCGACGCCGTCGAGAACGCGAGCAAGCACGGCAAGAAGGTCCACCTGCTGGGCATCGCCTCCGACGCGGGGGTGCACGGCCTGATGGATCATCTGTACGCCTGCGTCGAGCTGTGCAAGCGTCGGCAGGTGCCCGCCGAGAAGGTCTGCCTGCACCTGTTCACCGACGGGCGCGACACCGGGCCGTTCACCGGCAAGAAGTTCGTCGCGGAGATCGAGAGCAAGCTTCGGGAGATCGGCGTCGGACGCATCGCGTCGATCGTCGGTCGGTATTACGCGATGGATCGTGACAACCGCTGGGAGCGCGTCAAGAAGGCGTACGACCTGCTGACCGACGGCAGCGACGCCGAACCTTATGCGACTTCGGCGGAAGCGATTCAGGCGTATTACGACGCGCCGACCAACGATTCGCAGGAGGGCGACGAATTCATCACGCCACGCACGGTGGGCGACGCCGGCTGCACGCGCATCGCCGACGGCGACACGGTGCTGTTCTACAACTACCGCGGCGACCGGCCGCGCGAGATCACCCGCGCGTTCATGCAGCCGGACTTCGAGGGCCACGTGCCGCCGTCGCCGGATACCGGAAATCGAGGCTTCGACCGCGGCAAGCAGATCGATGTGAAGTACGTCTGCATGACGGCCTACGACCAGAGCTTTGCCGAGTTTGCCGGCCTGAGCGTGGCGTACCCCAAGCCGCCGAAGATGGACGATGTGGCTGGTGAATATCTGTCGAAGCTCGGCAAGACGCAGTTCCGTTGTGCGGAGACCGAGAAGTTTCCGCACGTGACGTTCTTCGCCAATGACTACCGCGAAGAGCCTTTTCCCGGCGAGTCGCGGCAGATGGCGCAGTCGCCGAAGGTGGCGACATACGACAAACAACCCGAGATGAGCGCACTGG
>CAZIXN010000128.1:0-8204 GCA_964543215.1 uncultured Phycisphaera sp.
AACGCGGGGGGGCGGGGGCGGGGGACGGTCAGGGGTGGAGGCCGCGCAAGGGGCGGCCGCCGTGGCGAGCCGAGCAATATAACGGAATCCGCACCGCCCACGCCGGCAGGCCGACCGTCGCAGGCGGCACAACCGCGTTGTTGGACGGGAGTGTGCCGGCCCGGCCGCGTGATGGGTGAATTCCTCACCTCGGATCGCCGAGGGTGAGGCCAAGGGGTGGACGTTCGCACACCAATGGGCCCGTGGGCTCGGAGACCGCAGAACCATGGGATCTTTGCACCGCAACCTGCGCCCGGGCCTCGGCCGTCGGCTCGCCGCCGGATGGCCGTGGTGCCTGTTGGCCATGCTGCTGCCGATGCTCGTGCTGCTGGCCGGCTGCGAGGACAAGGCGTCGCAGCCCGCGTTTGTCGTGCACAACCGCTCGGGCGAGTCGCTCAGGCATCTGGTCATCGTCGACGCCGGGCCGGTGCTGAACTACCCCAAGCTCGGCGACGGCGACATCAAGACCCGCAAGATCCCCGGCGACCGCGAACTGCCCAAGGTCGTCAACGTGTACTGGGAAGACCTTGAAGGCAAGTCGCACCACCAGCGCGTCGAGTTGTGGAAACGCATCAACTCGAACTACCAGGGCCCGATCAAGCTCACGCTCGAACGCAGCGGCAGCATCCGTGTGAGCAAGACGTCGAGTATCTGAACCCTTCGCCGCGACGCTCCGCGTCGCCGGAAGCACACGACAAGGGTGAAGTCCGGCACGTGCTCCCGACGACGCGTAGCTTCGCGGTTGTAGGACACACGTTTTCTTTGCGTTCACCCCGCCGCTTCGACGACCAGCGTGCCGTCGCCGCGGGCTTCGAGAATTTTCACGTCCGTGAACGACGCCAACGGCCCGGCGTTGCTGATGGCGCTCAAGGTCATCTGCTGGCCCTGCACGATCACGCGCACCTGGCCGGCGCCTTGGCCCTTTTCGGGGATCTGCATGTAGACCGTGCCGATCTTGCCGATCGCGTCCGAGGGGTCGAGCGCGACCTCGTGGGTCATCCTGCGGGCGTAGAACAGCAGCGACGACGCGAACAGCATCAGCCCCGTGCCGAACCCCGCCGATGCCGCCGCCGACGCCGCGGGCGTCAGTCCCCAGTCGATGCGGGCGACCAGCCCCATCCAGCCGGCCCCCATGAGAAACGCGGTGATCGACAGGATCGAGAACACCGAGAATCCCGCGCCGTCGCCGACGTCGGCGATATCGATGTCCGCGTCGCCGTCGATGCCCAAAAGCAGCATCAGCCCCAGGCGAAGGACGAACAGCGCCGTGCCCGCCGTGGCCAGCGCGGCGTACACCACCGCGTCCACGCCGAAATCGGCCTTGAGGATCCCCCAGTCAAAGAGCACGCGCAGCAGGTCCATGACCAGAGAATATCGGTGATACGGCCACCAAGGCGAGAATGCTTCAGGGAACAGGGAACAGGGAGCGGGGAACTGGGAAGTCGAACGCGTGTACGGCCAGCACAAAACGTCCGATCCTCGGTGCCTGCTCCCTGCTCCCTGCTCCCTGCTCCCTGTTTCCCGCTCCCTCACGCCACCGAGCGGACCGACTCGTTGAGCTCGGCCTGAGCGCCCAGGCCGCGCCGGAGGCAGTCCAGCAGGTCCGCCACGCTTTGGATGGCCGGCTCGAAATCCGTGCCGGCGGCACGCTGCAGCATCTGACGGGTGTCCCGGCGGAGCAGATCGACGCGGTCGGCGACGTCCGATCCGGACCGGAGCATCGTGCCGCGCAGGTTCTCCAGACGGCTCTGCAGCACGTCGACGTCGTGCTGCGTGAGGGGGGTTTGGTCTTGCGGGTGGGGCATGGCGATCTCCTTGGGTCCGCGTCGGGCGCTGGGGAACAAACGCGGCGGTGCGGAGCGCGGATGGCCCGGCGGGTCGCGCGGGACGGAATTCGACCTGTCGTCGGCGAATTCGCGGGGCGTCCGCCAAAAATACGGACATCGGGGGAATACGCAATCGCGGCGGCGGTCCCCCAGGCGTGCCACGCGTTGCCGAAAACGGCCACTCAATCGCACCAAATAGTGCGCAACCGATATGCTCGGGCCATGCTGAAACTTCCGGCTCCACTCGCCCGGCCCGGCCTGTTCATCACCGGCACCGACACGGGCGTGGGCAAGACGATCGTCTCCTGCGGCATCCTCGCGGCCCTGCGTGAACGCGTCGCCGGCCGCCGCCTGCGCATCGGCCCGTGCAAGCCCTTCGCCACCGGCTGCCGGGAAGGACGGGACGGCCCGGTGCACGAAGATGTGCAGGCACTGATGCACTTTTCGGACACGAAGGCCTCGGCGAGGCTGGTGTGTCCGCAGGCGTTCCGCCAACCCGCCGCGCCCGCCGCCGCCGCCGTCGCCGAGCAGCGCGCGACCGACTGGAACGCCGTCGCGCAGGCGCTGGTCGCGCTGGATCAGACGCACGATGCGCTGCTGATCGAAGGCGTCGGCGGGGTGCTCGTGCCGCTGGACCCGAGGTGTCCGCGGTACACGGTGCGGGACATGATCCGCGCGATCGGGTATCCGGTGCTGGTGGTGTGTCGGGCGGAGCTGGGCACGCTGAACCACACGGCGCTCACCGTTGAAGCGCTCGAGCGGGGCGGCTGTCGGGTGGTTGGGCTGGTGATGAACCACGCGCTCGAGGGCAACCGCGAGGCGGAGGATCCGTCGATCGCGACCAACGCGCACTGGCTGGAGCGCATGACGGGGATCAAAGTGCTCTGCCGGGTGCCGCGCGGCCGGGCGTCGGCGATGGACCCGGGCAAGGGACGGCTGGACCCCGCGGTGCAGCACGCCATCGCGTCGTGCCGCTGGGGCGACCTGTTCGCCGAGGCCGACGGGAAATAACGAATCAATCGTCAGCCCCGACGCGACGCGTCGGGGCGTGGGGACAGAAGCTTTATTGCGCTTCGGTCGGCGTTGCCTCCGTGCTGGGCTCAACCGCCGGGGAGCGTGGCGACACCGGGCTGAGCGGCAGCACGGGTTCGAGGATTTCGCCGGCCGTGCGCCGCGTGCCCGAGAGCGTCGTGAGCGCCGCGACCGGGTTCTCCAGCGTGCCGGTGACCGCGATGCCGATCAGTTCGTCCTTGAGCGCGTTGAGCACGTCGGTGACAATGCCGAACGTCGGGGCGCTGGCGTTGCGCGTTGTGAGCAGCAGGTCCAGTTCGGTGCTCGGCCAGGCCATCGTGCCGCCACCGTTGATGCCCTGCACGATCAGGCCCGGGCCGTTCATCTCCAGGCGACGGAATCGCAGCAGCCCGCCGTCGATCGTGAAGTCGATCAGCGCGTGGGTCAGCGCATCCCGCGAGGGCAAAGCAAAATTGAGGGCACGCAGCACCGCGATGCTGTTGCGCTCGGCGAAGAGCTTGGCGTCGCGCACGGTGATGGTGCCGCTGCCCGACCGCGTGGCGGGCGACTGCGGATCGGCGGCGAGCGTGAGCTCGGCCGAAACCAGGCCCGTGCCCTTGTCGCGCCGCAGCGCCGCCGCGGGTTCGGCATCAGGCCTGGGCTCGGTCGCGGGGTCCAGGATCGGCCCCAGCGAGGCGTCCTGCACGCTCACCGAAAAGCGGTACGCGCCGTCGCCGTCCAGCGGCATGCCGCCGCGGCCGGTGAGCATGCCGCCGTACACCCGCCCCGACAGGCTCGAAAGGCTCAGCCAGGCCGGGTCGCTGCGGTTGGTGAACTCGGCGGTCAACGCCTCGATCCGCCGGCCCGACGCCCGCAGGCTCGGCGCGGCGAGCGCGACGTCCAGCCGTGTCGGCCGGCCGTCGGCGTACGCCCGGGCAGACGCCTGCAGCGTGCCGCGCAGCTCGGTGATCGGCGTGCCGAGGTTCGCCGTGTTGCTCTCCAGCCGCACCGTCGCGTCGAACTCGATCGCCGGCGCTTCGCCGGGATTCGCACGCTCGACGTAACGGGCCGATTCGACCGTGATCGGACGGCCGAGCTCGAGCCCGGCAATTGCGGCGCTCGCCGCCGGCGGCAGCGCGGCGCGCATCGCCGGCGAGCCCGGCGTCGTGCGCCCGGTGAAGCTCAGCGCCGTGTCCGCGTCGCGCGACAGGCTCAGCACGCCGTCGATGATCACTTCGCCCCCGCCGTCGGCACGCGGCAACACGCCGAACAGCTCGGTGAACCGCGCGTGATCGCCGAACACCTCAACAGATCCGCGCATCGCCTCGGCCGAGACCCGCGCCCCCTGATGCGTCAGCGACACCTCCCGCGGACGCAGCCGCAACTCCACCCCGCCCGCCGATGCGTCGCCGGGCAGCAACAAGCTCAGGTCCACATCCGTCACCCCCGCCGGCGCGAACGCCGTGAACAACTCCGACACCTTGCCCCGCACCGACAGCCCCGGCGGGATCAGGTCCAGCACCGTCGGCTCGATCGCGAGATTGGTCGCCGCGGCGCTGAGCGTGAGCCTGGGCGTGGCCGGCGCTTCGTCCGTCGCCCTGCGGTCGTGCACGTGCTCGATCGTCGCCGACACATCCAGCACCGCCGCGCCGCGCCGCCCGTTCATGCGCGAAAGCGCGGTGTGCTCCCGATCGACGACGAACTGCCCCGACAGATCGCTCACCACGAACTCCCCGCCAAACGGACGGGCCGAGCCGCCCACCAAGTCGCCCGTGACCCGCCACGCCGCCGCGTCGTCGTCATCGGTGGGGTCGGTATCTTCGGTGATCCGCACCTGCCCCCGCGCTTCGCCGGTGAGCACGAACGCCTCGAACCACTCCCGCGCCACCCGCGGAAGCGCCGCCCGCAGATACGCGTTGTCCGTCACCGGCACGACCATGTCGCGCACCGTGAGGTCCGGGACGTACGGCCCGCCCGGCTCACGCCGCAGCTCGCCCACCACCGTCGCCGACACGCCGGCCGGCCCTTCGAGTCGCAGGCCTTCGAGCTCGATGCGCTGCGGGTCGATGATGATGGCCCCGCCGGTCAGCGTCAGCGGATACGGGAAGAACTCGAACAGCAGCCGCAGCCCCGTTGCGTCGATGCGCGTCTGCACCTGGGACTTCGGGGCCACCGAAAGGTCGCGCACGATGCGCACCACACCGCGGGCGCGGTTGTCCAGGTCGAACGCGTACCCCGCCGGATTCGCTTGGTTTTGCGGGGCGATCAGCCCTTCCTGCGTGTAGGCCGCCAGCGACGCGTGATCGAGAAACATCTGAATCGCCCGCTGCGCCTTGGCGTTGAGCGCGCCGTAGAGGTGCTCGTCGATGGGGATGTTTTCCAGCACGAGTGTGACGTCGGCCTTGGCCTGCTGCCCGGGGTTGGTGACCTGCCCGAGGATCGCGACGCCCGCGCCGGTCGGGCCTTGGGCTTTGAGGTTGTCGAACGCCAGACCGTTCTCGTCGAACGTGATGACGCCGGTGATGTCCCGCAGCGGATACGTGAACTGGTGGTACGTCGCGGACGCCCCGAGGATCTCCACCGCGCCGGAAATCTGCACCTTGCGCTCGGGGCTGCGGTGGATGATGGCCGAGGCGCGGAACCGGCCATCGGGCCTGTACTCGTCGTACAGGTTGCGCACCGCGCGGGGCATGCGGAGGATGAACGGCGGGTCCGCCGCGATCACGAACGGATCGGTGTGGACCTGCAGCTTTGTGTCGCTGTCGGCGCTGAGCCCGGCCGTGCCCTTGACGAAATAGCGGACGCCCTCGATCAGGCCGGTCAACCCCTCGATGTTCACGGCGTCGTCGGCGAGGACGAAGCGCCCGCTCACCTGCGTCATCCGCAGGTCGTGCGACGCTTGCTCCGCCGACGCGGCGGCCGCCACCGACGACGCCAAACCCAGCGACGCCAGCGGCACGGAGAACTCCAGCCCTTCCAACACCAGCTCGGCCTGCACCAGCCGAAAGCCCTTGTCGGGCGCCTCGGCCGGCTGCTCGAACACCGCGTGCAGCGTCGGCAACTCGCCGGCGGGATTCATTTCCGTCCAGATCGCCCGCAACGCCCGGGGCGCGAGCACGCCCAGGGGCTGCGCCACGTCGAACTCATCCACGAACAGCTCGATCCGAGCCGGCTCCCGCGCGATCGTGCCTTCGATCCGCAGCGGGGCCGATCGGCCGCCGGGCCCGGCCGTGCCGTCGGTGTCGCCGGCCTGCTCGATCACGAAGCTCCGCGTGCCGGGCCGATCGGGCATCGGCTCGAAGCGGCCGGCGATCGGCAGGTCCGCGAGCGTCGTGACCGCGTCGGGTTCACCGGCATGCCGACGCTCGACCACGATCCGACCGTTCGTGAGCAGCACCTGTCGCGGCAGCGGCGGCACGCCCTGTGCCGCGTCGCGCTTCTCCGGCTCGGGCTCCCCGCTGAGCAGCCATTGCCGCAGATTCACCCGACCCGTCGCCGCATCCTCCACCACACGCAGCACCGGTCCGTCGATCACGATCGAGTCCAGCACGCCGTCGCCACGCAGCCAACCCGCCGGACTCAGCGACACCGCGATCCGCTTCGCATCAATCAGCCGATCGAACTGTGCGTCGGCGGGCACCGGCGTGACCGCAACGCCCGCCGGCGAAGCCGGCACCGCGAGATCGAGGCGCACGCCGATCAGATCCACCCGGCCGTCCCAACTCCACTCCGCTCGCTCCAGGGACACATCCACGCCCAGCGCCGACGACAATTGCCAACTCAGCAGGGGCGTCAACACGAAGGGGCGGGTGACGACCACGCCGCCGACCACCACCAGCCCCAGCGACACCAACGCCGACCACGCCACGCGTTTCCGCCAGCGACGGGATCGGCGCGGCGGTACGTCGCGCACGGCGGCGGGTGAAAGGTCTTCGGCGGTGGGGGGGACGGGTTCGCTCATGCCGGTGATCACACGGCTTCTGGAAAGTTTTTAGGTCGCGGCCTTGGTTTAGGATCGTATCGGCTAAGTTTCCCGGTCCATCCTGCCGGATTGTCGGCTACCTCGACCTCTACCCCAACCCTGCGACACCATGCCCGAACTCAAACCGATCATCACCTTCGACGACTTCGCCAAGCTGGACCTGCGGGTCGCCACCGTGCTCGAGGCCGAGCCCCACCCCGATGCCGATCGTCTGCTGAAGTTGCAGGTGTCCTTGGGCGACGAGACGCGGCAGATATGCGCCGGCATCAAGGGTCACTACGAGCCGGCCGATCTGGTCGGCCAGCAGATCGTGATCGTGGCGAATCTTGCGCCGCGCAAGATCCGGGGTGAAGAGAGCAACGGCATGCTGCTCGCCGCCAGCGCGATGAGCGAGGCCGGCGATACGAAGGAAGCGGTCGTGCTGCTGGCGCCCAAGGTGGCGGTGCCCGCAGGTTCGAGTGTGGGGTGACGGGCCTTACATCCGCGACGCGACGCGTCGCTGGACGAACGCTTCGTCATGCCGTTCCCGCGACGGGTCGCGTCGCGGCTCCTGGGGCCGTGAATCAACCGCTGGTTTCGGGGTTGTCCGTGGGTTCGGGGGTTGCGTCGCCTTCATCGTCGCCATCGTCGCCATCGTCGAGGCGGAAGCCCAGGCGTTTGGCGAGGGCGTCGCGTTGCAGCGGCGTGAGGATCGACGTGCCGCCCAGCAGCGCGAAGTCGCTCGCGACGCCGGCGCTGCGGTCGAGCATCTGCTCGTAGGCGGCGCGGGTCGGGGCCTCGTAGCGCGTCGCTTCGAACACCGCCACGGCGAGCTGCCGATCGATGGGCACGGCGACGAGGCGCTGCTCGGCGGGCAGCTTGCTGGTGAGTTCGCCCTGCACGCCGGCGGCTTCGGCGACGGCGAAGGCGGCGTCGATCAGCGGTCGGCTGCGACCCACCCCGGGAATCTCGGGCGCCGGAGACGTGCCGTCGGGCGTGGGCACGCCCTCGTCGCGGCGGGGCAGGGGATCGACCTGCTCGGCCAGCGTGCCGTACTGCGACGCGAGCGATTCGAGGCCTTCGGCGGCCGCCTGTTCCTTCAGTGCCTCAGCCTGCTCGGCGAGACGCTCGAATGCCGCGACCCGGCGGGCATCGGTGGCCACTTCCTCACGCACCGGCTCGAGCGAATCCAACACCTCGGCCTGCTCGGCGCTGACCAGACGCGGCAGATACACCGTGCCGTCCTGCGCCTGGGTGGCGGGCATCATGACGCCCGCTTGTGCCCGCAGCGCGGGGTTCGCGCCTTCGTCGAGCAGTTCGCGGGTGAAGGTGAGCATCTGCACGGCGCTGATGTTGGACAAACGCGA
>CAZIXN010000129.1:0-8156 GCA_964543215.1 uncultured Phycisphaera sp.
CACCCTTTCGATCCGGGGATGAGCATGCCCGACATGGACCTGACCCAACACCGCATCATCGTTACCGGCGGGGGCGGTTTTCTCGGTCACTTTGTTGTCAAGCGGTTGATTGAGCGGGGCGTGCCCGAGGACGCGATTTTCGTGCCCCGCCGCACCGACTACGACCTGACCGATCTTTCGGCGGTCCACCGCATGTACGACGACGCACGAGCTGACGTGGTGATCCACCTCGCGGCCGAAGTTGGCGGCATCGGCGCCAACCGAACGCATCCCGGGCGCTTTTTCTACGCCAACACCGCCATGGGCCTGCACTTGGTCGACGAGGCCCGCAAGCGCGGCGTGGTGAAGTTCGTTCAGACCGGCACCGTGTGCGCGTACCCCAAGCACACCCCCGTGCCGTTCAACGAAGACGACATCTGGAACGGCTACCCCGAAGAAACCAATGCGCCCTACGGCATCGCCAAGAAGGCGTTGTTCGTCATGCTCGAGGCCTACCGCGCCGAATACGGCATGGACAGCGCGGTGGTTGTGCCGGTAAATCTGTATGGCCCCCACGACAACTTCGATCTCGAAACCTCGCACGTGATCCCCGCGCTGGTTCGCAAATGCGTCGACGCGAAAGAGCAGGGCGACGAATCGGTGATCTGCTGGGGCACCGGCAACGCGTCGCGCGAGTTTCTCTTCGTTGAAGATGCCGCAGAGGGGATCCTTGCCGCCTGCGAGCGGGTCGAGGATCCCACCCCCATCAACCTGGGCACCGGCTCGGAGATCAAGATCCGCGACCTGATGGAGCTCATCGCCCGGATCGTCGGCTTCGACGGCCGGATCGAGTGGGACACGACCAAGCCTGACGGCCAGCCGCGCCGCTGCCTGGACACGTCCAAGGCAGAGCGCATGATGCGCTGGAAGGCCGAGGTCGACTTGGAGGAAGGCTTGCGCCGCACGGTCGCGTGGTACATGGCCCACCGCGGCAATCTGCGCGAAGTCCGCTTCAGCGGTCACTGATCCGACGGCCGAGCCGAGATGCCAGAGCGCGCCCCCCATAAACCGACCGTGCTGGTAATCAGCCAGACCTATGTGCCCGATCCGGCGGCCGTGGGGCAGTACATGCACGAAGCCGGCGTCGAGCTGGTTCGGCGCGGCTTTCGTGTCAAAGCGGTCGCGGCCGACTGCGGGTACGAGGACACGTCGCAGAAATTCCCGAAACGTGAAACGCTCGACGGCGTCGCGGTGCGGCGGTACGGCTTCGCGTCGTTCGGCAAGGGATCGATTGCGATCCGGCTGCTGGGCGGGATGCTGTTCACGGTGCAGGCCACGCTGCGGGCGCTGTTTACGCGGCGGCTGGGCGCGATCCTTGTTTCAACATCGCCACCGATGGCACCGATGGCGGCGCTGGTCATCGGCGCGATCCGTCGCCGGCCGATCGTCTTCTGGGCCATGGACATCAACCCGGACCAGATGATCGCGATGGGAAAGGTTGGCCCGCGGTCGTTGGCCGCGCGGCTGTTCGACGCGATGATCAAGTGGACGCTCCGCCGAGCAACAAAGACCGTGACGCTCGATCGCTTCATGGGTCAGCGTCTCGAAGCCAAGGCGCCGCTCGGGACCAGGCTCGGAGTCATGCCGCCGTGGCCGATGGCCGACCACCTTGAGCCGGTCGCACACGACCAGAACCCGTTCCGCGAAGAACACGGCCTGCGGGGCAAACGCGTCGTGATGTACTCCGGCAACATCTCGCCGGCCCACCCGATCGACACCGTGCTCGACGCCGCGCGCCGTGTGCAGGACCGCGACGACCTGGTGTTCCTGTTCATCGGCGGCGGCCTGGGGAAGAAGCGCATCGACGACTACGTCGCGGAGCACAAGCTCACGAACGTCAGGACGCTGCCTTACCAGCCGCTGGACCGATTGCGATACTCGCTCTCGGCGGCGGACGTGCATCTCGTGGCCATGGGCGAAGACATGATCGGCATCGTGCACCCCTGCAAGGTGTACGGCGTGCTCAATGTCCGCCGACCCGTGCTCGCGCTCGGGCCTGCGGACAGCCACATCGGCGAGATCGTCACGGAGCATGACGCGGGCTGGCGGCTGGACCACGGCGACCTCGACGGGGCCGAGCGCTTGTTCCGCGAGCTGGCCGACACTGATGACGCGACGTTCCAGCGCAAGGGCGAAAACGCCGAGGCCGCGATGGTCGCGTCGTTCAGTAAAGCCAAGCTGTGCGGCGATTTCTGCGACGTGATCGAAGGCGTCGCGCATTAGGCAACGTGAGCTACGGCTGGGCCTTGGGCTTGACGACCTCAACCCAGTGCTTCGCCTTGACCTCCAGAAAATCGTGCAGCTGGTGTCGGCAGGAAATCCCGCAGGCCACAACGGTTTTGCCTTGCTGCACCGCTTCGCGGACGGCGGGGAACAGGCGGTCTTCGCCGACCTTTTCGCTGATGTCGTAGTGCTCGTACCCGAAAGAGCCGGCCATGCCGCAGCAGCCCGAATCGACTTCGGTGCAGGTCGTGCCCTGCATCGACGCGAACGAGCGCTTGATCGCGGACGTGCCGAACATCGCCTTCTGGTGGCAGTGGCCGTGCAGCAAAATTTCGGGGTGTTCGCTGACGAGTTCGACGCCTTGGGCTTCGAGGAACACGTCGATCATGTGAATTTGTGTTGAAACGCGTTGACCCAGTTCGGCGTCGTCGATCAGGTCGGGCAGATCGTCCTTGAGCGCCGAAGCGCACGATGGTTCGAGGCAGAGGATCGGGATGCCCTGCGTCGCGAAGGCGTCGAGGTTCTGAAGAGTCTTGAGGCCTCTGGGCTTTGCCTCGCGAAGCAGCCCCTTGGAAAGGCGCGGGCGTTGGCAGCAGCCGGCGTTGGCGAGGATGACTTCGTAGCCGCAGCCTTCGAGCAGGTCCACCGCCGCGAGGCCGACGTGCGGTTCCATGTAATTCGAGTAGGTGTCGTTGAAGAGCACGACCTTGCCGCGCGTCGCGATGCGTCGGTTCGGCCCGCGGTCGGCGAGACGCTTCTGCAACGAGCGCGTGGCGAACGGTGGCAACGGTCGACGGCGATCGATGCCGGTGAGCTTCTCAAACAGGATGCGGTAGGGCGGCAGCTTGTCCATGAGCGCCGCGAGCTTGGCCCACGGCCCGGCCATCCACGGCGCGACGTCGGGCATCCGTCCGATCAGCTTGTAGCCCAGCGGGACGCCCTTGCGGTCGTGGCGCATCTGCAGCGTGTCGCTCTTGAGCTTGGCCATGTCCACGGCGTTGGGACACTCGCTCTTGCAGGCTTTGCACGCCAGACAGAGTTCGAGCACTTCGTCGACGTCGTCGCCGCCGAGCGCGGCCTTGACGTCGTTCGCGTCGCCGAGTTGGCCGGACATCGCAAGGCGCAGCGCGTTGGCGCGGGCGCGGGTCGTGTCCTTCTCATCTTTGGTGGCCATGTACGACGGGCACATCGTGCCGCTGCCGAGTTTGCGGCACGCGCCCACGCCGTTGCACTGCTCGACGGCCAGGCGGAAGCCGCCCTGGTCGCGGTAGTGATAGTGCGCGGGCACTTCGGCGACGCGGTACTTGCTGCCGTAGCGCAGGATGCCGGGATCGGTCATCGAGGGCGCGTCGACGAGCTTGCCGGGGTTCATCAGGTTGTGCGGGTCGAAGACGCGCTTGAGCTGACGGAACGCTTCGTAGAGCTGCGGGCCGAAGTAGCGCGGGATGAACTCGCCGCGGACCATGCCGTCGCCGTGTTCGCCGGCGAAGACGCCGCCGTAGCCGACGACCATGTCGAAGGCGTGGTCGGCGATCTGTTTCATTTTGTCGCGGTGGTCTTGGCGATGGAGGTCCACGGCGGGGCGGAAGTGGATCACGCCCACTGACGCATGGGCGTACATGAAGGTGTCGATGCCAAGCTCGTGACACTTTTTGCGGAGCCGGTCGATGTATTCGGCGAGGATCTCGACGGGTACGCAGGCGTCCTCGACGAAGGCCTGTCCCTTCACCGGGCCTTTGACGTTGGAGATCAGACCCAGGCCGAGCTTGCGGGTTTCCCAGACGTCTTTTTGCTGCTCGGCCGTCAACATGAGCGGGTGGGCGTAGCCGATGCCGCGGGACTTCATCGTTTCGGCGAACTCGGCGGCGCGGCGCTGCGCATCCTGCGCATCGTTGCCGAAGAACTCGCAGAGCAGAACGGCCGCGGGGTCGCCCTGAATCCACCAGGCCATGTCGCGGGTGGCACCGTTGACCTTGGCTTCGCGGGTGGTATTGCGGTCGAGCAGTTCGACAGCGGAGGTGGCGAAGGCGTTGATTTCGGGGACACGGCGGAGCGCCTCGATGTCATCATCGAAATGCAGGACGCACACGGCCGTCGCCCCGGGCAGCGGGGTCAGGCGGATTTTTGCTTCCAGTAAGAGGCCCAGCGTGCCTTCGCTGCCCACGATGAGGTTGGAGAGGTTCCAGGTGCGCGGTCCGGCGTTGTAGGTGCCGCGAGGGCCGATGTCGCCGGTATAGCCCGCGCCGTCGACGAACTCGTCGAGGTTGTATCCCGAGACGCGGCGCATGACTTTGGGATAGCGCTGGCGGATTTCTTCCTGATTGGCGTTGATGAGCGCGGTGACACCGCGGTAGATCGCCGCCACGGGGCCGTCCTTGCCGCCGGGCACGCCTTCGCCGCGGCAACGGGCCTGCCAGGTTTCATCGTCGCACGCTTCGCAGTCGATGACGGTTCCGTCGGGCAGCGCGACGCGACAGGAAAGCACGTGATCGACGGTCTTGCCGTAGGCGATGGAGCGGGTGCCCGAGGTGTTGTTGCCGACCATGCCGCCGACGGTGGCGCGGTTGCCGGTCGCGGGGTCGGGCGCGAAATGCAGGCCGAGCGGCTTGAGCTGGGCGTTGAGCCGGTCGCGCACGACGCCGGGCTGCACGCGTGCCCATCGCTGGTCGGCGTTGACTTCGAGCACGCGATCCAGGTGCTTGCTCACGTCGATCACCAGGCCGGAGCCGAAGGTTTGCCCCGACAGCGACGTCGCCCCGCCGCGCGGCGTCACCGGCACGCGGAATTCGTGGCAGATCCGCAAGCCCGCCAGCACGTCCGCCTCGTCTTCGGGGACGAACACCGCGGTGGGCGTGATCTGATAGTGCGATGCATCGGTGGCGTAGATGCCACGCATGCCGGGTGAATCCATCACCTCGCCGCGCACGGCCGCACGCAGCGCAGAGACAAACGAAGCGAGCCGCCCGGCGCTCGGTGCAGTGGGATGGTCAGTCGAAGACGCGGGCAGATCGAGAACCGTCATAGCGGAAGTTTAGTGCCCGGCACGGTCGAAAAACTCTAGACCATGCGGCATCGTGGCTCGCCGGTCACCGGACACGCAGCTTGACCGATTCCGTCGTCGTCCACGTCCGGCTGTAGTCCCGCACCCGGCCGTCGTTGACGTAGATGCGCGTCGCGCTGCGGGTGGTGACGACCGACTCTTCGGGATACTCGTAGCCGGCAAAAACCTGCAGACCCGCGTCATTGCGGGAGTGGTACCACCGGTCGCCAGCCAGCGACGGCCCAAACCCAAGGTCCGGCGGCAGGAAGCTCACCGATCGGCCGTGGCTTGCCGCGCTCTGATTCACGGATACATCGAGATTCCGGGGTGTCGAACAGCCGAAGGCGAACACGAGCATCGCTCCCATCAGCAGGCCCATGAGCCAGGCCGACAGATTCCGGCGCGACGCCCATCGCGCCTCGTCCCACGTGGGACCGAAGTTCGTGTCATTCCCTTCCATGATCCAAGTATGCCACGGCAACGGCGCAATGCGCGGATTTTCCGCCTGAATTGTGACCTTTTTCACCGATGGCGGCAAGATCGCTAAAGTGCCGATCTCACGCACCCTGCGGCGACTCGCCGCCCGATCAGAAAGCCGAACCATGTCCGAAGCCAAAGTTGCTGAGATGTCCGACGCCACCCGCAATGGTGCCGAAATCACCGGGCCCGACCCCTCCGGCGGCAAGTGCCCGTTCATGGCCAGCGTCCGCAAGCAAACCGTCACCGGCAGCCAGGCCAATCGCCAGTGGTGGCCGAACCAGCTCAACCTCAGGATCCTCAATCAGAACTCGCCGCGCGTCGATCCGATGGACCCGGATTTCGATTACGCCCGGGCCTTCGGCACGATCGACCTTGACGAATTGCAGCGCGACCTGATCGCCTGCCTCACCACCAGCCAGGACTGGTGGCCGGCCGACTACGGGCACTACGGCCCGTTCATGATCCGCATGGCCTGGCACTCCGCCGGCACCTACCGCATCGCCGACGGACGCGGCGGCGCGACCTCCGGCACGCAGCGCTTCGCCCCACTCAACTCCTGGCCCGACAACGGCAACCTGGACAAGGCCCGCCGACTGCTCTGGCCCGTCAAGCAGAAGTACGGCGCTGCGCTGTCCTGGGCCGACCTGATGATCTTTGCCGGCAACGCCGCCCTCGAGTCCATGGGCTTCAAGACCTTCGGCTTCGCCGGCGGCCGCGCGGACGTCTGGGAACCCGAGGAAGACATCTACTGGGGGCCGGAGTCGCAGTGGCTTGGCGACGAGCGGTACACCGGCGACCGCCACCTCGAAAATCCGCTGGGCGCGGTGCAGATGGGACTGATTTACGTCAACCCCGAAGGCCCCAACGCCAACCCCGACCCGCTCGCCTCGGCCCGCGACATCCGCGAGACCTTTGCCCGCATGGCCATGAACGACGAGGAAACCGTCGCACTCGTCGCCGGCGGACACACCTTCGGCAAGTGCCACGGCGCGGGCAACGTCGACGAGAACGTCGGCCGCGAACCCGAAGGCGCCGACATCACCGAGATGGGCCTGGGCTGGCGCAACAAGCTCGGCAAGGGACACAGCGAGCACACCATCACCTCGGGCATCGAAGGCGCCTGGACGCCCACACCCACCACATGGGACAACCGCTACTTCGACACGCTCTTCGGCTGGGAGTGGGAGCTGACCAAAAGCCCCGCCGGTGCCCATCAGTGGCAGCCCAAGGACGAAGCGTCGCGCACCGTCCCCGATGCCCACCTTCCGGGGGTCAAGCACCGGCCGATGATGACCACGGCCGACATGGCCCTGCGCACCGACCCGGCCTACGAAAAGATCTCCCGCCGCTTCCACGCGAATCCCGACGAATTCGCGGACGTTTTCGCCAAGGCGTGGTTCAAGTTGACGCACCGCGACATGGGGCCTTATGTCCGTGGCGTCGGCAAGCTCGTGCCCGCCGAGCCGCAGATCTGGCAGGACCCCGTGCCCGACCCCACCGGCGAGCCGATCAATCACGCGGACATCGCGGCGCTCAAAAGCAAGCTGCTCGCTTCGGGCCTTTCCATCGGCACGCTCGTGAGCACCGCGTGGGCGTCCGCCTCGACGTTCCGCGACTCCGACAAACGCGGCGGCGCGAACGGGGCCCGAATTCGCCTGGCACCCCAGAAGTTCTGGGCCGTCAACGAGCCCGCCAAACTCACCAAGACGCTCGACAAACTCGAAGGGATTCGGAAAGACTTCAACGCATCAAGCCCACGCCACGTGTCGCTGGCCGATCTCATCGTGCTCGGCGGCTGCGCCGCGATCGAAGCCGCGGCCAAGGCTGCGGGCCACGTCGTGGAGGTGCCGTTCACGCCCGGCCGCACCGACGCGACGCCCGAGCAGACCGATGTCGACTCCTTCGCCGTGCTTGAACCCAAGGCCGACGGCTTCCGCAACTTCCTGGCCAACCACGATCACGACCCGCGCTCCCCCGAAGAACGCCTCATCGACCGGGCCTGCCTGCTCACGCTCACGGCACCGGAGATGTCCGTCCTCGTCGCCGGTCTTCGCGTCCTGGGCGCGAACGCCGAGCAATCCAGGCACGGCGTCTTCACCGACCGGCCCGAAACGCTCACCAACCACTTCTTCCGCAACCTCGTCGATCTCGGCACGCACTGGCAAGCCGCCGACGACCACGGCCAGACCTTCGTCGGCTCCGACCGTGCCACCGGCAAACCGAAATGGATCGCCACCCGCTGCGACCTGGTCTTCGGCAGCAACTCCCAGTTGCGAGCCATCGCCGAGGTCTACGCCTGCGACGACGCCGAGCAAAAGTTTGTCCGCGACTTCGTGAAGGCGTGGGACAGGGTGATGATGCTGGACCGGTTTGA
>CAZIXN010000130.1:0-8148 GCA_964543215.1 uncultured Phycisphaera sp.
ACCCGACCTGGACCGTCACCGGCAGCCAGGACCAAAACGGCGACGGCAAAGCCGATATCTACTGGGAACGCGACGGCCAGCACCACGCATGGATCATGGACGGCACGAACATCCGCACCATGGTCGCCGTCGCCGGCCCGCCCACCACGCCAGCCCCGACGCCCACGCCCACCCCAACGCCCATCGCAACACCCATCGCAACGCCCACACCCCAACCCGCCGAGCCCGGCGACGGCTACACGCTCGCCGCCACCGGCGACTTCGACGGCGACGGCGATCTCGACCGCCTCTACCGCAACGTCAGCCAGTCCGCCACGCTGATCTGGATCATGCAGGCCGGCTCGATGGTGAGAAGCCAGCAGCAGATCGACGTCAACTCCAACTGGTCCGTCACCGGCGTCTCCGATCTCAACGGCGACGGCCGGGAGGACATCCAGTGGGCCAGCACCACCGGGAGAACCGCCGTCTGGTACATGACCGGCACCGAAATCGACGTCGTCTTGAACGTCTGACCCGCCGCGCCCTCGTGAACCGCAACACACTCGAAGCCCACGGACTTCATCCGTGGGTTTTTCTTTGTCCCACTACGATCGTCCCATGCCGACCCAGGCCCGCATCGCCGACCAACTCCTCCGCGCCGCCGCCGAGTTGCGGGACACGGCCCAGACCTTGCCCTTCGCCCCGCCCGTTCACACCGTCTACAACCCGCTGACCTACGCCTGGCCCATGGTCGAGGCGTACACCCGCCGCTTCGGCAACACGAAAAAACGGGCCGTGCTCTTCGGCATGAATCCCGGCCCGTGGGGCATGGCTCAGACCGGCATCCCCTTCGGCGAAATCCACGCCGTCCGCGACTTCCTCCGACTCCACGCCCCGATCGGCCGGCCGAACCCACAGCACCCCAAGCGGCTGGTGCAAGGCCTCGCTTGCCAGCGATCCGAAGTGTCCGGACGACGCGTGTGGTCGCTGATCGAGGCGCGCTTCGGCAGCGCGGATGCCTTCTTCACCGAGCACTTCGTCACCAACTTCTGCCCGTTGGTTTTTATGGCCGAGTCGGCCCGAAACCTCACCCCCGACAAGCTGCCCGTGCACGAACGCGAGCCGCTGGTCGCCGCGTGCCGCAAGCACCTCCAGCGCGTGCTGGACGTGCTCGAACCGCAATTCGTCATCGGCGTCGGCGCGTGGGCAGAATCCCAAGCCAGGTCCTGCGCGGACCAGCTCCCCGGCGTCACGATCGGCCGCATCCTCCACCCCTCGCCCGCCAGCCCCGCCGCCAACCGCGACTGGGCGGGACAGGTCACCGGGCAACTCATCGAGCTCGGCCTATGGCGCGACGCATAACAGACGGCGTCGCCGCTAAACTCCCGCCATGTCCAACTCGGTGAAACCGCAAAACCATGCCCGCCCCCCCGCTCGGCTGGCCCTGTCCGACGGCACCGTCTTCACCGGCCGGGCCTACGGCGAGCTGTCGCCCCGCTGCGCCGTCGGCGAAGTCTGTTTCAACACCTCCCTCTCGGGATACCAGGAAATCCTCACCGATCCGTCCTACGCCGGGCAGATCGTCACGATGACCAACCCGATGATCGGCAACTACGGCAGCAACGACCTCGACCTCGAATCCGCCAGGCCCCAGGTCACCGGCTTTGTCGTACGCGAACTCTCCAACCTCGCCAGCAACTACCGAAGCACCGACAAACTCGAAGCCTGGCTCGCTTCCGCGGGGGTCACGGGCATCGACGGCCTCGACACCCGGGCACTGACCCGGAAAATCCGCAGCCAGGGCGCGATGAACGGCGTCCTCTGTACCGATCCCCGGAAGTCCGACGACGAGCTTGTGGCCATGGCCAAGGCCGACCCGGGACTCGTCGGGCGGAATCTGGTGGCGGAAGTCTCCCGCACCGAGCCCTTGTACTGGTCCGAAGGCCTGGGCGAGTGGCAGCCCGTCCAGGGTTTCGTCGAAGTACCCGCCGATCGGCCGCGCGTGGTCGCGCTGGACTGTGGCACCAAACTCAACATCCTGCGAAACCTCGCACAATCCGGCCTGGACGTCGTCGTCCTGCCCTGGAACGCGAACGCGGATCAGATCATGGAGCACGCTCCCGCCGGCCTGTTCATCTCCAACGGCCCGGGCGATCCGGCCGCGGTGACCGCCACCATCGACACGCTGAAGGCTGTTCGCGGCAAACTTCCCACTTTTGGGATTTGTCTCGGACATCAACTTCTCGCCCGGGCCCTGGGGGCCGAGACCGTCAAGCTCAAGTTCGGCCACCGCGGTGGAAACCAGCCGGTCCAGAACCTGGGAACCGGCAAAGTCGAGATCACCAGCCAGAACCACGGCTTTGCGGTCACGCAGGAATCGCTCGAACACGTCGGGGCCGAACCAACGCACATCAACCTTAACGACAAGACTTTAGAAGGTTTCCGCCACGCCTCCGAACCCACCTTCGCGGTTCAATATCACCCCGAGGCCAGCCCCGGGCCCCACGACGCGCGGTACTTGTTCGACTGCTTCCGCGTGATGCTCGACACCGGCCGGGCACCGTCCGCCGAGGACATGGACCGCGCCCAGCGGGCACGCAACCGCATCGTCCCCAGCCCCGTTCCGGGGGCCAAGGGTCCTAAAATCGGGACCCCTGCAAATCGAATTTCATGATTTTCTGGTGAATTCCTAAAATCAATCGTTGCAATCCCGCCGTTTCCCGATTAAGCTTGGCGTGGATGGATGCGGAGCCTGGCTCGAAAGCCTTGTTCCGGATGATTTAGAACCGCCCGCATTGCCGTGTAGAGGAGAAATCAGATCATGGCCGCTCAAATGAAGACAACTGGGGTGATTGGACTTTTGGCTGGCGTTGCTTTCGCAACCTCCGCCAGTGCTGCGTTCGACACGACGGATCCCTTCGAAGGAACCGACGTGACCTACACCGATGTGATCGCTTCCCCCGATCTCTATGGCGATCCAGAACTTCGTCCTGACAACCTTCTGGTTCTCCTGCCTGCAACGCGTCCGTTCCAGGCCAAGAGCCCTTCGGCTGAATCTCAGAACGTTGATGGTGCGCTGAGCTTCAATCTCTCCAGCAACAACGGGGAATTCCTCAAGGAATTGACCGTCAATGAAGGCGGCGACTTCTCCTTCCTCAGCAACACGCCGAACTCTCTGCTCGTCTCGGCGACCTTGCTGGTTCAGATTCTCGACGTCACGACCAACCTGGAAATCGACAGCTTCCAGGTTGTGTTCTCGAGCACCAACGATACGGTCCCGACCGATTCGGGCTTCTGGTCCAACTCCATCGTGATCGATCTCGAGCCCTACGAGCGCAGCAGCATCGACGTGGTGCTCAACAACACGCTTCAAGCCGTGGGCCCGCAAGATGGTGCCGCGACCATCCGCAAGAAGGTCTTCAACATCGACACGACCGTGGTTCCCGAGCCCGGCACCGTGGCGGTCCTCGCCGGTGGTCTCGCCCTCCTGACCCTGCGTCGTAAATCGGCCTGAGGCAATCATCCGCAATGCTCAAAGCCCGCCTTTCGAGGCGGGCTTTTTTTTTCGAGACTTCTTGGACACGCTGCTCTTCCAACCTGACGCTGCGCCGTGGTTGATCTGGACGCTCTTGCTCAGCGCCGCGATCGTCATCGGCATCGCGAAATCGGGCTTCGGCGGGGGCATCGGGGTGCTGGCCGTGCCACTGGTGGGCAACGTCCTGGCGGCGGACCACGCGGTGGCCGTGATGTTGCCGGTACTCATCGGCGCGGACCTTGTCGCTATCGCCCAGCACCGTCGCGACCGATCGCCCGAGCACCTCCGTCCCGCGTTGCTGGGGGCCTTGGTGGGGATTGCTTTGGCGGCGGCGGGGGTCGTCGTGTTGCTTGCCGACCGGGATTCCGCAGGCGGCGACGACCCGCGTGATTCGCTGGCCACCGTTCTGGCCGTCACCGTCGGCAGCGTGACACTGGTCATGGTCGCCTTACAGGTATTCCGCTGGTGCGGCGGTCGATTGCGGCGCGTGCCGGACACCCCCGTGGCCGGTGCGATCGCCGGTGGGCTGGCGGGCTTCGTCTCGGCACTGGCTCACGCGGCGGGGCCGATCATGACGCTTTACTGGCTGGAAGCCCGGCTCGACAAGCGCCGACTCGTGGCCACGCTCGTGGTGTTCTTCTTCGTCGTGAACATGATGAAAGTTCCGTTCTATCTGTTCGGTGGCTTGATCACGCGGACGACGCTGATGGTGTCGCTGGGCATGCTCGTGGCGGTGCCGATCGGCTCGTTGATCGGGCTGTGGCTGCACCGCCGTGTTGCCGAAGGCCCGTTCACCGCGGTGATGTACGTCGCGGCGGCGTTCGCGGGCGGCCGGATGCTCTGGCAGGCGCTGACATGACGCTTGGCTTAGGATCGTTCGCGTGAGCATCCACGTCGCGATCTTGAAGAAGCCGTATCTCGACGCAGTGCTGTCGGGCACGAAGACGATCGAGAGCCGGCTCACACGCACCGCCAAGGAGCCGTACGGCGTGATCGAGCCGGGCGAACGCCTCTTCCTCAAGCAGTCCGCCGGGCCGTTTCGCGCGACGGCGATCGCGGCGGATATCGCGTCGTTCGGCGATCTACGGCCCGCTGATGTGGAGCGTCTTCGACGCAAGTACCAAGCCGCGGTCGGCGGAGACGATGCCTATTGGCAGAGCAAATCCGAGGCGCGCTTTGCCGTCTTCGTGATGCTGGCCGATGTCGAGGCCTTTGCGGCTGGCCCAAGCTACTCGGTGCAGACCATGCGGGCGTGGTACGTGCTGCCTGACGCGGTGAGCCCGCTGCGCGACGTGACGCTCACCGCCGGGGCCCTTCGGAATCACTACGCCACCCTGCCCGGCGTGTCCGAACGTCTGCGAACCACGGCGCTGACCCTCGTGCTGCCCGACGGGCGGGAGATCGTCACCGACTTCGCGCGGGGGACGACGCTGCGCTGGCGCGGTTGGGCCCAGGTGTACGCCGCGGCAAGCGCCCGGCCCGGCGACCGGCTGCGCTTTGTGGCGATGGGACCGGACCGGTTCGCGGTGTCGTTCCCGGATGCGTCGGGCCGGCACGCGTGAGCACCGCTTCGACGCGACGCGGTGATTCGGCGATGATCCGACCCATGGCCGATCCCAAGACTTCCCCTCCGCCCGCGCCGCTCGATGCTCAGGCGTTGTACGCCGAAGCGCTCGATCGCTCGATGCTCGACGATGCCCACGTCGCCGCGCGCTTCGCGGACGATCTGGCGATCGACGTGGCGCCGGCCGGCGTGGACATCACGTCCTGGGCGTTCATCAAGGCGACGCAGCGCGGCGGCGCGCTGATGCGGAGCCGGTCGCACGGCGTGCTCAGCGGTGCCAACTTTCTGCCCGGCGGCTTGCGCGGCTTCAACGACCTGCGTCTGGACCTGCTCGCCCGCGACGGCGACGCCCTGGCGCCTGGCCAACCCGTCGCGCGACTGTCGGGTTCGCTGCGTGAGCTGCTCGCTTTCGAGCGCACGGCGCTGAACCTGGTCACGCACCTCTCGGGCATCGCCTCGCTCACCGCCGAGTTTGTCCGGCGGGTTCACGGCACGAAGGCGAAGGTGTGCGACACCCGCAAAACGTTGCCCGGGCTGCGTCGTTGGCAGAAGTATGCCGTGGCCTGCGGAGGCGGGACGCCGCACCGTGTCGGCCTGGGTGACGCGATGCTCGTCAAGGACAACCACCTCGCCGGCGTCCCGCTCGACGCGCTGGCCGAAACGCTCGACCGCGCGGCGGCCAAGGCACGACGGACGTTTCCCAGCCTCAAGTTCGTCGAGGTCGAAGTGGACACGCTCGATCAGCTCGCCGTGGTGCTGACTTCCACCGTCGATCTCATCCTGCTCGACAACATGACACAGGACACGTTGCGACAAGCCGTGGCGATGCGTGACGACCGCCAACCGAGGATCGCGCTCGAAGCCAGCGGCGGCGTCACGCTCGAAACCGTCGCCGACATCGCCCGCACCGGCGTGGATCGCGTCTCGGTCGGAGCCTTGACGCACTCGGCTCCGTCTCTGGATCTGGGGCTCGACGTGGTGGAGGGTTGAGGCGTGAGTCGCACGTGCAACCACACGATGGCCTTACGCGCGCACCGCGGGCGCAACGGATCATCTCGTCTTCGAGTCGGCTTTTTGCCCGCAAGCCGCCGCGGATATTCGCACGTCAAAGACCACCACACTGTTCCACCGTCTAACTCACGGGACGCCGGACTTGGGTGCTACCCCTCCGGGAAACCGTCCGTCGTATCCCGGTGTCGAAACGCGCACCTCTCCCCCCGCCGCCGCGCGGATGTAGCCAACATGGAACCGTCTCATGGATCGCGACCAATGATTCACGCGGCGCGTTTAGCGCAGACTTGATCGGCTCTCGACCTGGGCGATGTCACGCGTCTGCCGGTGACCGCGGCTTATACTCGCGCGATGTCTGACACGCCGAACTATCCGCTGCTGCTCCGGCCGATTTACAAGGAAAAAGTGTGGGGCGGCCGAACGCTCGAACGCCTGGGCCGAGAGCTTCCAGGAAACGCCGACACCCGCATCGGCGAATCGTGGGAGCTGGTCGACCTCGCGAAAACTTCCGCGTCCGGCGGTGGTGGCGACAGCGCGCTGTCCGTCATCGCCAACGGCCGGCTCAAGGGCAAAGCCCTCCGCGATCTGCTCGCCAACGACGGCACGCGATCCGCCCTGCTCGGCGACCTGCCGCTCTCGCCCGAAGGCGGATTTCCGCTGCTGCTCAAGTACCTCGACGCCTCGGAGAACCTGTCGGTGCAGGTGCATCCCAGCGCCGCCTACGCCGCGGCCCACGACGATGCCTTTCTCAAGAGCGAAGCCTGGTTCATCGTCGACTGCGACCCGGGCGCGGTGATCTACAAAGGCATCCAGGCCGGCGTGACGCCTAAACAGCTCCGCGCGGCGCTCGCGAAGAACACCGACGAAGCGGTCGTGCCGCTGATGATCACCGTGCCCGTCAGGCCCGGCGACTGCCACTACCTGCCCTCGGGCACGTGTCATGCGCTCGGCGGCGGGATTCTCGTGGCCGAAGTGCAGACGCCCAGCGACACGACCTTCCGCGTCTACGACTGGGGACGGACCGGCCGAGAGCTGCATGTGGACGCCGCGATGCAGTGCATCGACTTCGGCCCGGCGGACACGGGCAAGTTCGAGCCCAATGCGGTGGTCGCCGACCCGGGACCGCCACGACCTGCCGGAGTGCTGCGGTTCCCCGCGGTGCGTGGCGTGCGACGGGTGGTCTGCGAGTACTTCCGCATCGACCATTACGAGGCCGATGCGCACGCGAGGCACGACTTGCCCGCCGGCGAGGTGCTGGCGGTGATGCTCCTCTCCGGTGAGATGACCATCGAGTCCCACGGCGGCGATCCGTTGCCGGCCCCGGCGGGCGCGACGCTGCTGATCCCCGCGGCGGCGCGGGGCGTGGAGCTGCAAGCGTCCGAGAACTCGGTGTTCCTGCTGATCAGCTTCCCGCAGGCCGGCCAGACCCGCCTCGCCTAACGGTCTGGACCCAACGCCGCGTTTCGTGTGAATCCGGGAAGACTTTGCCGACGGCGCCTAGCCCGCCAAGGCGATCGCGCGTGGCTCATCACATCCAGGCTGGCCCCGCGGGAATTGCGGAGCAGACTCCATCACCGCCGACCCCGCGTGGGACCGACGCTTCGCTCGCATTCCACTCGATCACCACGGGAACCCGCCATGCTTTCGATCACCCGATCTATTGTCGCCGGAGCCGCCGCGCTCGCCACCCTCAGCTTGGTCGGCTTGGCCGACGCCGCGTCGGTTTATTCCTTCGAGCTCGACCGCCAGGGCAACAAACTGGTCAACCAGGACGGCGACAAAATCAACGCCGGCATCAACGACAAGGCCGGCAAGGTCTACAACGTCGCGGGCAGCTACGACGAGCACAATCAGACGCTGAGCTGGTCCACCACCGCAAGCAAGGGCTGGGAGAGCTTCTGGCTGGTCATCAACAACGGCGGCAACCCCAAGAGCCTCGCCCAGGAAGGCAAGCTGGGGATGATCTACTTCGACCGCAACCACGGCAACGAAACGCTGTCGGTCTATCAGTACACCTCGGCCGGCGGCAACAGCTGGAAGAACGGACAGCTCATCGCGT